>NZ_DASVSO010000676.1:0-22964 GCF_036388035.1 Archangium sp.
GGCATGGGGCTGGTGGCCACGCTGGAGCCGGGGACGCGCACGGTGGACGTGGCGGACTTCGAGGGCGTGGCGAGCCTCCGGGCCACGGCCTCCACGCCGCTGGCGGACGTGAAGCCCGTGGACGAGGGCATGAGCCTCCAGCGCGCGTACTACGTGCTGCGCGAGGGCGGCCGGGTGCCGCTCGCGGCGGGTGACAGCGTGAGCCAGGGCGAGGAGGTGTACGTGGAGCTGACGCTGGACGCGCACGGGGAGAACCGGGTGCGCTCGGCGTACTACGTGGTGGAGGACGCGGTGCCGGCGGGCTTCGTGCCGCTGGTGGAGGACAAGGTGTTCCGCGGTCCGCCGCACGCGCTGCCGCTCGCGCCCGAGGCCCTCAAGCGCCGCTCGTTGAGCCCCGAGCGCGCCACGTTCTTCTTCGAGGAGCCGACGTGGTGGAGCGACAGCCCGCGCACGGTGGGGTACGTGATGAGGGCCCAGTTCGCGGGCACCTTCTCCGCGCCGCCGGCCTTCATCGAGGACATGTACGTGACGAGCATCCGCGGCCGCACGGGCACGGACGTGCTGAAGGTGGCGCCGTCCAAGCGCAGCACGGGCGACGTCAGCAAGGGCGAGTGGTGACGGCGGAGGTCACGTGGAAGGCGCTGGAGGCGCGCTACGTGTGCCCGAGGCCGAGCGTGGTGGAACCACGCCCGGGGTGATGGAGGTACCGTTGCAGGAACGAGGCGGCGGGTTCGATTCCCGCCGCCTCCACTAGAGGTTGCCCGCCGCTCTGAGTCGCGCCTACTCCCAATCAGGAGGCGCGGCTCGCCTAGGGGGACCAAATCGGTTCTTGTCGGACCAAATTTGGACCAAATCAGGAGGCGTGCGCATAGTGAAATGGGGGTAATGTCGAGGACAGCGGGTGGGAGCAGAGAGGCAGAGGAAGGCCGCTGAGAGGGTGTTGAACTGGGGCAGTCAGGCGAGGCGGCGGAGCATGAGACGAATCATGCCCAGGTGGATGAAGGCCTCGGAGGACTCCTCCTTGCGCTCGTAGTCCTTGGACAAGCGCCGCTCGCGGTTGAGCCAACCGAAGGTACGTTCGACAATCCAGCGCCAGGCCTGGACGACGAAACCCTTGTCGAGGTCCGAGCGCTTCACCACCTCGACGTTGATACAGCTCTCCTTGGCCACCGCCTCCACTTGTGGCCCGGCGTAGGCCCCGTCCGCCCACGTCTTCTGGAGCGTGGGGTACTGCTGAGCCGCCATGGGGAGCACGGCCTGGGCCGCATCCCTGTCCTGCACATCCGCCGTCGTCATCCACACCAGCAGGAGCAGGCCCAGCGTATCCACCAGCAGGTGGCGCTTGCGGCCCTTCACCTTCTTGCCCGCGTCGTAGCCTCTTGTCTGCGCCTCCTCCGTCGTCTTCACGCTCTGGCTGTCCAGGATGCTCGCCGTCGGCTCCGCCTCACGGCCGGCCTTCTTGCGCACCTTGATGCGCAGGGTGTCGTTGAGCTTCTTCCAGGTGCCGTCCTTCTTCCACTGGTCGAAGTAGTGGTAGACGAGCTGCCAGTCCGGCAGGTCGTGCGGCATGTAGCGCCACTGCGCTCCGGTGTGGAGGATGTACAGCAGGGCGTTGACCACCTCTCTGCGAGGGTGCAGCACGTCCTGGGGTCCACAGGTGCTGGCCCGGACGAAGGGCTCTATCAAGCTCCACTGCGCGTCAGTGAGGTCGGTGGGGTAGGACTTCCTCGTCGGCATTGGGAGGTCGCTCATGCCTCTGGAAGTAGTTGCCCGCGCGCGCGGGGACAACTTGCGCGGTCATGTCCCCGGCATTACTTTTCTGGTGGGCAACCAAGAAGGAGGAGGACAGAGTCAGGCACCAACAGGACGCGAGTTCATCGCACAAGGCAGCTCATGCAATGAGGGCAGCTCTTGGTGTGCGCAGAACCAGGCGGGCCGGGCATGGAGTCCATTGCACTTGGCCCATGCAGCGCACTCCTGCGGATGTGTCACGCTGCCTCATTGAAGTCTTTGTCGGTCTGCGTTCATGCGGCCAGCGGGTTGTTCTCCGCTGGCCGTTGTGCTTCTTGAGTACCCAGTACGAGGCTGAAATGTACCGGAGCCTGCCCGCCCCAGTTCAACACCCTCTGACGGGAGCACACAAGCCGTGCGCCATGCCAGTGCACTCCAGGTAGTGTTCCCTTGGGTTACACGCTTGCCTGTTCCAACCTCCTTGGAGGGGCGACAGGGGGAGTGGGCCTGTTGGCTGTGGCTGCTCAAGCCTCAACACCCTGCGGCCTTATGTGGCCCTCGCGCTGGGGCCAAGCGCGCACCTGCCGTGGGCAATCCCAGGTGCTCCAAAGTCGCTCGCCCCCTCGCGCTTCCCAGTCACGGCCATGTGTCGATTTCGAAACAAATCCCAGGAACAGGGGTTGTTGTGTCCAACAGGATGTACGGTAATTGCATCCCGTTGACGTCGTATCCTAGAGCCCTCCACCAAGTCTTGTTGCTTCATCCTTAGCACGATACCGCTTGTGGTTACGTCCTTGGATTTATAGTGGATTGAAGGGGTCGCATCATGCCGAAGTTGAATTTCAAGAGCCTCTGGGACAACCATCCCGCTCCGACAATCATCGAGCCATGCAAAAGTGATACGGGTCAGCCTAACTATGTCAATCAGTGCGCCATTCGCATGGGAGTGGCTTTGCTGAAGGCTAACGTTCGCGTGCCGGCCAATTCGGTGCCCAACTGTGAGAAGAAAGGGCATGATGGCCATACGCTTGGAGCCAGAAAGCTGGCTGATTGGATGAGTAACCGCTCCGATTTGTTCGGAAAAAAGAAATCTTTTTATCAGTCGCAGAAGCCTGCGGAAAATATTCGGGGAAAGAAAGGAATTATCCTCTGTAGTCAATTCCGCGGCAATGATGGCTACCTTTATGATCACATAGATCTTTGGGATGGCATCAGTCAGGGTGCTGGCAAGGAGATGAAGTACGGCTCCTCCGCATGGGTTGGGGTGTCTGGGGCAGTATGGTTTTGGGAACTTCCATGAAGCGTGCGGTTCCGGTTGGTCTATTGGGCTTGGCCATCGTTGGATTGGGGGCGATGGTTCATGCTGTCAAAGGTCGACAATTTCCCAAGAGCACGACCGCTCCGCAGGAGGACATCCAACAAAGCAGTATGACTCCCGAGGATGGTGGGCTGATACCGGGAGTCCAGGTTCGTGATTATCTTCTGCGGTTTACTTCATCGGAGGGCCGATGCTCCGTGTTGTTCACCAGTCCGACACAAAGGGGGAAGCTCCTCCTTGGGATGGCTCCTCCATGTAATGTCGTACTTGATTACCAGGGGGCGCCTCGGATTTCTGCCTATGGGCAGAACATCAAGACTTGGGTCGCGGTCGTGGTGGGGGGAGCGCCGGCGGCAGAGGGCGCCATGGATCCCGTGCTCAAAATTCCTTGCGGTACTCAGATACAAGGAATCTTGATTCAGGAAGGACGGATCGAGGCTTCGCGGCAAGTTTTCGATGGCAATGCGTTCTGTCCTGGGGCAGGCATGGATGAGAAGATTTACCGAATGTTTTCTGGCGACGACCCAAAGCGCTCGCAACATTGAGCGTTGAATAGAAAAGCCCCATTGGTATCGGAAAGAGTCCGTTGGCCTTGATGACGGCTTGGCTGCGATGGTTCATCATCCAGGCTAGGCACAGCAGCACATCCAGCCGCCATAGGGCAGACGCACTGTGCTGCCGTCCCAGAGCGGGACAATACTGTCCCCTCCGGCCGCCTCCGCTGGAACTCTCACCCGTGCTCCCCCACCAGTCCCTCCCCAGCCACACCTCGCCAGGGCACACGCTGCCGCCAAGCTCTCACAAGAATCCACCAAGCCCACTCTGGGAGTGCCAGGCGGCAGGTTCGATTCCCGCCGCCTCCACTTTTTTACGCCGTGCTCACGGGTGGTTGGCAGCCTTCTCCCTCCGTGTTGCACGTATGTCGCACGCGGGCGCAAAGGGCCGGTTAGAACCCCGACCGCCTCTCTGCGCGTGTCCGGGCTCAGGTGGGCATAGCGCTCCGTCATGTCGATGGTCGCGTGCCCCATCGGTTCCTTGATCACCGGACTTCCTCGGGGCCACGTCCGACCGCGCAGACGACCTTGGTGCCGCCCGCCTCGATGGCGCCGACGAGAACCTCCTGCCGCTCCTGGCTCACGGCGAATCCTCCACTCCATGCTCAGGGAGCGGGGGGACGGGGGTCACCTTCCACAGCTGCCCCGAGTCATTGCAGCCTGTCTTGGCGAGGATGGGGATGTTGTTGGCCCTGCTGTCATTGACGATGTCCAGTGACAGCGCGTCGCCCTGCGCCTGGGTCGTCAGCCGGTAGATGCCGTTGGGCTCCGGAGTCAGCTTCCATCGCTGCTCCGGAACAGCCGCCGATTTGACGAGGAGGGGGCGATTGCCGGCGGTGTTGGCCAGGGACAGGCTGGTCCCACGCCACTCGGTCGTCAGTCGGTAGAAGCCGTTGGCCTCCGGAGTCAGCTTCCACAGCTGCCCCGCGTAGTTGCCCGTCCTGGCGAGGATGGGCACGTTGTTGTCCTTGCCGTCATAGAGAATGTCCAGCGACATGCCCTCGCCCTGCCACAGGGTCGTCAACCGGTAGTAGCAGCGGGCATCGAAGGCGGCGGACACCGGCGGCGGGGTGGGTGTCGTGGTCGGGGTGGGTGTCGTGGTCGGGGTCACCTGCCACACCTGCTGGAGCAGCGCGAGCATGCCCGGGTCGTGCTTGCCCAGGTCTTCACGTGTGAAGGGATAGAAGTCGTTGCGGCCGAAGAGCGCCTCCGAGTTCTCCGCGAAGAACTCCCACTCGTCGAGCATGGCATAGGCACGCTCGAACGTGGTGGGCCGCTCGGGCCCACGCCAGCGCTCCACGCAGTCGTAGCTCTTGTTTGCAATCGCGCGCGCATAGGCATCCATGAGGCCGGCGTGCTTGCCGACGCCGAGCACCTGGTCGTGATAGGCGTGGCTGAGCTCGTGGAGCACGAACACGGGCATCCGCTTGGATTCCTTCTCGAAGATGAAGACGTTCGAGAACTCGATGCTCTTCACCATCGCCGGGTTGCGACCATTCTGGATCATCCAGGCCTCGCCAGCATGGTACCGAGCCGCCTGCGGCTCGTTGGGATAGGGCGGCGACAGCCACAGCGTCCTGTACGCTCAATCTCTGGGAGGCCCTCGGAGCCCGCGTGGCCACCCTGGGTGACGTCCTCTTACCAGACGTGCCGAAGCCAGGGGGTTGAGCACGTCGGCAGGGCCCCGCAATGTTGCGCGTATGTCGCATGAGCCTGCGGAATGACCTGGAACGGGGCGGGACAGGAGGGGACGTGTCGGGATGACGACTCCCAAGCATTCCGATGTCTGGCAGCATCAAGAAACTGCGAAACTCGAACTGAGTGCGGCCAGCGCGAGCCGTGCCAAGTCTCAAGGGGCTGCGCGCCCGCCAATCTCTGGGAAGCGCTCGTAGGCCCGTTTGAGCGCGTCCAGGTGCGCGGGGTTGTCGTAATCGAGCGGTGCATCCGTGAGCTGCACGACCCACCCACTCAACGGCGTGCGGCGCGCCCGCGACAGCAGCTCGGCGTCGCGAGCAGGATCCGGGAACCCGATGGCCTTCGCGGCAGCAGCAGACCAATAGTTCAGCCACCCAAGGAAACAGGGAATCTCAGGCGCGGGGAGCTTCTCTGGAAGGTTGAGCATGGGAAGCCCACGGGGTGAGCGCTCCGGTCCATGAGGCGAGCGGCGAAACTGCTGCGCGACTTCCGAGCCGTAACCATACGGCGACGCGTGCCCCCAAAATGCGCGCGCCCCTTCCGCCATTCCTTCCAGCACATTCGCTGCCGCCGTGATCACGGGCTCGCCTAGTGGCAGTTTTGCATGCACTTCAAACTGGTCCTGACCGCCTGCGCTAAGGAGTCCCGATTTTCCCATTCCCCAAACCGTCACGGGGTAACTCTCGTCCCCGTTGCACACGAGAGGGAATCCCCCGTCCTCAATGTTTTCTACGAGCCACGCGTCGCGCTGCGGCAATGCGATGGGTCGCCCGCCTTCGGAGAGCCGCCACTCCAGGCGCAAGCCGGGGAGCGCCTTCTCCAGCCCATGGACGACATCGAGCGTGCGTCCGTCTTTGCCCACGAGCGCAGGCGAGTAAACGATGAGGGTGAGGGCTTTACGCTTGGTCATCGTGTGCACCCCGTAACAACAACATCGAGAGTGGGACTTTCTTCGAGCAGCGCGGCTTTGTGCGCTTCGGTGCTCACCCCAACGACATAGCCATATCCGCATGCCGCCGCAGCTTTTCGCTGCTTCTCTATTTGAATCATTTCCTTCTTGATTTCCTTGTCTTGAACAAAGTCAGGGTATGCGTCAAATCGATGGGTCTTGATTTCCCACAGCACACGCACGCCGACTTGCAGTGCATCGAAGCTCACACCGCCCACGAGCACATCCATTCCGGGATAACGGTTGGGCGGAAACTGATCGGCGCACCTGTTATGCGCGTCATCCTCGCCCGCGTGCGGTTCCGGTATGGGCTCGCACCTGCGACGTCGCTCTCGTTCAGAGATGTCGGTTGGCCCCACGGGAGGGAAGTCCGGCCCTTTGGGCTCCGGCTTGGGCCTTTTTTCCGGCGAGGGTTTCTGCGGGGCGGGCGCTGTTTCAGGCACGGGCCGCGTTTCTGGCACGGGCCTTACCTCGGGGCGACCCATATCCAGCGCATACGCATCCAACGCCTCTTTGATGGCAAAGCCCACCACCACCACGCCCGCGACGATCACCGCTCCCACGACGAGCTCCGGTGCCGCCAGCACGCAAACCCCGACCCCCAGGGCAGTGGCACCAGCAGAGGCAACCGCGCATCGCCCCGTGGTGTCGTGAAATTCGATCCGGTCATGGTCCAGGGCATGAAAGCACCGCTCCGCCAGCTCGGGCCAGGGCTCAGAAGCTTCGCGGACGGCGCACCGCCCCCCATCCGTCCAGGGCAGCTTCGCCGCGCGCTGGAGGTTGGCGAGCCTCGGGTCGCGGGCCGCTGGCTCTCTTGGGCTGGGCGCTGACGTAGCGCAGGCTGAGACATGGAGCAGAAGTGCGATGCACGCTCGGAAACGCATGGCTACGTTCTCCAATCAATTCAGGACCTGGCGGATTCTGGCGGGGCCGTTTGGATCATCACGGCTTTGCCAACCTTCGGCCCGCGTCGTAACGCACCGCTCCGCAACAACTCGAAGATCTGCGAACGCTCGCAGCCAAGCATGGTTTGCGCAGCCTCTATGGTCATAGATGGCCCGCAGAAGTTCGTTCTGTTCCTCGCCTTGCCCCTTCACGACCGAGGGCCGCCGTCGTGTCTCACTGCACGGGGCGCGTTGTCTTGCGTCCCAGCGCCCACCGTTTGCGCTGCTGTCACGACGCCCGCACCTTGAGCCTGCCTGTACAGCGGGGCAGGCGAACACGTTCCTGCCTCGCACACCTTCTTCTAGAAGTTGGAGCAGTACCCGTCCTGCGGGAGAAGGGATACAACGTATCTGGGCCTTTGGGCACGGTGGAAGGCAATCGACTTCAGCCAGGGAGAGTGGTGACGTCGTGATGGGATGGTCCGCCATGATGGTCGCCCTGCTGACGGCCACCCCCGTCTTCCTCACCCGGGGAGACGTGACACCCGAGGCGGAGCTGCGCTCGGAGGCCGAGGCCACGTGGAAGGCCCTGGAGGCGCACTACGTGGCCGAGGCCGGCGGAGCGCCCGGCCGGGCGCCGGGAAACATCTCCCTGCAACGCGGGGAGGGGATGTTGCCCTCGCGCAACGGGCAGGGGCGGCCGGGCGTGGTGGAGCTGCGGCAGGCCACGCCCGGGGTGCTGGATGCGCGGCTGCGCGTGGCGCTCCGGCACGAGCTGGCGCACCAGTTCCTGTGGTGGGCGTGTCCCGCCTCGGCGGAGGACCGGATGTTCCACGAGGCCTTCGCGCTCGCGGTGAGCGGCGAGCTGGCCGAGTGGCGGGAGGCGCCCTACCAGTCCCTGTCGAGTGCCTCGGCGGAGCTGGCGCGCAACCCGAGCGTGGACACACCCCGGGCCCGTCGGGCGCTGGCTCGGGTGCTGAACGAGGACGCGGTTTTTCCGAAAGCCCTCACGCGCCGGCTGCGGCAGTGCCAGGACGGGGCCCGATGGGCGGTGCCGCTGTCCGTGGACGAGCTGGCCGGAGTGACGATGGAGACGGCGGCCTCCGCCTCGGTGGTGCTCAGCCGCCACTCGGGCGAGGTGCTGCTCGCGGAGGGGGACATCAAGCAGGCGATGCCCTACGGCTCGACGCTGAAGCCCTTCGTGGTGGCCGGAAGCGCCACGCCCCCGCCGGTGCTCCCGCCGCGCGCGGAGGTGCCCGAGTGGCTCTGCGGTGACAGGCTGCCCGGGAAGGTGGACGTGAAGACGGCGCTGCTGCGCTCGTGCAACGGCTACTTCCTGGACTGGGAGGGGCAGGGGAGCGCGCCGAAGTCCTTCGGCCCATGGGGCCCGGTGCTGGCCGCGGTGGGCCTGTCCAGCGAGCCGTTGGACATGGCGGATGCCATCGGACTGCGCTCGACGCTGCGCCTCTCCCCGTGGGGACTGGCCCAGGCGTACCGGCTGCTGGCCGAGGCGAGGCCGGACCTGCTGGCGGTGCTGGCCGACAACGCCGCTCGCGGGACGCTCTCGGAGCTGCCCGCGTCGAGGGCCTACGCGGGCGTGGCGACCAAGACGGGCACCGTGCGCGACGCGGACAGCCGGCCGAGGCTCGGGTGGATCGTCGCGGTGGACGAGGACCTGGTGGCGGTGGTGGCCCGGCCGGGGAAGATGCCGAGGGCCTTCGCGGACGAGGTGCCCGAGTTGCTGGCGAAGGTGCGGCGCAAGCGCGCCGGGCTCGAGGCCGCGCGGGTGCAGGTGCTGGGGTTGGTGCCGCCGGGAGGGCTCGAGGCCGCCTGTCGGGGCTCGGGCTTCGCCCTGGAGGGAGGCACGCCTCGCGCCCTCCCCGAGGGCTTCTCGAAGCTGGAGCCGCTCGTGTCGAAGGGCGCGGCGGTGTGCCTCGGCAGTCCCTGGCGCGTGCGTTTCCCGGATGCGCCGGCCGGTCGCGACTACGCTGGCGTCTTCACGGCGTCCGCGCCGCCGCCCTACACGCCTCCGCCGGGGGTGCCCATCAGCCCGAACGCGCTCAAGGCCCGCAGGGGCTCGGACTTCCTCTTCCGCACCACGCGCCTGCAATACACGGCGGGGGTGGTGGCGGCGGAGGACTCGGAGTTGAAGGGGGAGGCGAGGGTGGCGCTCGCGCTCGTGGTGGCCCACAACGAGCGCCACGCCGACAGCCGCCATCCGGGCCGCCCCGTCTGCGATACGACGCACTGCCAGGCCTTCCTCGGCACGGTGCGCGTGCGGCCCGAGGAGGAGCGGGCGCTCCGGCTCGCCCCGCTGCGCTGGCGGGAGTGGCTGCCGTTCTCACAAGGCGGGCAGGAACCGTGGCGTGAGACGCGCCCGCGCACTCAGGTGGAGTCCCTCCTGGGCCGAGGCGTGACGGCGGTGCGCTTCGCCGAAGGCCGCGTGCACTACCTGCACATGAAGGGGGAGGGCGGCGCCGTGTTCGACGTCGCCGAGTCCCAGCCCTGCGAGGTCCTCCGCTCGGCGCTGAAGCTGCCCGCCTGCCCGCGGACCGCCGCCTTCGAGAACGCGCGCGTCACCTTCGAGGGCCGGGGCCAGGGCCACGGCGAGGGCCTGGACGTGGAAGCGGCGAAGGCCAGTGGCCTCGAGGCGGCGCGGATTCTCGACCGCGCCTATGGACCCTAGGGGGTCGGCTTGAACGTGCCGGGCCGGCTCGCCGCGGCCTGCTGCACGGCCTTGTCGAACTCCTCCCGGCCCTTGAACAGGGTGATGCCGCCCAGCTTGAGGTTGGCCAGGGACACCCCCATCAGCACCACCTTCGAGCCGAACAGCACGCTGAGGGAGTTGATCTTCGGCGCCAGCGGGATGGCCCGATCCGTCATCAGGTTCCGGGCCTCGGTCGCGTAGAGTTCCATCCCCTCCCAGTCGTGGAAGATGTCCGTCTTCGGCTGGGAAGCGCAGATGCCCTCGATCGTCACCATCGCGAGCTGCGCGAGATGGCCGTCGTACATCGGCCCCTGAAACCGCGTCACGATGACGTGCGGCGCCGGTTGCCACAGCCGCAACTCCCCGTTCGGGGTGGTCCAGGTCCTGGTTCCGTTCACGTCCGAGTGAGCGAGCATGGTGGGCGGTGGAGTATGGCACTCGATCACCGGAAGCAAGGAGGGCCTTCTCGGCGTCCATGTGCGCTGGGGTAGGAGTGTACGCCTCTACTCGAGGAAGAGGTTGTCCCGGGGCAGGGCGAGCTGCCGGGCCGAGCGTTGGACGGAGGGCTCCGCCCGGGCCTCCACCGCTTCGAGCACCCGCAGCAGCCGTGCCCCGGAGCCATCGAGGCTCTCTCTCGGAACGCCGTGGGCCTCCAGCCCGGTGAAGAGGGCGGGCAGGTCTCCCGCATGGCGCATGCCTCGCGCACAGGCGCCGCCCGGCCGGGCGCGAAGGATGACGCTGCTGAAGTCGCTGCCGAGCATGACGGCCTCGGGCCCCACGTGCCGCGCGTAGTGGAGCCAGTGGGCGACGTCGTCATCGCACGTCCCCGGCTGGAAGCCCTCCCAGCGCTCGGCGGCGGGGACCTCCTGGAAGGGGGAGCGGAAGAGGCCGATGCCGATCAACCCTCCGTCCGCGGCGATCCGCTGGGCGAGGGGCGTGCTCAGGCAGCGCGTCTCGGCCCACCCCGCGCCGGTGTGCGAATAGAGGATCGGCACCCCCGCGGGCCCGGTGAGGGCGAGCACGTCCTCGATGGTCCTGTCGCTGGCGTGGGCCACATCTATAAGGATGCCGAGCTGGATCATCCTCCGGACCGCCTCCACTCCGAGCGGTGTCAGGCCGCCGTCCCGTCCTCGGGTGAGCGTCCCCACCCCGGCGCCGAACTGGTCATCGGCCGCGCCCGCCAGCGGGTTGTCGAAGAAGTGGACGAGGGTGAGGGAGCGGGCCCCCGCCGCGTAGAGCCGATCCACGTCCTCCACGCGCCGGATGCCCTCGCCGCCCTCGACGGCGGGCAGCAGCACCAGCTCTCCGCGAGCGAGCTCCCGGCGGGCTTCCTCCACGCTCCGCGCCAGCACGAAGTCCGGGCTCCGCCGGGTGAAGGCCTCAAGCTCCTCCAACTGGTGGAGGGCCTCGCCCAGCGCGCTCCGGCCGGGACGGGTGGCGGGGGGCGGCCAGACCGTCGCGAGGATGAGCCTCACTCCGGCCCGCCGAAACGCCGCCGCGTCCACCTGGTTGACGAGGCGATCCGCGTGCGAACTCGCGAGCCCCCCATCTCCGGGCTCGCCCTGGAAGAGCGGGCCGAGCGCCTCGCGCATGGTCACGTGGACGTGCAGATCCGCCCGGAGCACATGTGCGTCCACCGAGGGGCCTGTCTCCTCGGGAGGCGGCCGGAGCACGGCGCATCCCAGGCCTCCCACCGCGAGTACCACCCAAAGCCACATCCGGCGTCTGATCCTCTTCACCCGGAACACTGTAATTCTGGGAGGGGGTCGGCTCAGAGGAGAGCGGTAAAAATTACTTGTCCTTCAGACTTAAGCATGGGGGGCGCTCGATGCAAGTGCCCGTATTCGCTCGGGGACGGTTCGACGGACGCCCTGGCATCCCGCTTGCTCAATGCTCAGGACACGCAGTCGAGGCAACGACCCCACAGCCTTCCTACCCCCGAGAGCTCACCATGCAGGCTTCCTCCTCCTTCGCGTCCGCCGACTTCCTCTCGACCTACCTCTCCGAGATCAGCCAGTACCCGCTGCTGACCCAGCCGGAGGAGCAGGCTCTCGCGCGGCGGTTCCGCCAGGGCGACCTGCCCGCGGGTCACCGGCTGGTGACGGCGAACCTGCGCTTCGTGGTGAAGGTGGCCTACGAGTACCGCTCCTACGGCCTGAAGATGTCCGACCTCATCCAAGAGGCGAACATCGGCCTGATGAAGGCGGTGCAGAAGTTCGATCCGGACAAGGGCATCCGCCTCATCTCCTACGCGGTGTGGTGGATCCGCGCCTACATCCAGAACTACGTGCTGAAGAACTGGAGCCTGGTGAAGCTCGGCACCACCCAGGCGCAGCGCCGGCTCTTCTTCGCCCTGGCGCGCACCCGCCGCGAGCTGGAGAAGCTGGGCGCCGGGGACGGCACGGTCGTCAACGCCGAGGAGATCGCCCGCAAGCTGAACGTGAAGGCCTCCGAGGTGCGCGAGATGGAGCAGCGCATGGGCGGGAGGGATCTGTCGCTGGACGCGCCGATGGGCGAGGACGGTGACGCCACCCACCTGGACTTCGTGGAGTCCGAGAGCGCCTCGCACGCCGATGAGATCGCCGACCGTCAGGAGGCCCAGATGACCCGCGAGCGCATCCAGCGGGCCCTGGCGCGCCTGGATCCGCGCGAGCGCTTCATCATCGAGCAGCGCGTGATGAGCGACGCGGGCATGACCCTGAGCGAGCTGGGCGAGCACTTCGGCTTCTCGCGGGAGCGCGCCCGTCAGCTGGAGATCCGCGCCAAGGACAAGCTCAAGGCGGAGCTGGCCACGCTGATGACCGAGGAGAACCCGGAGGCGGCGGCGGTCGTCGGCTAAGAATACCCACGGGGGTGGGGAGTACCGAGAGGCGTGGACGGGTGGACCGACTGTCGTCGGTCGCCTGTCTCACGCCTCTCGCGTTCGTGCGGGGAGAATGTCGCGCGCCCGCTGTAGGGTTGACGCCCTATGAGCCCTCCTGACGCGACGGCCTGGACGCTCCCCTGGCGGGGGCTGGGCCTCAGCAGCAACCTCGACGCGGCGGATCAGCCGCAGCCCTACCGGTTGCTCGCCCAGTCGCCCGGCCTCTTCGATTACGTGGAGTACAGCGCGCCCCTGTCGCTCGACGAGACACGGGCGCACGCCTCGCTCTTCCCCGAGATGTGGGAGCGCCGCGGTGACGTGCCCGTGCTCTTCCACCCCGTGCACCTCAACCTCTACGGCCCCGAGCTGGAGCCCGAGAAGGCACTCCGGGACCTGGACGCGCACGCGCGCGCCGTGGGCAGCGCCTGGGTGGGCAACGACATCGGCTGGTGGCACGCGGGAGGGCAGCCGTTCCCAGGCTACCTCTACTTCACGCCGCCCTTCACCGAGGCCGGCGTCCGCGACAGCGCCGCGCATGCGCTCCACGTCCAGTCACACCTGTCCGTTCCGCTCGCGCTGGAGAACCCCGCCGCCTTCGCGAAGCGCGGCGAGCTGCATGTGCTGGACTTCCTCGCCCGCGTCCACGCGCGCACCGGCCTGCCGCTGCTGATCGACCTGGGGCACCTGCTCAGCTACCAGCTCGCCGCCGGACTGCCCCTGGAGGCGGGGCTCGATGGCTTCCCGTGGGACAAGGTGATCGAGCTCCACCTCGCCGGCGGCGTCGTCACCCGGCGCAAGGGGCGGGGCTACTACGTGGACGACCACACCCAGCCCGTGCGCGAGGAGCTCTTCGCCCTGCTGGAGTCGCTGCTGCCGCGCTGCCCCTCGCTGCGTGCCGTCACCTTCGAGGGAGACGGACACCCCTCCGAGGTGGCTGCCCTCACGCTGCGCCGCCTGCGCGCGCTGGTGCCCGCGGTGCCGAGGCCCCCGCTCACCCTCACCCCGGTGAAGGCGCCCGCCCCGGCGCTCACCCGCGAGAGCCAACCGTGGGCCCTCTTCGACACCGGCTACGGCGCGAAGGAGGAGACGGAGGGCGACGTGGAGGGGGCGCACGCGGAGACGGACTTCCGCCTCGCGGTGGTGGCCGAGATGCTCGACCGGGACTGGCCGGTGTCGCGGCTGCTGCTCGCGGGCACGCGGGAGGACCTGCGTGCCTTCACCGCGTCCCGGGAGTTCCGCGAGCTCTTCGAGGGCCTGGGGCGCTCGTTGGGACAGGCCTTCGCGGCCTGGGCCCGCCACCGCCTGCGCGAGCGTCCGGACGAGGGCGTCGCGGCGGCGCTCTCCTTCGAGACCTTCCTGCCCTCGGCCTTCGCGCGTCCCGTCCCCGCGCCCGGAGCGGGCCAGGTGGGGCTCGCCGAGGACGTGCGGGTGGGCACCTTCCCGGTGGACCTCACCGAGCTCGTCTTCGCCGCGAAGTCCCTGCGCCGCCACCTCACCGGGCGTGCCTGGGCCTGCGAGGTGCTGGACGTGAGCGGCCTGGAGTCGCTCGCGCAGGTGGCCCGGCGTCCGGCCCCGGGCCCGTGGAGCTTCGTCGTGCGGCGCAAGGGCAGGGGGGTGGAGCCCCGGACGGTGTCGCCCTCGCTGCTCGAGGAGTTGCGCTCGCTCGCGCGGGCGCCCCGGGCGGTGGAGCAGGTGCCCGCCGGTGCGGTGTCCGAGGGGCTCGCGCTCGGCCTGCTGCGGCGCGGGTGAGGCTCAGGGGCAGGGGCCGCAGTCCTTGCCGCAGTTGTCGTACGTCCCGCCGGTCCCGCACGTCTCGGTGGACTGGCAGATGCCGTCTCCGCAGGTGTGGATGTCCGAGCGGAGCATCCGCGTCGTGATGACCGGCCAGGTGATGCCGTTGTACGTGCACGACACGTAGAAATTCCGCGAGTCATCCAGGGTGCAGAACCTCGCGCAGCTCTGCTCGACGCGGACGAGCGGGGGACACTCCTGGCTCACCACGTTCCCCTTGGCGGAGAGCGCGCAGGCACGCGCGGTGCTCTCCCTGTCATTGAGCGGGCGCCCGTCATTGCCGACGTAGAGGCCCTCGGGGGTGAAGAGGTTGCCGAAGAAGCAGGCCTCCCTCTCGGAGAAGAGCAGCAGCTCCACGGGGGAGGAGGGGATGGCCGCTCCCGTGGCGCTCAGCCCGAGCACGGAGAGGAAGATGTGCGTGCCGTACTTGTTGGCGTGCGCCGCCAGACAGGCGGAGACGATCCGCTGCTCGGCGAGGGTGGCGGGTGCGCCGCTCGTCCAGTCCGGCGCGAGGCCCAGCTTGCCCGCCCAGACATGGGTCTCACCCGTGGGAGACGTATAGGTGCGGCTCACTCCGGCCGGTGCGGCGCACAGGACGACGTACCGCATCACCGTGTCGTGAAGCGCCGGGTTCGTCTGGAACCAGGAGGTGAACTCGGCGGTGGACAGGCCATTCAAGGACAGCCCGTTGAGGGACAGGCCATTCAAGGACAGCCCGTTGGTGGTGTGCAGGGCCTGGGACTGAGTGCGAGGGGGCTCGGACTCGAGCGCCACTTCCGCTGGACCACAGGCGCTCGCGAGCACCAGCAGGAGCGCTCCGACCGCGCGCTCCACCTTCGGACGACGAGACCCTTCAACCGGGCCGGTTTTCATGTCTTTCCCCTGCGACCGCGGACGAGGCGGATGCGCTCCGCTTGCAGGGTACCGTTGTCACTGAAACGAAGAAGCGTTGATTATTGACCTGATAAGTAGAGTGTCTGGGGTGGGACAGCGGAGGCGTGAACTTCCGGAAAAGAGGGCTGGCCGCTGTCGGGTGACGGACGGCCAGCCGGGAGTCGGGTGGGACTCAAGGGCAGGGGCCGCAGTCCTTGCCGCAGTTGTCCGGGGTGTTCCCCGTGCCGCACGACTCGGTGTACTGGCAGATGTCGTCACCGCACTTGAAGACGTCCCGCTTGCTCATCCGCGTGGTGAGGGGGCGGTAGGTGACGCCGTTGTAGGTGCACGACGTGTAGAAGTCCTTCGACCCGTCCTTCTCGCAGTACTTGTCGCACCTGGACTGGACGCGGACGATCGGCATGCACGGCTGGCGGTCATCGTTCTTCTCGTCCGAGCGGGCGCAGGCGCGAGCGGAGCTGTGGTCGGGGTGGAGCAGGCGCCCGTCATTGGCGACGAAGAGGCCCTCGCCGTTGAAGAGGTTGCCAAAGAAGCAGGCCTCCTTCTCCGAGAAGGTCTCGAGCTCCTCCCGGGTGTAGGGGATGACCTCGCCCCGCGCGGCCCGCCCCAGCACGGAGATGGGGACGCGGACCCCGAACTTGTTCGTGTGGGCCGCCAGGCAGGCGGAGATGAGCTGTTGCTCGGCCAGGGTGGCGGTCGCGCCCTGGGCCCAGCCCGGCGCCAGCCCCAGGTTCCCCGTCCAGGTGTAGGTGGTGCCCGTGGAGGGCGCGGTGTAGCTGCGCGTCTGCCCGGCGGGCACGGCGCACTGCACGAGGTACTTCATCACCGTGTCGCCGAGCACCGGATCCGTCTGGAACCAGGAGGTGAACTCGGCGGTGGCCAGCCCGTTGAAGGCCAGGCCATTGAAGGCGAGCCCGTTGAAGGCCAGTCCATTCGGGGACAGGCCGTTGAGCTCGTAGAGCGTCTGCCGCTGGGAGGCGAGTTCCTGGGACTCCTCGGGCAGGGCCACCGGGCCGCAGGCACTCGTGGAGGAGAGCAGTACAGCCGCGGACAGCAGGGCCAGGCGGGTGAGCTGCATGGCATGCTCCTTTGTCGGATGGGGGGCGGGGGACGACTGCACAGACAAGCTGCTCTCGGGTGCGTAATCCGGAAAGCCCGAGCAGCCGGGAATTGGCGGTCAATCCGATGGGAGCTGGAGGAGCTGTGGACTCGTGTACGCCCCGGGGCCGGGACGCGTCGGGAGGCGAACGTTTGGGGGTGAAGGGGAGGACGTACTCAGTGTCGGGTTTTCGACGGAGTCTTGCGCCCGTCCTCCCGCTGCGGTAGTTCGCGCCCCATGTCGTCACCTCTCGTCGTTGGCATCGCCGGTGGTACCGCTTCCGGCAAGACGACGGTCGCCCGGAAGGTCCGCGACGCGCTCGCCGACTGCCGCGTGGCCTTCATCGATCAGGACTCGTACTACCGGGACCTGTCGGACCTGGCGCTCGCCGAGCGCCGCGAGGTCAACTTCGATCATCCGGACGCCTTCGACACGGAGCTGCTCGTGGAGCACCTGCGCGAGCTCAAGGCGGGCCGGCCCATCCAGAAGCCGGTGTACGACTTCGTGACGTCCACCCGGCAGAAGCACACGGTGCGCGTGGACCCCGGGGACATGGTTCTCATCGAGGGCATCCTCGTGCTGCACATGAAGCCGGTGCGTGACGAGATGGGCGTGCGCATCTACGTGGACACCGACGACGACCTGCGCATCCTGCGCCGCCTGGAGCGCGACATCCACGAGCGCGGTCGCGACTTCGACCACGTGGTCAGCCAGTACCTGCGCCACGTGCGCCCCATGCACATGGGCTTCGTCGAGCCCTCCAAGCACCACGCCGACATCATCATCCCCCACGGCGGTGGCAACGACATCGCCATCGGGATGCTGGTGGGCGCGCTGCGCGCGAAGCTGCTCAGCCCCGCCACGCACCGCTGACGGGCGCTAGCGGCGCCGCTCGAGGTGCTCGCGCACCCGGGCGGGGCGCTCGCGGAGGAACTGGAGCGTCTGCTCCACGGCGCGCTCGAACCCGGCGGGGGTCGTCTCCTTGCGAGGGTCCGCCTGGACGTCCGAGACGAGCTGACTCCGGAGGCGCCTCACACGGGAGTCGAGCCCGGCGCCCTCGAGCTTCCGGTTCACCTCGTCCAGCCGCGCGGCGAAGGCGGCCACGCAGTCCGCTTCTTCCAGGCAGCGCGTCGCGAGCAGGCCCGACACGGCCCAGGGATCCTGATCCAGCCCGGAGCGCGTGACCTTGTGGTGCCCGAAGGTCTGATCGATCCCCGTCGACACCAGCGTCCAGCGGCCGGTCGAGGGGTCCTGGTACACGCGGTAGTTGTTCTGCGAGCCGAACGGGTAGCCGTCCCAGTGGGAGATGACGCTCTCGAGCGCCCACGTCGTGAGGAACCGCTCGTAGTCCACGAACGCGGAGACCTCCGGGTAGAACCCGCCCTTGGGAAGTCGCTGGAGGCGGCGGGTGAGCTCGCGCAGGGGCGCGTAGGCGTCGGCCGGAGTCCCCGTCCCGCTCGAGCCACACGCCTCGCCGTCGAGCTTGCGAGAGAGGCAGAACCCCTCGGAGTCCCCTCCGGCGGGCGGTACGTTCTCCGGGAGGAGATCGCACCAGTACGTCCCCTCGTAGAGGGCGCCGTCCTTGTCCTCGAACCAGCGCGCCAGGAACCGCCGGTCGATCGTCTCGACGTGGGTGTAGAGGCCCCACGGCTCGCCGTTGACGTACAACCGGACCGTCGCCGCGCGGGGCGCCGGCACGCCCAGCGCCCGGTAGAGCGGGTAGCCCAGGCGCTCGTTCATGAAGCTCGGGTCCTGCACGGTGTTGTTGAACGTGAAGTGCTTGCGGCCGAGGAGCTCTCGCGAGCGCGGGCAGCCGGGCTCCCGAGGATCGTCCCATTCGAGGTCCACCTTGAAGGACGCCTTGCCCTCCAGCGTCCGGGCGGAGCCGCAGCCCCCCTTCACATGGAGGCCGACGCCCTCGAACACCTGGTCCCGGAAGCGGAGCGTGGCCCGGTGGTAGTCGCGCTCATGCGGCACGCAGTCGGGAGGAACCGCCTCCGCGTTCATCGCGGCCCAGGAGTCCGGAGGAATCTCGAGGTGGAACTCGAGCAGCTGCTCCTCGTCGAAGAGCTCCCGGGACGCATCGTCCGTCCTGAAGAACCGGAAGTCGCTCCACGCGCCCCAGATCTCACAGGGCGGACTCCCATAGCCGTAGCGGACGCGCACCGCGTACCGTGAGCGCTCGACGAGCCGGGCGCTCGCGACCTGGAAGACGCCATCGGCGAGGCGCACCTCGGCGAGCTTCGTCGGCTCGCTCACCGCCGCCCACCAGACGCGCCCCACGGGGATCCGCCCGTCCACCGACCAGAGCTCGAACTCGGCCCGAGCCGGCGCGTTGTCACCGGCGTCTCGAAATCCCGTCGCCCGGAGGGTGACGTCCCCGGCCCCGAGCAGCTCGTCCTGCGCGGGGCGCTCGATGCGGGGCGCCGCCGGAGCGGTGTGGGCCTCCGGACAGCGGACCTCGGGAGCAGGCGGCCTGGGTTCGACAGGCTCGCCGGGCTTGTCCCGCTCGCCGGGCTCGACCGGGGTTGGCGGTGGAGTGTCGACGGGCTCCGGGACGTCCGGAGGCGTCGGCGAGCACGCGACGAGCAGTGCGACCACCAGGCAGGCCAACAACCGTCTCGGATTCACGCGGCGAAAGGTGGAGCCGCTCACCTCGCGCGGCAATGAAGACTACTTGTCGGTCGCGTCCTCGGCCTTGTCGCCGGCCTTCTCCGCGGCATCCCCCGTCTTCTCCGCGGCGTTCTCCGCATCATCCTTGACGCCCTCACGCGTGTGGCGGCAGCCCACTCCCGTCAGCAGGGTCCCCAGCGCCAGGGCCAGCAGTGCCTTCCTCGTCATGTTCTTCTCCTCGCGTCGTGGCTCTGGCGTTTGACCGCCAAAGCCGTGTCGTGGCGAGGAAGGTAGGAGCGCTTCGCCCATTACACAGGGACTTGCGTGGAAGTGGGCTGCCCAGCGGGACGCAGGACAGGCAGGCAGGCGAACCGGCTTCACGAACTCCGGCGGCGCAGGAAGTCCCGTATCGGTCGGTGCAGCCGCCCCGCCTGCCGCAGCAGGCTCGCGTGACCGCAGGGCTCTGGCACTTCCTGGTAGTGGGCTCGCACGCCCGCCGCGCTGAGCAGGTGGTACGTGTCCCGCACCCGTGACGGCGGCGCCAGGGCGTCGTCCGCTCCCGTCGCCAGCAGCACTGGCGCCCGGATCTTCGTCAGGCCGTCGGTGACATCTGCTCCCGCGTACGCCGTGCACAGCAGGGCCCAGGCGTTCGCGTCGAAGGTCTCCGCGAAGGCGTCGGCATCCGCCTCCAGCGCCTGCTCGGCGGCGGCCACGCTCGGGTCCATGCAGCGGAACGAGTCGGGCCCCTGGAGCAGCCGCAGGTACTCCAGGCGCAGCTTGCGCAGGGTCCGCTTGGGTCCCTGGCCCGGCGCGTAGTGGCCGTCGCGGAAGTCCGGATCCTGACGCAGCACCTGGCGGGTGAGGCCGAGCCGCTCGCGCAGGGTCTCGGGCAGGGCCTTCGCGGCCCCGAGCACCACCACCGCCGTCGTCAGCTCCGGGAAGAGCGCCGCGAGCTGCAACGCCACCAGCCCGCCGAGCCCCACGCCCACCAGCGCCCGCGCGCGCTCCACCTTCATCCCGCGCAGCATCGCCGCCACCGCGCGCGCCATGTCCGTCACCGTCACCGTCGGCAGCGCCGGGCCGTAGGGCCTGCCCACCTGGGTGTCGATCGTCACCGGCGAGGTGGAGCCGAAGGGGCTGCCGAGCAGGTTCGGCACCAGCACCTGCAGCGCCGAGGTGTCCAGCGGAAGCCCCTCGCCGACGAGCTCCGCGCCCCAACCCGAGGACTGGAAGGCTCCCGGCTCCACCGGTCCCAGCGCGTGGTGGGAGTGGGCGAGGTCGTGCAGCAGCACCGCAACATTGTCGTCGGAGCGCTCACCGTAGGCAGACCAGGAGAGCGAGGCCCCGCCTAGCAGGCCGCCTTCCTCTAGAGGAAGTGCAACCGGTAACGTGTAGCTGCCGGTGGTCTGGTACACGCGAGCCGGGTCTCATATCACTACGGCCGTCATTTCCGAGAGAGGAGCATCTCCGCGTGAAGCGTTATTTCGGACTCATCGTCCTCATCGTGGGCATCATCAGCGCCGGGGTGGTGACGTCTCGCAGCGCGAGTACCAGGGCGGACGAGGCCCAGCGCCAGGCGGACTTCACCCGCATCCAGAAGGACTACCTGGAGCGCGTGGGCTGGCTGCGCACCAACCCCGACGAGGGCTCCTACCGTCAGGAGATCTCCCCGTTCTTCAAGACGTACTTCGAGCAGGTCTCCTCGCACCAGAGCCGCTACAAGCTGAGCAAGAACTTCGACGCGTACCTCGACGAGCTCGACAAGCGCGGGGACAAGGACGAGCGGGCCCAGGACAAGAAGGCCTTCTACGACTACACGCGCAAGGTGTTCGACCAGATGCGCGAGGGCCGCTACAAGCCGGTGTGGACGGCCACCGACAAGGGCATGCGCCTGGACGTGCTGTCCTCCGACGTGGTGATGGTGCTCAACAAGCCGCAGGTGCGCCTGCAGCTCGTGCTCTGGGGCGCCCAGCGCGAGGAGCGCCAGGACGGCAAGGTGAAGAAGATGGTCACCAGCGCCTCCTTCAAGACCCAGTGGAAGCTCACCGACGAGAAGGGGAAGCTCATCGGCGAGATGACCGGGGAGGATCCCTCCATGAAGGTGGACTTCCCCGAGCGCTTCATCGCCGAGTTCCCCCCGCAGATGGTGCTCGGGCACTACGACATGGACCTCATCCCCAATGAGGTGAAGAAGATGGAGATCACCTTCAACGTCAGCTCGCGCGCCGCGTCGGGGGGCGATGCCGCGGCCACGTACCTGTGGAAGCTGGACGTGCCCTCGGAGTGGCGGCTCGGCGCTGGCGAGAAGTGGGAAGGCGCCGAGGTCACCGAGCGGGCCGAGGAGGAGATCGATCCCTCCAAGGCCGCGAAGAAGTAGCCCGCGGCCCGCCCCCGCCTTCTCACGAGAGAGGGCGGGGACCTCCCTGTCTAGAGCGAGGTCCGGCCGGCTCGCCTCAGCCCGTCGAGGCCCGCCTCCACGTCCTCCGGAAGAATCTCTCGGAACTTGAGCGGCGGCGGGCCGGACTGGCCTTCCTCGTACACCATGGCGCGTGGCCGCACGTGCTCCTGTTTCAGCACGTCAGTCACGAAGCGGACCCGCTCCTGATCGTCGGCCTGCGCGAGCGCCTGCTCGTGCTGCGCGACCACCTCGGCGATCTGCTCCTCCAGCCGCTGCCGGTCGAGCTCCGACTCCGCGGCGCCCACGATGAGCGGCACCAGCACCGGCGCCTGCGTGAGCGGCAGGTAGAGGCCGCGCGTGGTGCGAGCCACCGTCTTGAACACGTCCTCGGCCCCGGCGAAGCCGCGCAGCCCCGGCAGGCAGCCCACCGAGTAGATGGTGATGCCCATCTCCCGGCAGCTCTCGGCCTGCACGTACCAGTGGTGGCCGCAGGGGCAACCCTGGGGGAAGCCGTCGCCCGAGGGCTCGACACCGTGCGGGGGCGCGTCGCCGAACCAGACCACCACCCGGGCCGCCTTCGGTCGCCAGTCGAGCCGCACGAGGTCGTACAGCCCATCCGTGACGGACTCGGGGCCGTCACCGCCGCCGGAGGCCTGCATGCGCTCGACGCCCTGGCGGATGGAGGGGATGTCCGAGGTGAGGGGCACGACGCGGCTCGCGAAGGTGGAGTCCTGCGGCTCGTGGTCCCGGTAGCTGACCAGGCCCAGCCTCAGGCTGCGGCACAGCGGCGCCTCCTCGAGCGCGTCGATGATCTCGCCCAGCCGGCGCTTCACCTCCTCGATGTAGACGCCCATGCTGCCCGTCTCGTCCACCAGGAAGACCAGGTCCAGCTCACCCACGCCCTTCTTCGTCGCGTAGTCGAGCTGCTCCTTCGAGTAGCTGTCCGAGTCCTCCGAGCGCAGGGACATGCCGCCGCGTCGGGCTTTCGCCTGCTGGGGCCGTGGGCGAGCCGGCTCGTCACTCTTCGACACCAGGCGCTTGAGCGAGTCGAGCATCCCGCCCCGGCCACCCTTCGGCGGGCTCGCGTCCTCCGTGTCCTCGGACACTTCCTCGTCCGCCTCATAAGAGGACCCCGGGCTCTCCTCTTCAAAGGACCCCGGGCTCTCCTCCTCGTGGAGCCCGCCGAGATCCTCCTTCATCACCGGACTGGCCGCCTTCCGCATGGGAGCCATGCTCGGCGTGGCCGCCGGAGCGGGCGAGGGCGGGGGAGGGGCCATGGGCGCCATGGCCGGGCGCATCGGAGGAGCACCACCGGGGGCCATGGAGGCGGGCATGGGTGGCGCGGCTGGCATGGGATGCGAGCCGGTCACCTCCATCGGGTCGTACCCGCCGCCTTCGAACGAGTCATCGAGGTCCGCCAGCGGTTCGGACGCGCTGAACATGACCTCCTCGTCCACCATCGCTGGCG
>NZ_DASVSO010000677.1:0-22312 GCF_036388035.1 Archangium sp.
TCGAGTCACTGCTCGCCGAGTGGGCGCGCTCGCCGGTGCTGTGGGAGCGGCGCATCGCGATTCTCTCGACCCTGGCGTTCATCCGCGCGAGAGACTTCAGGCCCACGCTGAAGCTCGCCGGGCTCCTGCTTCACGACCCGCATGACCTGATGCACAAGGCGGTCGGCTGGATGCTGCGCGAGGTGGGCAAGCGGGACCTCGCGGCCGAGGAAGCCTTCCTCGACCGCCATGCCTGGGAGATGCCGAGGACCATGCTGCGCTACGCCATCGAGAAACTCAGCCCGGAGCGCCGCAAGCACTACCTGGAGCGGAAGCGCGCCTGAGGACTCAGAACCGCGAGCGCCGGACCTGAAGCAACCACGCCTCCAGCTCGGCGGCTCCCTCGGGCTCCTCGGGGAGCACGGAGCGCTCCCGCGCCTCATCGAGTCGCTCGAAGGCCCGAGCCACCTGTCCGCGCCAGTGTTCGGACAGGGCTTCGGGCAGCTCGCTGCGCTCACCCCGGCGCTTCCAGGCGACGAGCTCACCCGCCTCGGAGAACCCGTAGCGGTCCATCAGCGCGGTGAGGTCCGTCACCACCTCGCCGGTGAGCAGCGCATGGGTGCCGGTGAGCGTCGTGCGCAGCACGTAGAGAAGCTTCTTGGTGGAGCGGAAGCCCGTCTTCTCCCACTCGCGGAGCTGGCCATGGGCGAAGCCGCGGTAGTGCCGGTGGAGACGCCGCGACAGCGTGCGGCGCACCAGGGGACGCAAGGACTCCAGCTCGGCGGAGCCGCGCAGGGAGTGGGCCCCGAGCAGCCGCTCCAGGTAGTTGCCATTGCCCTGGAGGACGCCGTGCAGCACGGGGGCGAGCTCGTTGGACGAGTAGTCCACCTCGACGCCGTCCAGCACCTCCAGGCGCTCGGTGGAGTCGAGGGGGCCCCGCTGCTCCAGGCGGAGCAGTTGCGAGGTGGGGGCGACGTGGACGCACTTGAGGTCCAGGTCGCTGTCGGGCGACGGGAAGCCGTACGCGTGCGCGCCCGAGAGGGACACGACGAGGTGCTCGCGGCGGGCCGACTCTTCATCGAGCACGCGGTCGGCCACCTGGGCCTGGTGCTCCGTCATCAGGTTGCGCGTCATGACGTTTCTTCCTTCCATTCGACGGCCGGGGGCGCGGGAGCGTCGCGGCCGAGCGGCCCGGGCTCCTGCATCACCCAGCGCCGCGCCAGCTCCTCGCCCACGCGCCGCAGCAGCCGGTCCGCGCGCCCGTAGTCGGGGAACGCCGGGAGCCGGCTGGTGCGGTGGGCCTCTTCCAGTTCCGGTGCCAGGGCCTCCGCGTCCCGCAGCACCTCCTCCAGCGGGACCCGGCCCGCCTTGATGTCCAGCATGCGCTCGCGGTGGGGGCCGGAGACCTCGAAGGTGGGCACCCCGTCCCGCAGCCACCCCGTGGCGAGCACCACGAGGCGCAGCAGGTTGTAGGCGTTCTTCGGCCGCAGCTCGCGAGCGCTGGGAGGCCGCTGGCCGCCACCGCGCGCATAGCGGGTGAGGGCGGCGAGGTCGTTGGCCTCGAGGAGGCCCTGGTCCCACAGCGAGCGGTAGAGCTGCTTGAGGTACGTCTTGGCCGCGAGCAGCGCGTCCTCGGGAGTGGGGGCGGAGCGCGGGGAGATGGCCGCGAGCCGTCGGGCCACCTCGTCGAGGCTCGGGGCGGGCTCCTCGCACAGCCACTCGAGCACCAGGTCGCGGTGCTCGGCGAGCCGCTGGCTGCGGGTGAGCTTGTCGAGCTGACTCATGGCGTACCGGCCGAAGCTGCCGAAGATGGCCTTGGAGACGAAGGCGTCGCGTTCGGCGAGCAACCACTCGCCCAGCGGGTCCGAGGCGCGGGCGCTGGGGACGAAGAGCATCTCCAGGGTGTTGGGGTCGGCCCGGAGGGCCTGCTCCACCGCCTTGGAGAGCTCCCAGTAGGTGTGGCTGCCGTCGGCGCTGACGAGATCCTTCGGCTTGTCGGCGAGGCCGAAGTGCCAGGGGAGGGGGAGGCCGAAGACGCCGCGCAGGTCGACGTCGGAGGACTCGTTGGCGAGCCCCCAGGCCTGCGAGCCCACCACGGTCTCCACCACCACGCACGGGCGCAGGGCATCCCAGGTGGCGGCGCGCCGGAGCGCGAACTGGAGCTGGCCCGGCTTGCGAGGCACCAGCTCGTCCCGGGCGTACCAGAGCTCGCCCACGCCGACGACCTGGACGTCGAAGCCCCCGCCGCGCTCACGCACCACGCGGCCCACCACGCCCTGGGGTACGCGCCGGTCTCCAGCCACGCGCTCCACGCGGGTGGTCACCTCGGTGCCATGGGGCAGGGGGACGGACAGCTTGTCGACCTGCTCATAACCCCGGGGACGGGCCATTCCCTCGGTCGAGTCCTGCTCGGGAGTCTTGGTTCCGCGGGTCATGGGCGCCTCCGGCTGGGGAGTACAGGTTGCCCATGGACGTTACTGGCGCGGAAGCCTGACGCAATGTCACTTCAGAACGTCGTGAGCGACAGCACCGGGCTGCGGCGTGCCACCGCCTCCCGCGCGAACTTCACAATGATTCATGCGGCCCTCGCAGAGCGGTTCAGTTGGTGTTCTTCTCCTGCTGGTTGATGGGGATGGGCTGCCTTGCTCACTGATGTGCACTGCTGTAAGCTGGTGGGTCTTGTTGTCGCGATTCCAGGGAGTGCTCCCAGCCATGAGGCTTTGAAGATGAAGTGCTTGCGAGATCGTCAAACACCTCATCGTTCAGGCGCAACGGTGCCGCCCGGGAAAATCCTTCAGCCTTCCACCGCGGGGTGTATCTGGCTGTTCATGGCCATGCTCGTCTCCCATTCATGTGCGAGCCCCCCTAGGGATTATATCCTCTACTCGGGTCCTGGGAGTGACGAGGCTTCAGGGCCATGGAGTCGCTTCCCGGGCGTATTGCTGTCGCGGAAGGACCTGACGCAACACGCGATACCAGGGCTCTTGCCTATCGAGGTGTTGAAGGTCATGGCGGACGAGGTCCTCCGCCTCGAGGGAGCAACGAGCTGCGACGCGACCGACCCGGTGAACCGCACGCCCATCCTCAACATTTCGGCCGAATACTGCAGCGCGCTTTACGTGGTCAATACGGCAGAGAACGAGCAGGCTTCCAGCTATGAGCTGCGCTTGACTACCCCTCGGCGAAACCTGGTCAATTCAGAAAGGGGTTGCTTCCCACCCCAATTCGTCAGGGATGCGGACTTCCCAGCTCGCCGGACCACCCTTATTGGATTGCTTCATAACCATCCGTGTTGGCGTGGGCCATCGACTCCAGACATGGGAACATGGCCTGTGGACTTCGACTTCACACGAGGCATGTCCCGTCTGGATCTCTACCCGGGAAACGGCGTCACTGGCGAGCCTCCCGTCGTCGATGGCACTCCCATCGTGGTGCAAAGCTTCATCTTTGCGCGGAAGGGCAATCAGCCCATCTACCTGCTCTTGCGCTCCACCGGAGATGTCCACGAGTGGAATGGAAGGGAATGGGAGTGGCGAGCCCGATGCGAGCCGGATCCGTCCGGAGGCGGGCCGGCGAAATGTATGCCCCCCTTCACCCCTGGCGGTGGGTAATGCGCCACAGGCACAAGGAGCAGGTCATGCGTCTCACATGCGCGATTCTGGCGGTGGCCATGAGCTCCACGGGGTGCAGTGTGCTTGCCCCATTTCTTCGCAGCAGGGAGCCAGCGGTGCAGTGGCCAACGCCCGAAGAGCTGGCGAAGCTTCAGCCTGTCGCGAGCGAGGTCAACGGAGAAATCAACGGAGAGGCCGCGCTGGTCGCGGCAGCGGCGATCCGGGAGACGGCTCGGCTCTGGTCCGGGCAAGGTCTCTTCGAGGGCTGTCCTACACCTGCCGCGGGGCTGAGCGCGACGGTGTATGCATGGAAAGGCCATTACTATGTCAGCATCGCTCAACGGTTTGAGCGTTGTGGGGGCAAGCGCTTCCGGATGCTTGACTGGTGGGAGGCTTTCGCTGTTTCTCCCGAGGGGCAGGTTCTGGCTCGGCAGCCCTATGGTTTCTAACACCGCGGCTTCGGCGAGTGACACGGGCAACACCGTGTCGTGCTCGACCCAGAAGAGCAGGGTGGGCTGCTTCACCTCGCCCAGTCGCTCGCGCTCCAGACCCACGCGGAAGAAGAGGCGGGCATCCAGCGCCTCCGGGCCTGGCCGTTCCTGGCGGAGGCCTGACGCAACGTCTCCTCAGAACGTCGTGAGCGACAGCACCGGGCTGCGGCGTGCCACCGCCTCCCGCGCGAACTTCACCAAGCCCGAGAGGATTTCGCGCAGCTTCTCCGGCTGGTGATTCTCCTGGTCGAGCCGCTCCACCCAGGCGTCAACGAGGCCGGGCACGTTCTCGTCCGGCACACGTGCCAGCGCCTGGATGAAGGAATCCACCACGCAGGCGACGATCATGCCGTCTTCCTCCCGGAAGATGAGCCGATCCGCCAAGGTGGGTTTGGCCGTGATGGCCTTCGCGCCCCGGAGTGCGGCGGAGAGCGCCATCAGCTCCATCTCGATGAGCGGAAGCTCGATGTTCGGCCAGTCTTCCGGGGAGTGCTCCTCGGTGGTGACGATGGACTCGATCGCCTCCGCCTCTTCTTTTTTCGCGATGAACCAGGTCGTTATCTGCACGAAGGTGCTCCGATGAGGTTATCGGCACGACTCTATATCACGACATGACTTCTTGGGTAGAATGGTCCGCCCAGTCTTTTCAGGACGGCTCGGAGGGTGGCATCGCCGATGTCGTGGAGGTAGCCCCCGCCGTGAGCACACCGCCGTACAGACTGCCCGGGCCCGGGGACCTGGTGGGCCAGTACCGTGTGGTGGCTCCCCTGGGCCAGGGGGGCCAGGGCTACGTCTACAAGGCCGAGTGCGCCGGACGCTTGGTCGTCCTCAAGTTCTTCCGGTCGCGCCCGGTGTGCCCCTCGGGCGAGCTCGAGATCGACATCCTGCGCCACCTTCAGCACCCCAACGTGGTGCGGGTGCTGGGCTACGGCTGGTGGCCGGACCCGGAATGGGGCTTCCTCTACATCGTCATGGAGTACGTGGAGGGCCTGACGCTGCTGGCGCATGCCCTGGAGCACAACCCCTCGGCGCGTCAGGCCGCCACGCTGCTGCTCGGGGCGGCGCGTGCGCTCGGCGTGGTGCACCGCCGGGGCGTGCTGCACCGGGACATCAAGCCGGAGAACCTGCTGGTGAGGACAGCGGACGGGCAGCCGGTCTGGGTGGACTTTGGCGTGGGCCACCTGGAGGGACGCACCACGCCGCCGGGCCGGTCGGGGCTACCGCCGGGGACCCCCGAATTCACCAGCCCGGAGGCCTACCGCTTCCTCCAGGAGCATGGAGAGGAGGCGCGCTACCAGCCGGGGGTGGCCGACGAGGTGTGGGCCCTTGGCGTCACCGCCTACGAGCTGCTGACGGACGAGCTGCCCTTCGGCTCGCGCGTGGGCAATCCCCGGATGGTGAGGCACATCCGCACCCGGACACCCGAGGCGCCGCACGAGCGCAACCCGCGCGTCCCGGTGGCGCTGAGCCGGGTGTGCATGCACCTGCTGGAGAAGCAGCCCGGGGCTCGCCCGGCGGACATGGAGGCGGTGGCTGCGGCGCTGGAGACGGCGCTGGCCAGGGCGGATACGGGCTGGGACGTGCCTCTGGTGGACCCGGACGCGCCGCAAGTGCGCACGACGGAGGAGATACCCGGCAAGGTGGTGGACCGGGACACGTGGGAGCGCTTCAAGCAGGAGTTCAAGGCCATGAAGCCCCGGCGGGGGCGCGTGCGCAAGGCGCGGCGCGGGCCCCCGCCCCCGAAGGCACCCGCCCCGAGCGCCCCGCCGCTCGGGCGCACCAGGGTCGTGGCCGTGGCACTCGTTGGGGTGCTGCTGGGAGCGCTGGTGGGGGTCAGCCCATGGGGTGTTCAACCCCTACCTCCCGGGCGGCTGGAGAGCCACCCGACGCCGCACGCCTTCCTCGGCGGCGAAGTGGCGGTGCCGCGCGAGCAGTCCGAAGCTGGAGGGGGCGCGGTGCCCTTCGTGCCTCTCACCCCCGCGTCCACTCTCGCCACCATGATTCGCAAGGAAGACGCCCGCTTGAAGAAGCAAGAGAAGCCCGCGCCCAGGCCCCAGCGCAAGGCACCGGACTGTGTCCCCACCACCCAGCGCACCTGCGTGGCCGGAATCTGCACCCTCCTCCTCACCGGCTGCACCACCACCACGACCCAGGTGGTGCGCCCCCCTCCCCAACCCGCCGACTGCCCGCCCATTGCCCTGAAGACCATGGAGGAGCTGGGCATCCGCATGGGCGTCGAGGTCGGCGTTGGCTTCCCCCACGAGGGCGGTGTCAAGCCCGTCACCGTGCGTGAGTCCACCCCGGTGGTGTTGAAAGACACGTTGGGCAAGCTCCAGGCCGGCACCGAGTTCTCCGGGCGGCTCTACCTGGGGGCGGAGCGCGTCTACGGCCGCTTCACCCAGGCCCGGACGCTGGGGGGGAAGACGTACCCGGTTTGCCTCGAGTTGCGCGACGGAGGGAAAGACGCGCTGGGGGCGGTGCGGGAAGACGTTGGCGGCCCCGCCGACGCGGCCGTGGTCCTTTCCTCGCAAGATGCCCTGGTGGTGGATCACTTCGAGTAGCCCCCGGCGTGGGCTCGGGTGGCCAGGAGGCGGGGCGGCACGGAGCGGGGAGGTGTGGTAGAGGCCAACGTTTCGGGTCTCTTCTGCCCGCCTTTCCTTGGAGGTTGACTCGCCGTGCCCCTCATTTTCCCCATAGGCCTGCTTTCGCTGGCCGTCCTCGCCACTTCCCCCATGGCCGCCGAGCTGCCCCACCCGGACACATGTGAGACGGCGAGCCCCCTCATCGAGCTGACGGCCCAGCCCAGCGCGAAGACACCCGTGGTGTGTATCAGCCCGGACGTGCCCCTCACGTTCCGGTTCAACGCGCCGCTGCAACCCGACTCCGAGCGGATTGAGGAGCGCGAGCGCTTCGAGGACGTGGCCCCCGGGCAGACGAGCCTCCTGCTGGTGCCCCCGAAGAACCTGGAGGAAGGGGAGCGTTTCAGGGTGGAGGTGTGCTTCGCCGACGGGGCGGCCCCCGAATGCGCCACCTTCGTGCTGCTGGGGCACCCGAGCCTTGGCAGGTCGCAGGTGAAGGTGTTCCGCCTGCCCCGTTCGGTGGCGTCCTGTCAGGAGGCGGAAAAAGAAGCGTGGGCGGAAGTCCAGCGGTGTCGGGAGGAGGTGCGGCAACTGCGCGCCGAGCGTGGCGTACCGGAGGGGCTCAGCGGTGTGTTCGCCTCGGGGCTGGTGGGGGAGGAGGGCATTGCGTCCAAGGACCTGCGAGGCACGCTCACCGAGCTGAAGGGCAACGCCCTCTTGCCCGACAAGGTCCGCAGCTACCGCGCGAAGGGCCGCGTCGCGGTGGAGTTGTGGCTGGAGAATCCCGGTGCGGAGTCCTGGACGGCGGTGGGCGCGGTGCTGCGCGGCCCCAAGGGCAAGGTGCTCAAGCCGCTCCCGCTCTGGCAGCCGGAGCCCCTTGCCCCAAGCGCTTTACAATTCGAGCGCGGGCTAAAGCGGGGCCGCGTGGTGGTGGAGGCACTGGCCACGCAGCAGGAGGCCCGGGGCAGCTACACCCTGACCCTCTGGGACGCGGAGCGCCGACGCACCGTCACCCTCGGCAACGTGACGTTCCCGTGAGGCCGCTCCGCGAGAGGATTTGGTTCCGCTGCCGACCAACCTGAAACACCCTTCAGCTATCTACCTACCCACTGGGTTGACGGGAGCCCGCGTGTGCGGCAGGGGGCTTCAAGTACGAGATTCTCTCCGGGACGGCGTCGAACTTGGCGCGGCATGGCAGGCGCATGGCGGGCGAGTTCTTCCGGATGCTCACCTTCTGAGAGGGGCGCGGATGTTCTTCACCAAGGTCTTCTATGAGGACAAGGAAATCGAAAACGAGCGGCTGGAACTGACGGACAAGAACTCACTCTATTTCCTGGGTTCCAACCTGACGCTGCGCAACTGCGCCCTCGTCCTCAAGGTGCCCGCCAGCAACCTGTTCATCAACGGAGTTCGTTTCATCGGCTGCACCTTCGAGGTGAAGCAGGAGTTGAAGAACCACGATTGGTCGCGTGCGTTTCTACGGGGCTGCCGATTCAAGGGGCGCCTGTCGGGGTGTGACTTCGGACACCGGCTCCCACAGTCATCGGGCCGGGAGAACGGCGGCATCGAGGACTGTGACTTCACCGAGGCCCGACTCGACGGCTGCCGCTTTCATGGTTGCGACCCCCGTACCCTCCGGTTTCCCGATTGGCCCTGCTTCACCATCCTGGACCCCATTGAGAGAAGCCGCGAGCTGAGCAGCATCCAGTGGCCAGGACGCTTTGGGCGTATTGTCGTCGAGGATCTGCACGATCAGCCGCCTTCCACCAAGGCCATGACGTTTTTCGCCCCAGACCAGGCGAAGCGGTATGAGACAACTGCGGAAGCGCTCAAGACTGTCATCGAGAAGTTCGACTTCATCGTTTACTGACGCGAGGCATTGTTGGCCGTGCTTCGAACAAGGCTTTCAGCTCCATGAGAGTGCGCTCCGGTTGCTCCAGGTGTGGACTGTGGCCGGCCGGCACCCGCGCGATCCGTGCGTGAGGCAGTGCCTTCACCGTGGCCTCGGCGAGTGACACGGGCAGCACCGTGTCGTGCTCGCCCCAGAAGAGCAGGGTGGGCTGCTTCACCTCGCCCAGTCGCTCGAAGCGGTGGAACACGCCGCCCGTGAGCGGCACCAACGTGTTGAAGGCCCGCGTGGCCTCGGGTCTGCCTCCGGGCACCGTCAGCAGCTCGTAACCCAGTGCCATCAGCCGCCGGTTCAGCGGCGTATCCGGCAGTGGCGAGATGCGTCCGAAGAGCTTCGGCCCCAGTGCTCGCGCCACCCGCTCCGGGCCCACGCGGAAGAACAGGCGGGCATCCCGTGCCATCTCCGGGCCCAGCCCCATCGCATCCACCAGCACCAGCCGCTCCACGGGCACGCGGCCTCGCAGCGCCAGCTCCAGTGACACCAGCCCGCCCAGGGAGTGCCCCACCAGCGTCAGCGGGCCCGAGGCCCGCGTGGACAGCACCTCCTCCACCGGCTCGACGAAGAAGCGCAGCCCGTCCTCGGCCGTCCGCAGTGGCCCCTGGGGCACCGAGGAGCACCCGAAGCCCGGCAGGTCCACCGCCAGCACCCGGTGCTCCCGGGCCAGCTCCGGGAGGAGCGGGTACCACATCGTCCCCGCGTTCCCGCGCCCATGCAGCAGGACCACGGGAGGGCCCTCGCCCCCTTCGAGCACCCGCAGCACCCCTCCACCCCGCAGCGGGCACAGCCGGGAGCCCCACCCGGGGCCCAGCTCCCCCAGCAGCGCCGCCTCCACCGCTCCCAGGTGTGTCCCGCCTACACCGGGGGCGTGGCTTTCCTCGCCCCGATGTGGTTTGGGGTGCTCCTGCCGGTCGTTCCTGGGTCTTTCCGGGGGCATGGGCCCCCGAAATTACCGGAATGCGCGGCGTGCTGCGTTGTTGAGCGGCGTACCTACATCACCCTAGGCTGCCCGCCTCCCCAGGGTTGGTAGAGACGACACCTATGAACACGGACATCCGCGCGCTCACCGAGCGCGTCCAGCAGGAGAGCAGCTTTGTCGAGCTCCTCAACCAGGAGGTCGGCAAGGTCATCGTCGGCCAGCGCTACATGCTGGAGCGCATCCTCATCGGCCTCTTGTGCAATGGCCACGTCCTGCTCGAGGGCGTACCGGGCCTCGCCAAGACGCTCACGGTGCGCACCATCGCCGACAGCATCAGCGCCAGCTTCCAGCGCATCCAGTTCACCCCGGATCTGCTGCCCGCCGACGTGGTGGGCACGATGATCTACAACCAGCAGGCGGCCAACTTCACCGTCCGCAAGGGCCCCGTCTTCGCCAACGTGCTGCTGGCGGACGAGATCAACCGTGCCCCGGCCAAGGTGCAGTCGGCGCTGCTGGAGGCCATGCAGGAGCGGCAGGTCACCATCGGTGACACGTCCTTCCCGCTGCCCTCGCCCTTCCTGGTGCTGGCCACGCAGAACCCCATCGAGCAGGAGGGCACCTACCCGCTGCCCGAGGCCCAGGTGGACCGCTTCATGCTCAAGGTGCGGGTCGGCTACCCCACGCGCGAGGAGGAGAAGGTCATCATGGACCGCATGAGCGGCGGCAAGCCCCCGCAGGCTCAGAAGGTCATCGACCTGAACCACCTCGTGCGCGCCCGCGAGCTCGTCCAGCAGATCTACATGGACGAGAAGGTGAAGGACTACATCCTCAACGTGGTCTTCGCCACGCGCGAGCCCGGTCGCTATGGCCTCAAGGACCAGGCGGACTACATCCAGTTCGGCGCGAGCCCCCGTGCCACCATCGCGCTGAGCCAGGCCTCGCGCGCCCACGCCTTCCTGCGCCACCGCGGCTTCGTGACGCCCGAGGACGTCAAGGCCGTGGCCTTCGATGTGCTCCGCCACCGCATCGCCCTCACCTACGAGGCCGAGGCCGAGGAGCTCACCACCGAGAAGCTCATCCAGCGCGTCTTCGATCGCGTCGAGGTTCCGTAACCTCACCCGGGCCAGGAGTCGAGGGAACGCGCCGTGCTCGCCAAGGACATCATCCGCCGCATCCGCAAGCTGGAGATCCGCACCCGCAAGGTGGTGTCGGACATGCTCGCGGGCCAGTACCACTCGGTCTTCAAGGGCCGGGGCATGGCCTTCTCCGAGGTGCGCCAGTACCAGCCCGGTGACGAGATCCGCATCATCGACTGGAACGTCACCGCGCGCATGAACGAGGCCTACGTCAAGGTCTTCACCGAGGAGCGCGAGCTCACGGTGATGCTCCTGGTGGACGTGTCCGCCTCGAAGGAGTTCGGCTCGCGCGAGCGCTCCAAGTCGGAGATCGCCGCCGAGGTGGCCGCTCAAATCGCCTTCAGCGCCACCGCCAACAACGACCGGGTGGGGCTCATCCTCTTCTCGGACCGGGTGGAGAAGGTGGTGCCGCCGCGCAAGGGCCGCACGCACGTGATGCGGCTCGTGAGCGACATCCTCACCTTCCAGCCCAAGGGGAAGGGGACGGACCTCGCCGCGGGCCTCACCTACATGAGCCGGGTGGCGCGCCGGAAGACGGTGACGTTCCTCGTCTCGGACTTCCTCGCCCAGGGCTACGAGCAGTCGCTGCGCCTCGTGGGCCGCAAGCACGACCTGGTGCCCGTGGTCATCGAGGATCCGCTGGAGCAGGAGTTCCCCCGCCTGGGGCTGGTGGAGATGGAGGACCCGGAGACGGGCGAGCGCTTCGTGGTGGACACGAGCGACCCGCTCGTCCGCGGCCGCTTCGCCCGCGCCATGCAGGCCTCGCGCGAGGAGCGGCGCAAGCTCTTCAAGAAGCTGGAACTGGACCATGTGGAGCTGAGCACCGGGGATGACCACGGCATGGCCCTGGTGCGCTTCTTCCGCGCCCGCTCCCGGAGGATGGCGGCATGAGGTGGCTGGCTCTCGTCGCGCTCCTGCTCGTCTCGCCGGCCTGGGCCCAGGAGCCGGCCGTCCCGCCCCCGGCCCCGGCCAGCGCGAAGCTGCCGGAGGTGGAGCCCTCGGGCTTCCAGGGCCGCGTGCTGCCCGAGCGGGTGCTCCTGGGCGAGCCCTTCACCTACGAGCTCGTCATCACCCACCCGGCGGACCAGCGCTACGAGCTGGACCTGCCGCCGGAGCTCGGGGACTTCGAGCTGCTGTCCCAGTCGCGCGAGCCTCCGAAGGCGGGCATGGAGCCGGCCGTCACCGTCTTCCGGCTGAAGCTGTCCGCCTTCAACCTGGGCATGGTGACGCTGCCGTCCGTGCCCTTCGTCGTGTCCACGCCCGAGGGCCCCAAGCGCTTCGAGGCTCCGGGACAGACGCTGGAGGTGGGCTCCACCCTGCCTCCTGACGCCGACTCCCAGGGCGCCGACCTCCGGGACATCCAGCCGCCCACCGAGGTGGCCATCCGCTCGTGGATGCTGCTGTGGGTGCTGGCCGGAGTGCTGGCCGCCGTCGCGCTGGGGTTCATGGCGTGGCGGCTCTTCCAGAAGTACCGCGGCCGTGCCGCCGCGGTGGTGGAGCTGCCCGCGCCCCTGGACGTGCGCACCCGCCGGGCGCTGGACTCCCTCAAGTCCGAGGACCTGCCCACGAAGGGCAATGTGAAGGACTTCTATTTCCGGCTGTCGGAGATCGTCCGCGGCTACCTGGGCGAGCGCTATGGCTTCGACGCCCTGGAGTGCACCAGCTCGGAGCTGATGACGAAGCTGCGGCGCATGCCCACCCCGGGCCTGCCGGAGGACGGACTGCTGCGCTTCGTCTCCGAGTCCGACCTGGTGAAGTACGCCCGCGCCGAGTCCTCTGCGGACTCGTGCCGCGAGGCGCTCGCGTTCGGCTACGAGCTGCTGGACAAGACCTGGCCCCCACCGCCGCCCCCCGAGGCGGTCCCCGTGTCCCATGCTTCCGGACCTCGCGTTTCATAGCCCCCACTTCCTGTGGGGATTGCTGCTCGTGCCGGTCCTCCTGGCATGGGCCTGGCGGGAGCGGCGCTCCCGTGCCGCGCTGCGCTTCTCCGCGGCGCATGTGCTCGCCCGGCAGGGTCGCGGCCTGCGCACGTACATGCTGCCGCTGCTGCCCCTCATGCGGGCCTTCGCGGTGGCCGCCGCCGTCGTCGCGCTCGCCCGGCCCCAGTCCCGCGACTCGCGCGTGAGGGACTTGAGCGTCGAGGGCATCGACATCGTCGTCGCGCTCGACCTGTCCACCTCCATGGAGGCCGGCGACTTCCGCCCGCAGAACCGCCTCCACGTGGCCAAGGAGGTGCTCGCCGAGTTCATCACCAGCCGCGTCAACGACCGCATCGGCCTGGTGGTGTTCGCCGGCGCGGCCTACACGCAGGCGCCGCTGACGCTCGACTACGGGGTGCTCAAGGAGGTGCTGCGGCAGCTGCGCACCCGCGTGCTCGAGGACGGCACCGCCATCGGCGATGCGCTCGCCACCGCGCTCAACCGCCTGCGCGACTCGGAGGCCAAGAGCCGCGTGGTGGTGCTCATCACCGACGGTGACAACAACGCGGGGAAGATTTCGCCGCTCGACTCGGCCAGCATGGCGAAGTCGCTGAACATCCCCATCTACACCATCCTCGTGGGCAAGGGCGGCAAGGTGCCCTTCCCCCAGGGCACGGACCTGTTCGGCAACACCGTCTGGCGCGAGACCGAGATTCCCATCAACCCCGAGCTGCTGCAGGACATCGCCGACTCCACCGGCGGCGAGTACTACCGCGCCACCGACCCGGAGAGCCTCAAGCAGGGCCTCCAGAAGGTGCTGGACTCGCTGGAGCGCTCCAAGCTGATGGAGGGTGGGGCCTCGGCCAACTACCGCGAGGACTACCACCCGTACCTGTTGCTGGCCTTCGGACTCGCCGCGCTGGAGCTCCTCCTGCGCTCCACCTTCCTGCGGGTGTTCCCGTGATGCGGACGGACCCCTGGCACTTCACCATCCTCGGCTACCAGGTGGGGCTCGCGCAGCCCCTCTTCCTCGCGCTGTGCGCGGCGGGCGTGCTGGTGGGCACCCTGGCCCTCGTGTCGGCGCTGCGCCGGCGCTCCCGGGTGCGCGCGCTGCTCAACGAGCGCCTCGTGGACAAGCTGGCCCCGGGCACCTCGCGCTGGCGTCCGGCGGTGCAGGGCGGCTTCTACGGGCTGGGGCTGCTCCTCTTCGGGGTGGCACTGGCCCAGCCCCAGTGTGGCACCAAGAGCGAGCTGACGAAGCGGCGCGGCATCGACGTGGTGGTGGCGCTGGACGTCTCCAAGTCCATGCTCGCGCGCGACGTGCAGCCCAGCCGCCTGGAGCGCGCCAAGCTGGAGCTCACCACGCTGCTGGACGAGCTGAAGGGCGACCGGGTGGGCCTCGTCGCCTTCGCCGGAGATGCCTTCATCCAGTCGCCCCTCACCTCGGACTACTCGGCGGTGAAGCTCTTCCTGCGCGCGGTGGAGCCGGACCAGATGCCCCAGGGCGGCAGCAACATCGGCGACGCGCTGCTGCTCTCCAAGCAGCTCCTGGAGAACGCGGACCGCGGCGCCAAGGAGAAGGTGGTGGTGCTGCTGTCGGACGGCGAGGACCTGGTGGGCCAGGTGGATGAGGCCGTGGCCGCGCTCAAGGAGGCCGGCGTCCAGGTGCTCACCGTGGGTGTGGGCTCGGAGCAGGGCGAGCCCATCCCCGTCTACAACCGCCGGGGCGAGTTCGTGGACTTCAAGAAGGACAGCAGTGGCGAGACGGTGATTACGCGCCTGGACCGGGGCGGCCTCACCTCCATCGCCGAGCGCACCGGGGGCGCCTTCTATTTCCAGCCGCGCGGCGTGGCCATGTCCCAGGTGCTGGAGCGCATCGAGGCGATGCAGAAGAGCGAGCTGGAGAGCCGCGTCACCGTCCGCTACGACGAGCGCTTCCAGACGTTCGCCCTGCCGGGGCTCGCGCTGCTGGTGCTGGGGATGTTGATGCTGCCGTCCGCGCGCCGGAGGTCGTCGTGAGCAGGGGAGTCATGGGCATGCGCGCGTGGGTGCTGGCGCTCCTCGCCGTGGGGCTGGCGCTGCCGTCCGGGGCGCGGGCCGCGGGGCTGCTGGAGAAGGAGCACCCGCTCATCCAACAGGGGCGCCAGGCGTATGACGCCGGCCGCTACGAGGACGCGCTCTCGGCCTTCGAGCAGGCCAAGAAGGAGCGGCCGAACGACCCCGCGGTGGAGTTCAACCGCGGCGACGCGCTGATGAAGCTGGGCCGCTACGACGAGGCCCTGAAGGCCTTCCAGCAGGTGGGCGAGTCCAAGCAGCCGGAGCTGCGGCAGAAGGCCACCTACAACCAGGGCAACGTCCACGCGGCGACGGGCAACACGCGCGAGGCGATGAAGGCCTACCGCCGCGCGCTCACGATGGACCCGTCGGACGAGCAGGCCCGCCACAACTACGAGGTGCTGCTGAAGAACCTGCCTCCACCCCAGAAGGGTGGGGGTGATGGCGGCACGGATGGCGGCCAGGACGGCGGGATGGATGCTGGCCAGGACGCCGGCCGGCCTGACGCGGGCTCGGATGGCGGTCAGCCGCAAGATGGCGGCACACCGAAGGATGATGGCGGCGTGGACGGTGGCGACGCCGGGATGGATGCGGGCGCCGACGGTGGGACGGATGGCGGTCAGGACGGTGGCCAGGGCGATGGAGGCCAGCAGGACGGGGGCCAGGGCGACGGCGGCCAGCAGGATGGTGGTACGGATGGCGGCCCGGGCGATGCCGGCATGGATGGAGGCCAGGGCGATGGAGGCCAGGGGGATGGGGGCCAGGGCGAGGACGAGGAGGGCCAGGAGTCGGACGGTGGCACCGAGGGCGAAGCCGAGGAGGTGGGCGACGCGGGTGTCAATCAGGAGGACATCGATCGTCAGGAAGCCGAGCGGCTCCTGGATGCGATGAAGCAGAACGAGAAGAATCTCCAGATGTGGCGCTTCCAGCAGAAGAAGCGGCAGAGGAACCCCAATGAGAAGGACTGGTAGCGGTGGCGCGGCGCTGGCCGCGCTCGCCCTGCTGCTGGCGGCGATGCCAGCGTGGGCGGGAGTCGAGTTCTACCAGACGGTGGACCGCACCGAGGTGGGCACGGAGGACATCTTCCAGCTCACCGTGGTGGTGGTGGACCCGCCGGACAACGCGCAGCCGCAGTTTCCCGCGCCCGATGACTTCGAGGTGCTCTCGTCCTCGCAGAGCACCCAGCGCTCCATCGAGATGAGCGGGGGCGGTCCGCCCGTCATCCAGACGGTGCGCAAGTACGTGCTGATGATGCGCGCCAGCCGCCCGGGCTCCCTCACCATTCCTCCGGCCGTGCTCACCGCCGGGGGCCGCACCTACCGCACCGAGTCCATCAAGATGACGGTGCGCAAGGGCCGCGTCTCCCCGCCCGCGCAGGCCAACCGTCAGCAACTGCCGGATCCCTTCCGCAACTTCCCCTTCGGCGGCATGCCGGATCCGCTCGGCGGGGCCGAGGAAGAGGAGGAGCCCGGGGACTCGACGCGAGAGGACCTGCGGATTCCGCGCGGGGACTCGGACCTGTTCCTGCGTGCCACCGTGGACAAGAAGCAGGTGTACGTGGGCGAGCAGGTGACGCTGTCGCTCTTCATCTACTCGCGCGTGGACCTGTCCAGCGTGGACGCGGTGACCATGCCCAAGCTGGAGGGCTTCTGGAGCGAGGACGTGGAGAGCCCCACGCAGCTCTCGGGCGAGCAGCGCGTCGTCAATGGCATCCCCTACCGCACCTACCTGCTGCGGCGCCGCGCGCTCTTCCCGATGAAGAGCGGCCGTCTGTCCATCACCCCCGCCGAGGCGGACATCACCACCGGCTTCCTCTTCGCCGGCCACCGGGTGCACCGCGTCTCCAACGACCTGGACGTGCAGGTGAAGCCGCTGCCCCCGGGTGGGCCCAAGGGCATGTCGAGCGCCAACGTGGGCGAGTGGCGGCTGTCCACCGAGGTGTCCCCGACGAGCGTGGAGCTGGGCCAGCCCGTCACGGTGAAGGTCATCCTCGAGGGCTCGGGCAACGTGAAGAACGCCACCCCGCCGCGGCTGGAGGCGCCCGGTGCGCTCAAGGTGTACGACCCGAAGACGACGGACAAGGTGACGCCCAACCGCTTCCGCATCCAGGGCATCCGGGTGCAGGAGTACCTGGTGATGCCGCAGCGCACGGGCACCTTCACCCTGCCAGCGCTCGAGTTCCCCTACTTCGATCCGAAGACGGGCAGCTACGAGGTGTCTCGCACCGAGCCGGTGGAGCTCACCGTGGAGCCCGGAGCGGGTGGGGTGGCGTCCGCGCCGACGAACGTGCCCACGAACCTGGCGGACGCGGCGGCCGAGCAGAAGAACGTCCTCACCGCGAGCGGCCTGCGTCCGCTGCGCTACCAGGCGCGCTTCGAGGAGCCCGCGGCGGCGGTGTGGCAGCGGCCCTTCTACCTTCCCACGGTGCTGGCGCCGGTGGGACTGATGCTGGCCATGGGCGTGGCGGGGCTGGTGCGCGGGCGGCTGTCGCGCGAGGACGAGGGCAGCCGCAACCGGCAGCGGGCCAAGGCCGCGCGCAAGCGGCTGGTCGAGGCGGAGAAGCTGCGCACGGGCAGCTCCAGCGCCTTCTACGGCGAGGTGGAGAAGGCCGTGCTGAACTTCCTGGAGGCTCGGTTGAAGGTGCCAGTGGGTGGCCTCACGCGCGACGCGCTGGAGGCGAAGCTGACCGAGGCCGGTGTGGACGTGGAGCGCCGCCAGCGGGTGCGCTTCGTGCTGGAGGCGTGTGACGCGGGCCGCTTCGCCCCCGGCGCCGAGCCGACCGCCCGTGAGCGCATCCTGGATGACGCCGCGGCCGTCATGGAGGGTTGGGACAAGTGAGTGCCATCACCGCCATCCTCGTGGCCACGCTGTTGGGGCAGGGCTACTACTCCCCCGAAGAGGCCCAGGCCCTGTACCAGCAGGCCAACGAGTCCTTCTACAAGCAGGAGTACGTCGCCGCGCAGGAGGGCTACGAGAAGCTGCTCTCGCGTGGCTTCGGCGGCCCGGACCTGCACTACAACCTGGGCACCACGTACCTGGCGCGCGGGAACCTGGGCTACGCGATCCTCTCCTACGAGCGGGCGCGGAAGGCCGGAGGCGAGGGGCCGGATCTCGAGGCCAACCTCGCGCTCGCCCGCGCGCAGCAGCTCGACAAGGTGGTGGGCACCGCGCCCGAGGAGCCCTTCCTGCAGCGCGTGGTGGCCGCCACTCCCGGCAATCTCGTGGCGTGGGTGTTCCTCGGGACGTGGCTGGCGGGCTTCGCCTTCCTGCTCCTCTTCCGGCTGATGCGGCCGGGCCAGCGCACCTGGGCGGCGGTGCTGGGCGGCGTGCTGGTGGCCGCGTCGGTGCCGTCCGGCGCGCTGCTGGCCGCGCACGTCTGGGTGCATGAGACGTTGCAGGAGGCCGTGGTCGTCGCGCCCACGCTGCGCGCCCGTGAGTTCCCCCGGGACGAGGCCAAGGTGTCCTTCGAGGTGCACCCGGGCCTGAAGGTGCGGGTCATGGAGGAGACGGGGCGCTACGTGCGCATCCGCCTGCCCAATGGCCTGGAGGGCTGGGCCGAGCGAGAGGGTGTGGCGGAGATATGATCGACATCGTCGATGCGGCGAAGGTGTACCGGCGCGGGCGCACGGAGGTGAGTGCGCTGGCGGGCGTGTCCCTGTCGGTGCCGAAGGGGGAGTTCCTCTCGGTGATGGGGCCGTCGGGCTCGGGGAAGAGCACGCTGCTGAACCTGCTGGGCGCGCTGGACGTGCCGAGCTCGGGGTCACTGCGCATCGACGGGCGTGAGCTGTCGCGGATGAAGGACGACGAGCTGTCCGCCTTCCGGCGCGAGCGGCTGGGCTTCGTGTTCCAGTTCTTCAACCTGATGCCCACGCTGACGGCGCTGGAGAACGTGATGCTGCCGGGGCTGCTGGCGGGCCGGGCGCAGGCGGAGCTGCGGCGGCGGGCCGAGGCGCTGCTGGAGACGGTGGGCCTGGGAGGCCGCACGCACCACCGGCCGGACGAGCTGAGCGGTGGCGAGATGCAGCGGGTGGCGGTGGCGAGGGCGCTGTTGGCGGAGCCGGCGGTGCTGCTGGCGGACGAGCCCACGGGGAACCTGGACTCGCGCACGGGCACGGAGGTGCTGCGGATGCTGCGCGAGGCCACGCGGGAGCGCGGGCTGACGGTGGTGATGGTGACGCACGACCCGAAGGCCGCGGCGGTGGGAGACCGCATCGTGCGCCTGGCGGACGGGCGCATCGTCGGCGACGAGCGGGTGGAGGCGCAGGCGGCCTGAGCAGGGCCCTGGCGAGCGTGTCCCGGGATTGTCAGGCCCGGCGCGTGCGTGGCGTCTGGTGCGTCGCGCGGGGGTGATTCCCGCGTGCGCTCGGCTTGTCCCGGCCCTGAAGCAGAGGCCCCTCCGAGTCTCCATCCGTTTCTCGAGGGCCACCGCCATGTCTCAGGACCGATTCCAGACCAGTCGCGAGGTGTACCACCGCATCCGGTGGGACCCCCGGCTCGACTCGCACGCGTTCACCATCGGCTACGACGCACGCGGCGAGCGCTTGGAGGAGATTCCCTTCCTGGCGTTCGTCCCCGATGGGGAGATTCCCTGGCACCGCGTCTGGTTCTTCCGGCGTGGCCACGAGATGGTGTGGGACCGCCGCGAACGCATCGACCGGATGTCCGAACTCTCCGTCGAGCTCGGCCAGGGCTGATTCGCTCAGAACGTCGCGAAGACGAGCACCTTGCCCAGGGCGTCCGCGCCACGCCCCGGGCCCACGAGCCCCTCGGCGAGTGAGAGGAAGTCCGGCGCCTGCTCCACGTGCTTCGCCACGAGCTGGAAGGTCTCCACCGCCGCCCGGTCCAGTTGCTCCTGGGACACGGGGGTGGGGGAGGGCTCCAGGCAGAGCGCCGCCACCCGAGGATGGCCCACGAGCGCCAGCCGGAGCAGCCCCACCCTCAGGACGAGGCGGAACACGTACGCGAGCAGGCTCGGCGCCTCGGTGAACGGGCTGCGCCAGAGATGGTGGGTGGCGTAGTTGTGGAAGTACTGGCGCACCCGTGCGCCGTGCAGTGCTTCCAGGCGTCGCCACCGCTCCGCGTAGGTGCCCCAGGCCGCGTCCAGCTCTCCCGGGCTGCCTTCACCTAGCCGGAGGGACTCCAGCACGCCTTGGAGCAGCGTGGTGAACCGCTCTCCGCGACCGGCCGCCATCCGGGCCTTCAACACCGAGGTGAACAGGCCCACGCAGGGGCCACCCGGAAGTGCCAGCGCGGAGAAGTCGCGGTGCATGGCTTCCAGCGCGTCCGGGGACTCGAAGCCCTGGAGCACCTCGGCCAAGCGTGCCTCGGTTCCGGCGCGCTCCTCGCCGCGGAAGGACTCCGTCCCCCGGAAGTAGAAGCTGTCCAGCCCGTACGCCAGGTGCCCCAGCAGGGCGAGCCGCGAGGCGAGGGGATACTCGCGCCGGTGCAGGAGTCGCAGCATCGCCGCGCGCACCGTGTCCGCGTGGAAGCCGTAGGCGTCCGCTTCGTCGAGCGGAAGGTGTCTCGCCGATTCCGGCCGGGGGACGTGCTGGGACAGGGACGGCTCGGAGACCGGCTCCACCGCGTCCTCCGCCAGCAGGCACTGGCGCGCCACCTCCGGGCAGGCCAGCGTCCCCGTGACCTCCACCCGCTCGCCCCACTTCGTGACGACGCGCGGAAAGGTGGCGCAGATGTCCGGCAGGACGGCGTCCCCGTGGCGGCGCTGGAGCGAGCAGAGCCGCTCGGTGTCCAGGAAGGGGCAGTGCCCGTCCGGACGCATCTGGATGAAGGCGTGCTCCGGGGTGGAGGCCCCGTCCGGGTTCGGGAGCACGAGTTGATAGAGGCGCTCCGTCTCCTCCGGGCTGCTCGCCACCGTCGCCTGCATCCGCTGCCAGTGCGCCTCGCTCACCGGCACCCGGAGCCCGCTGCAGCAGGTGTCTTCACAGCGCTCCGCGATGCAGCGGAAGCGCGTCATGTAGCGCAGCAGGGTGGGGTCGGTGGCCATGGCTCACCGGGAGACTACCCCCACCCTGGCCCTCGCCCCCAGAGGGAGGGGGCGAGCTACTTGAGCGCGTCGAGCGCCGCCTTCGCCTGCACCAGCCCGTGGCCGTAGCGCGGATCGTGGCCCGAATCGCCCAGGTCCTTCGCGGTGCGCTCCAGCAGCTCCCGCACCTCGGAGGCCTTCAGCGTCGGCCGCGCGCTCCACACGAGCGCCGCCACGGCCGACACATGGGGGGCCGCCATCGAGGTCCCCGGGAACCACGCGTAGTCCACCCCCCGCAGGTTCACATGTACCCGCTTGCCCAAGTTCTTGAGCACCGCGGCGCGCGACTCGCGGCCCACCGCCAGCGTGGGCACCCACTTCTTTCCCGGCCCATCCAGCGCGAGCTGCCAATCCAGCGTCTCCGACTCGTCGGCCCCGAAGATGATGGCCTTCGCGCCCTGCTTGATGACGCTGTTGGCCATGCGCGCGGGCGAGTTGCCCGGAAGCAGCCGCACGTAGGCCACGAAGCCCTCGCACGAGCCGGCCTGGCACCCCTGGGGCTCGCCCACGCCGCAATCCACCAGCTCCCCCGTGTACTCGCCAGCCGGTGCGAAGAAGAGCGAGCGGGAGCGATACGTCTCCCCCTCCGCGTCGAGCGCCGCCAGGGTGGCCCCCTTCACGGTGACCGAGGACAGCACGTCCACGCCGGGCGCCACCAGGCTCAGCCCCTGGCCCCGGTTGGAGAAGGGGGCCACCTCCTCCATCGAGTCCACCGCCCCCACGGCCAGCACGGAGGGGAAGGCCGCCGGGTAGCTCAGGGGCGCCTCGAGATTGGGGCTGCTGTCGTTCCCCGAGGCCGCGACGATGAGCATCCCGGCGTTCTGCGCGGCCTGGAAGGCCTCGCGCGCCGTGCGCCCCATGTCCGCCGTGCTGCCGAGCGACAGCGAGGCGATCTTCGCCCCCTGCTTCTGGCACCACTCGAGCGCCGAGAGCACGTTGCTGATGCTGGCGCGCTCCTGGACGTTGAGCACCCGGGCGATCAGCAGCTCCGCCCCGGGCGCCACGCCCACCATGCCGTCCGCGCTCATGCCCGGGTAGGTCGAGCCTCCCGAGCCGAGCTGGGCCGCGATGATGCCCGCCACGTGCGTGCCGTGGCCGATGCCGCGCACGCCATTCGTCTCGTCGCTCGGGTCGTCGTCATTGTCCACGAAGTCGTGGCCGCCCACGTAGGCCGCCTCCAGCTCGGGGTGCCGCCGGTCGATGCCGCTGTCGATGATGCACACCTTGACGCGCTCGCCCGTCGGGGCTCCCGTGTCGAGCAGGCCGTCCTCGTTGGCGTCCCACACCCTCGGCGCCTGCACGAGCCGCAGCGCCTCGGTGTACTCCTCCACGGAGCCGGCCGTCGTCCTGGAGGCCGCGAGCAGCGAGGTGGGCGCGAGCATGGGCAGTCCGAGCGGTCGCAGCTCCAGGTCCGGCTCGATGCGCTCCACGTCTGGGTCCGCGGCGAGCCGGGCGCGCTCCTCGGGCGTCACGCGCGCGGCCACGGCCGGCACGGAGTGGTACTGGGCCGTCACCTGGCCCCCGAGGCGCTGCACTCCCGCCGCGCTCACCCGGGCGCCGGAGCGGTAGCGCACGATGACGGCCTCCCGGTCATCCCGTGAGGAGGCGTCCAGTTCCCGCGCGGGGAGGGAGCCGGCCGCCACGTCCGTGCACTCGGCGTGGGTCAGCTCCATG
>NZ_DASVSO010000678.1:0-4242 GCF_036388035.1 Archangium sp.
TGCCCCGAAACCGTCAAGGCATTGACGACGCGAGCGTCATCATCGAAGTCGACCCTGCTCTCTTCAGCAATTCGAAGCGCGCCGTCCGTACCACTCCACTTGCCAGCAATCCGCAACTCCAAGGAAGAGTTGGAGCCATAGGACTTCAGCGCGGGCTCGTCACGCTCCACGAATTCAACAAAGCCAGGAGCACTGAGGGTTTTGGTTGCGATGTCGCTGACGAGTTCCAATCCCCGCAGCAGCGTCGTCTTGCCCGACGCATTCGGGCCGACGAGCACCGTGAAGGGCTCCAACTCCAGGTCGAGCGAGCGGTACGCCTTGAAGTTGCGGAACGAGACCTTCTGAATCACGACCGCCCTCCCGGGTGGGGACGGCCTCTACCCTACCCCTCTCCCAGCATGGAGAGGGGACTTCCACAGCCGTGAACCTGGGATTTCCGACACCCTCCCCTCTCCCCGAAGGGAGAAGGGGGGTTAAGGGGGGTTGTCGGCTCTACCGCGACACGGCTCAGTCCTTGGTGAGCGGGCGGTAGCGGATGCGGTGCGGCTCCAGGGCGTCGGCGCCCAGGCGCTTCTTCTTGTCCGCCTCGTAGTCCTCGAAGTTGCCCTCGAAGAAGAAGGCCCGGCTGTCGCCCTCGAACGCCAGGATGTGCGTGGCGATGCGGTCCAGGAACCAGCGGTCGTGGCTGATGACCACCGCGCAGCCCGCGAAGCTCAACAGCGCGTCCTCCAGGCTCCGCAGCGTCTCCACGTCCAGGTCGTTCGTGGGCTCGTCGAGCAGCAGCAGGTTGCCGCCGCTCTTGAGCATCTTCGCCAGGTGCACCCGGTTGCGCTCGCCGCCCGACAGGTCCTTCACCCGCTTCTGCTGGTCCTGTCCCTTGAACGCGAAGCCCGCCAGGTATGCGCGGCTCGGCATCTGCCCCGCTCGGCCCAGGTCGATGTAGTCCAGCCCGTCGCTCACTTCCTGGAAGACGCTCTTGTCCCCGTTCAGCGCGTCGCGGCTCTGGTCCACGTACGCCATCTTCACGGCCTCGCCCACGCGCAGCTCGCCCGCGTCCGGCTTCTCCACGCCCGTGAGCATCCGGAAGAGCGTCGTCTTGCCCGCGCCGTTGGGGCCAATCACGCCCACGATGCCGCCCGGCGGCAGCTTGAAGTTCAGGTCGTCGATGAGCAGTCGATCCCCGTACGCCTTGCGCAGCCCCTTGGCCTCCACCACCAGCCCGCGCAGCGGCGGACCGGGCGGAATCGTCACCTCGCCCGTCGCATCGCGCTTGTCCTGCGTCTGGTTGAACAGCTCCTCGTACGCCGTGATGCGGGCCTTGCTCTTGGCCTGACGCGCCTTGGGCGAGGCGCGCACCCACTCCAGCTCGCGCTTGAGCGTCTTCTGCCGGTGGCTCTCCGCCTTCTCCTCCAGCTCCAGCCGCTTCTGCTTCTGCTCCAGCCAGCTCGAGTAGTTGCCCTTCCAGGGCACCCCCTCGCCGCGGTCCAGCTCCAGGATCCACTCCGCCGCGTTGTCGAGGAAGTAGCGGTCGTGGGTGATGCAGACGATGGTGCCCTTGTACTCCTTGAGGGCCTGCTCCAGCCACGCGACGCTCTCGGCGTCCAGGTGGTTGGTGGGCTCGTCGAGCAGCAGCAGGTCCGGCTTCTCCAGGAGGATCCGGCACAGCGCCACGCGGCGCTTCTCACCACCGGACAGCTTCGTCACGTCCGCGTCCCCGGGCGGCAGGCGCAGCGCGTCCATCGCCATCTCCAGGGTGCGGTCCAGTTCCCAGCCGTTGCACGCGTCGATGGCGTCCTGCAGCCGGCCCTGCTCGGCCAGCAGCTTCTCCATCTGCGCGTCGTCCATGGGCTCGGCGAACTTCGCGCTCACCTCGTTGAAGCGGTCCAGCAGGGTGCGGATGGGCTTGAGGCCCAGCTCCACGTTGCCCTTCACGTCCAGCGAGGCGTCGAGCTGCGGCTCCTGCGCCAGGTAGCCCACGCGCGCGCTCGGGTCCGGCTTGGCCACGCCGAAGAACTCGGTGTCCACGCCCGCCATGATGCGCAGCAGGGTCGACTTACCCGAGCCGTTGGGCCCGATGACGCCAATCTTCGCGCCCGGGAAGAAGGACAGGTAGATGCCCTTGAGGATGTCCTTCCCGCCCTTGACCTTGCGCAGGTCCTGCATGGTGAAGATGAAATTCTGGGCCATCGTGCTCTTTCTGCCTCCGACGAGGTGACGTGAACGGTGGCGGATACCAAGGAGCCAGCGCCGGCTCAAGCTGCTCGGCTGCTCGCTCGAGCGCGGGGGCACTCCTCCCCGGGCTTCCGCCGTTTCCGCATACGAACAGCGCGCGCCGCGCCCCGCGTCCACCGAGGCGCCCCCACCCGGACCTTTCCCCAGGCCCCCTGCCCTCCAGGCGAAGCGCCGGGCCCTACTGACCGACCTCCGGAGCCTCCGACACCACCCCCCCGCGCAGCAGCCGGGCGTGCAGCGACTTCGCCAGGAAGAAGGCGAAGTCCGCGTCCCCGAAGCGCAGCAGGTCCCCGTCCCGGACGACGTACTCCTGCCCGGGCGTGAGGGGCTGCTCGTTGAGGAAGGTGCCGTTGGTGGACTGCAGGTCCTTCACGCAGCAGGTGGAGGCCGGCCCGTGCCAGCGCAATTCGGCGTGCACCTTGGACACCGAGGGGTCGTTGAGGACCAGGTCGCAGTTGGGCAGCCGCCCCACCCCGAGCGAGTCCAGGGTGCGCAGCGGCGGCAGCGTGGCCACCTGCAGCGTGTCGAAGCTGAGCAGCATCGACACCTGGAAGGCCTCCAGGCTGCCCATGCCGTTGCCCAGCACCGTGCGCTGGGCTCCCAGCCGGAGCGCCATCTGCTCCACCACCGGCTTGGGCGGCTTCTGCACCAGCGCGAACGGGCCGATCTGCCGGCAGAAGTACGTCCCCGTCAGCCTCCCCGCCAACGCCCTCAGCTCTTTCACGGTAAGCATGCAGCCCCATTGTAACGCGGTCGGGGCTTTTCGGGGGCCGTGGTGGTGGTAAAGCGACCTCCCACCATGTCCTCCCCCCCCGCGCTCGAGCTCCAGGGTCTGACGAAGACCTACGGCGACAAGCTCACGGCCCTCTCCGACGTCAACCTCACCATCCACCCGGGAGAGATCTTCGCCCTGCTCGGCCCCAACGGCGCGGGCAAGACGACGATGATCGGCTCGGTGTGCGGGCTGGTGAAGAAGACGCGCGGGAAGATCTTCGTCTTCGGGCACGACCTGGACGTGGACCCGGTGCGCCCGCGCTACGAGGTGGGGCTGGTGCCGCAGGAGATCAACTTCGACCCCTTCTTCTCGGTGGCCGAGTCGCTCTACATCCAGCAGGGCTACTACGGGCACAAGCGGGACGAGGCGCGGGTGATGGAGGTGCTCACCGCGCTCAACCTGCAGAACAAGGCGGACTCGCTCACGCGCGCGCTGTCGGGCGGCATGAAGCGCCGGCTGCTCATCGCCAAGGCGCTGGTGCACAAGCCGCGGCTCGTCTTCCTGGACGAGCCCACCGCGGGCGTGGACGTGGAGCTGCGGCGCGACTTGTGGAACTACGTGCGCAAGCTGGCCGCCGAGGGCACCACCATCGTCCTCACCACGCACTACCTGGAGGAGGCCGAGGAGCTGGCCGACCGCGTGGGCGTCATCAACGAGGGCCGGCTCTTGATGGTGGAGGAGAAGAAGGCGCTGATGCGCCGCTGGGGCGAGAAGCGCCTGCTCGTCACCTTCACCGCGCCCGTCACCGAGCTGCCCGAGCCCCTGCGCAAGGCGGGCGCCACGCTGTCGGCCGACGGCCGCACCTTCTCCTATCCCGAGCGCGAGGGGTGCGCCCCCGGGGGCGACATGCTGCGCGCCCTCTACTCGCAGGGCTTCCCGGTGGGGGACGTGGAGACACGTCACTCGCGCCTGGAGGACATCCTCATCGACATCCTGCGCGGCAGGCCCGCCGCCCCCAGCGCCCCCTGAGCCCGGGCGCCCCACCCCTTTCCCCCCTCGACGACACCATGAACACCCTCGGGATGAAGACCCTGCTGACGAAGGAGGTCCGCCGCTTCATGCGCGTGCCGGGCCAGACCGTCCTCTCGCCCCTCATCAGCACCTCGCTCTACTTCCTCGTCTTCGGCTACTCGCTGTCCGGCCGCATCCACGAGGTGGAGGGCGTGCCCTACCTGTCCTTCATCGTCCCCGGCCTCGTCTTCATGGGCCTGGCCAACAACGCCTTCCTCAACAGC
>NZ_DASVSO010000679.1:0-2575 GCF_036388035.1 Archangium sp.
TCGGAGAAGTTCGAGGCCCACTATATGGACCAGGTGCTCGGCCCCCTGCCCGAGTGCAAGCAGCTGTTGCAGGACCGCTCGCCCTGCCTGCACATCGACCACAACCGGCGCAGCCCCATCCTCTTCATCCAGCCCCGGCACGACGCCTGGGTGCCCGTCCGGGAGACGGAGGAGATGGTGCGCACGCTGCGCGCCAACGGCGTGCCCACGGCGGTGCTGCAGGTGGAGGGCGAGCCGCGCGCCCCGCGAGGCGCCTGGGAGCTCAAGCGGATGCTGGAGGCCGAGCTGTCCTTCTACTCGCGGGTGATGGGCTTCCCGCTCGCCGAGCCGCTGGAGCCGGTGGCCCTCGAGCCGGCCCTGGCCGAGCCCTCGCGCCGCTGAGCACCGGGAGGGTCGCGCCCGATGGCCTGCTCCCAGGCTGTCGGGCCGCATGAAGGGGACGAGCGGGCGAGCGCCGTGAGCGCTCCCCTGTTCCCGGGGAACGAGCCAGCGAGCCCCGGTTGAAGCAGGAGCCCGGGATTGTCAGCTTCCCTACACGGTCGCCGTGGACGCGGCCGGGAGGCTCGCACCGGGAGCGCGGATGAATCCAAGCCAGGTATCGCCGTGGGAGTGGGGGCTCTTCGGGGTCATCGTGCTGGTGATGATCGTCGTCGACCTGCTCGCCCACCACCACAAGCACGGAGAGTCGAAGAAGGCGGCGTACGTCTGGAGCGTCGCGTGGATCCTCGTGGGCCTGGCCTTCGGGGGGTTCGTCTGGGCGAGGCACGGGGGCACCATCGCGCAGGAGTACCTGGGGGCCTACCTCATCGAGAAGAGCCTCAGCCTGGACAACCTCTTCGTCTTCCTCGTCATCTTCTCCAGCCTGAACGTGCCCGAGGACAAGCAACGCGGCGTGCTCTTCTGGGGCATCTTCGGGGCACTCATCTTCCGGGCCATCTTCATCGCCCTGGGGTTGGAGGCGCTGGAGCGCTGGCACTGGGTCGTCTACATCTTCGGCGCCATCCTGCTCGTCGCGGCCTTCCGCGTGGCGCACCGCCACCCCTCGGAGGAGTCCGACAACAAGGCGGTGGACTGGCTGAGCAAGCGCCTGCCGGTGACGAAGGAGTTCGAGGGTGAGAAGTTCTTCACGAAGGTGAATGGCAGGCGGATGGGGACGCCGCTGCTCATCGCGCTGCTGTCCATCGAGCTGACGGACGTGGCCTTCGCCATCGACTCGGTGCCGGCGGCGCTGTCGGTGAGCCACAACCTCTTCGTCGTCTACACGTCCAACGTCTTCGCCATCCTCGGGCTGCGCGCGCTCTACATCGCGCTGGCCAAGACGGTGCACGAGCTGCGCTACCTGCACTGGGGGCTGGCCGCGGTGCTCGGGTTCGCCGGGTTGAAGATGATCGTCTCGGACTGGATTCACGTGCCGCCGCTGCTCTCGGTGGCGATCATCGTGGTGTGCATCGGCGCCTCGGTGTGGCTGAGCCTGCACGCGCGCAAGAAGCAGCAGCGGAGGATGCAGGCGCCGCGGGACGAGCAGCCCCGCGGCGGGAGGCACGAAGAGCTCCACGCGTGAGCCGTGAGGCGCTCTACATGACGACGCCCGAAATCCTCTCCAGCACCGTACGGAGTTCCTCGGCCGTCGTGTCGAGCCGCTCCGCCACCGTGGGCGCGTGGTACGTCAGCGCCACCACGCTTGCCTCTTGTTCCGCGAGGCCCTCGATGACCACCGGACCGAACAGACCGGGCCACTCCAAGCGGGCCAGTTCCGCCGCGCGCCTGACTGGGTCCAGTATGGTGAAGCACGGCCAGCGTGGCAGTTGAATCGTCTTCATGTCGCAGTTGTAGAACCGGCAGGCGTCGAGCCGGGCCTCGGAGAAGTCGCAGTCCGTCACTCCGCCGAGCCGCCACTTGTCGATGGAGTCCTCGCGGAAGCCGAAGTCGTTGCCGGTAAACCGGCCCTTGAACCGGCACCCCATCAACCCCATCCTCGCCCAGCGCAGGTTCTTCAACTCGCTCTTCGCCTGGATGGTGCAGTCGACCAGCTGCCCCGACAACAGGTGCAGCCACCGCGTGGCGACGCTGATGACAAGGGTGCAGTGGCGAAGCGTGACGTTTGGGCCGAGCCAGTAGATGGCGTGCTTGGGAAACTCCAACCGCTCGCCTTCAAGCTCTCGGTTCTCGTAGTGGATGTTGGGAGTCACGCGCCCCTCAGAAGAAGATCATGCGGAAGAAGGTGCTCGCCATCCGGCGCCCGTGCAGCGCGAAGTTGGACTCCGTACCAGACAGGATCTCGTAGTGGTAGCTCTGGCCTGCCGGGCCCGTGACGTCCACGCCTCGCTCGTTCCAGGATAGATGCGGGAAGCGGTCAGCCACCTGTCTCTCGACCCACCGCCCACGCGCCTGCCGCTCCTGCAGATTCGCCCAGTGCTCTTTTCCCCTCTTCCGCAGCTCGCGGATGGCGTCGCGCTCCGCCTCCGACAGCTCGGCCCGGGACCACTTCGCTGCCTCCTCCTTCACGGCCGCCTGCAGCTCGTCGCCCAGCCTGTCCTCCGTCGGTATGTCCTTGTAGCTCCTGCCCCGTGGGAGG
>NZ_DASVSO010000680.1:0-4027 GCF_036388035.1 Archangium sp.
CGCGCCTGACGCTGGGCCTCCGAGGTGAAGGGCACATGGCCCAGGTCCTCCTGGGCGGCACGGGCCACGCGGGCCACTCCGTCCCGGGCGATGACGCCCACCTCGAAGGCCTCCACCGCGGCGCCCACGTAGGTGTCGAAGAAGAAGATGCGCTTGTCCCGCCACGTCTGACGGACGGGCTCGGGGGTGGCGACCACGTCGTGGATGAACACGGCCCGCACCGCGTCCGGCCAGGTCGCGAGCATCCGCTCCCCGAAGGCCACATCACCCTGCCCGCTGTCCCCCGTGAAGACGAAGCCGTACTCGGGATAGAGCTGAACGTAGCGGCTGAAGTTCTCGAGCTTCATGGCGGCGATGCGCGCGTTGCCGAGCAGGTGGGTGAACGCGCCGGAGAGCATCACCGCCGAGGACACGCCGTGCGTGCGCAGGGTGGCCAGCGTGCGATCCTCGATGAGGCCGAGCGGATCCTGCGGCCGCGCGCTGACGAAGGTGAGGTCCCCCTCGCGCCCGGGAATGAGCCCCGGCCCGCGGTCCAGCTCCCGGTAGAACTGGAGCACGCCCGGGTACACCGTCTTCGGCGGGTAGCGCGTGTCCTTCCAGTTGGCGAGGAAGGTGTCGTCGATGTCGCTCAGCACCTTGTTCTCGCCGCTCGGAGCGGCCTCGGCCTCCCGGCGGATGTGCGTGAGGATCTCCTGCCGGATGGGCGCGTCGTCGATGTCGTGGAAGAGGAGCTGCTGCAGGTCGTGGGAGTTGCCGCGACCGTCGAGCAGGTTCTTGAACTCCGTCAGCTCGCGACCGTGCAGCCCGAGGAACAGGGCACGCACCATGCGCTCGGCCAGCGCGTGGGTGCTCCCCTTCTGGAGCGCGGACACGAGGGCGGCACGCAGCGGGAGGCCCAGCTCACGCGCTCGCTTCTCACACAGCAGCTCCAGCAGCGCGGTGAGATGGTCCGGGCCGACGGCACGGTCGTCCACGTCGGCGAGCAACGCGTCCAGGTCCACGTTGAGCAGCAGGTGGTTGAGCTCGGCGGCGGTCGAGCCCTCGAGCAGCTCCAGGATGAGCCGCTCCTCGCTCCGGTCTGTGTGACCGGTCATCAGGGAGCGGAGCGTCTGGAGCTTTCGGGTCGCGTTGGCGAGGTCCACGTGGGAAGCCTACCCGCGCGGAAGCTCTACCGTGAAGATGGATCCCTCCCCCGGGCGGCTGTCCACGCGCACCCGCCCGCCGTGGGCCTGGACGATCTCCCGGCTGATGTAGAGCCCCAGGCCCAGGCCGCCGTAGTGCCGGACGCTCACCGCGCGCTCGAAGCGCCCGAAGAGGCGAGGCAGGTCCTCCGGAGCGATGCCGATGCCCTCGTCGCGCACGGTGAGCCGGGCCTGCTCGGCGGTCGCCTCCACCTGGACGTGGATGGGGTGGCCCTGCCCGTACTTGGCCGCGTTGGTGAGCAGGTTGACGACGACCTGGTCCAGCCGGAGCACATCCCAGCGCCCCACCACCGGGCCCCCGGCCTGGAACGTCACGGCGCAGCCGGCCTGCTCGAACACCTCGCGCAGCCGCTCCAGGGCCTCCTGCACCACATGGTTGAGGTCCACCTCGGACAGCTCCAGGGTGACGCGGCCGGTGGCGATGCGGCTCACGTCGAGCAGCATGTTCACCAGGCTGGCGAGCCGGTCCACCTGGCGGCGTGCGGCCTCCATCTTGGCGCTGACCTTCAGCCGCGACTCCTCGCTCATGAGCCGCTCGATGAGGGAGAGCTGTAGCCGCAGTGAGGTGAGGGGCGTCTTCAGCTCGTGGCTGGCGATGGAGAGGAACTCGTCGCGCAGGCGGATGGCGTCCTGGGACTCGCGGAACAGCCGCGCGTTGTCCACACAGAGGGCCGCGCGGCGCGCCAGCTCCTCGGCCAGCCGCAGGTCCGCCTCGTCGTAGCGCCGGCCACTCTCGGCATGGGACAGCATGAGGGCGCCCAGCACCCGGCCACGTGCCATCAGCGGCACGCAAAGGAAGGAGCGCAGGCCGACTGCCCGCAGCAGGGGCCGCAGCTCGGGCTCGCGCGCCGCGGCGAGCATCGCCTCCTCGGGCACGACGGGTGCCCACTCCGACTGGCCCGTGCGCAGCACCTTGCCCACGCCCCTGGGAGCGGACAGGTCGATGGGCTGGCGGCGCGAGAACTCCCGCGCCAGCTCCACCCGGGACGGGTCCTCGTGCATCACCGCGAGCAGCTCCACGCCCCCGCCCTCGGTGAGCATGTACACCGCGCACCAGTCCGCGAGCTCGGGCACCGCCAGCCGCACCAGGTTCTCCAGCGTGGTGGCGTAGTCGAGCGAGCCAACCAGCAGCGTGCTGGCCTCGGAGAGGAAGCGCAGCCTCCGGGCCAGCACCTCCAGCTCCTGCCGGGCGCGCAGCTGGTGCGTCACCTGGGACTCGGCCTCGGCGCGCGCCGCCTGCTCGCGGTCGAAGAGCCGGGCCCGGTCGAGCGCGAGCGCCCCCTGGTGTGCCAGTGCCATCATGAAGCCACGGTCCGCCTCGTCGAAGGTGCGAGGTTGATCGAAGGCGAGTGACAGCGCCCCCAGGGACGTGTCCTTGGCGCGCATGGGCAGGCAGGCGAAGGCCCGGGCGGGAAAGTCCAGCACCTCCGCCACCAGCTGGGGGTAGCGCGCCGCGAACTCCGCGGGCGAGCCCAGCCACTCGGGCTCACCGGTGCGGAAGACGCGAGCGATGGGGATCTCCGCGTCGATCCGCAGGCGCTCGTACCTGCGCACCAGCTCGGGGGAGAACCCCTCGGAAGCCACCAATCGCAGCATCTGCCCCCCTGACTCCGGGAAGCCCACCGAGCCCCCCGAGGCCCCCACGGCCTTCATCGCGCCGCGCACGATGACGTCCACCACCTCCTCGGCGGAGGCCACCGCGGACAGCTTCGCCGTCACCGCCTGGAGCAGCGAGAGCCGGGCCGTGCTCTTCTCGAGCGCCTCCTCCGCCTGACGCCGCGCCGTCACGTCCCGGAAGATGACCACGAGGTGGTCCCCCCGAGGCACGAGGCGCGCCTCCTGCCAGATACCGAGCTGGCCCAGGAAGGTCTCGACGGTGAAGGACACGCCCTCGGCCATGGCGCGCAGGTAGGCCTCGCCAAAGGGCGAGCCGCGCGCCTGGGGGTACTCGTCCCACAACACCCGGCCGAGCAGATCCTCGCGTTGGCGCCCGAGCACCCGGGCGGCCACGGTGTTGAGGTACGTGATGCGCCAGCTCGCGTCGAAGACCACCACTCCCTCCACGAGCACGTCCAGGAGGGCATCCGGAGGCACCCCCTCCTGCGTGCTGGAGCCGTCTGGGGGAACGCGGGCCTGACTCATGGCGGATTCCTCACGGCTGGCCCGCGATGAAGTCCTGGAGGTCCCCGGGCAGGGGCGAGTCGAAGGTGACGGTCTCTCCAGTGCCTGGATGGGGGAAGGAGATACGCGCGGCGTGGAGGGCGTGGCGCGGCAGGCGGAGCCGGAGCCAGGCCTCGGGCTCCAGGCAGTGCCTGCTGAAGCGGTCGAAGTAGCCGGGATCCGGGCCGTACATCTTGTCGCCCACCAGGGGGAAGCCGGCCTCGCGCAGGTGGATGCGAATCTGGTGCTGGCGGCCCGTCTCCGGGTAGCAGCGCAGCAGGGCGAAGGGCTCGCCGTCGCGGGAGAAGCGCTGGAGCACCTTGAAGCGGGTGCGGCTGTCCTTGCCCTGCACGGGGTCGATGCGCACGGCGATGCGGATGAGCTCGGTGCCCTCGGCGATGGGCGCGTCCACGTGGAAGGAGTCCTCGGGCGGGTGGCCCTCGCACAGGGCGAGGTACTCCTTGTGGACATCGCGGGAGACGAAGAGCCGGCCGAGGACGCGGCAGGATTCGGTGGTGCGCCCGCAGACGACGACGCCGCTCGTCTCCCGGTCGAGGCGGTGGGCGGGCTCGGCGAAGGCCTCTCCGAAACGCTCGCGCAGCAGGGAGACGAGCGTGCCCTTGTGGTAACGGGCCGTGGGGTGGATGGGGAGCCCCGCGGGCTTG
>NZ_DASVSO010000681.1:0-5041 GCF_036388035.1 Archangium sp.
GCTCGGCGTCGGGCACGGAGGGAAGCCGCGCGGTCTCGGCGGCGACGGCTTCGGCGGAGGGCTCTCGGGTCAGCAGGTCTTCAGCGCGCACGGGAAGCTCCACGCGTTTCGAGGATGCGGGCGATGCGATTCACGGCCTCGTCCATCCGGCCGGAGTCCAGGGCGAGCAGCCGATCGCCGTAGTCGGGGGAGCCCGACAAGCGCTCGGAGGAGGAGACAACCCCCCACGCCCGGGCGCCGAGGCGAGGCACCGCGTCCCAGGCCACCCGCGTGTCCGCGCCGAGGAAGAGGGCGGGTGCCTCCGAGGCGCACACGGCGGTCTCCAGGGCCGAGGAGCCCGGCAGCTCGCCGGAAGCCTCTCGGGGCAGGGGCAGATCGGGGCTGAAGCGCCACACCTCGCCGGCTCCGGCGGAGTCCACGGCGGGGGCGGCGGACGTCAGCAGCGCGCCCGCGTGGAGCGACAGCACGCGCGCCCTCGGGAGTCGCTCCGCCAGCCTCCGCGTGAAGCGGGACATGGGAGCCTCCGGCGCCGCCGAGAAGCCAGGGCACACCAGCTCCACCCCATGGCCGGAGGTGGAGGGAGTGGGGTGGGGGAGCGTTCCCTCCAGCAGGGGGCGCAGGGCGTCGCGGACGGCGGTGGCGACCGCGTCCTGCTCGAGGCCGCGCAGCCGGGCCCGTTGGGCCTCCACCACCCGGGTGCGCAGCTCGGGCTGGCGCTCCAGCACCGCGAGGAGCTGCGCCACCTCGACGGGGTCTCCCGACAGCGTGGCGAGCCCCGCGCCGGCCATCGTCTCGGGCACGGCCGCCGCGCCGTAGGCCACCACCGGGACGCCCCGGTACATGGCCTCCAGCAGCGGGACGCCAAAGCCCTCGTGCTGGCTCATGGACAGGTACGCGGTGGCCACGGAGAAGCAGGCGGAGAGCTGTGCCGCGCTCACCCGCCCGAGCAGCAACACCCGCTCCGGGCCCAACACCTCCCGCAGTCCGAGCAGCCACGCCCCATAGGGCGAGTCGCGGTTGAGGTAGCCGGCCACCAGCAGGCGGCTGCGTCGCTGGTACAGGCGCTGGTAGGCGGTGAAGACGCGCAGCACGTCGTCCACGCGCTTGCTGGGCACCGCGCGGCCCACGAAGAGGATGTTGGCGCAGCCGTCCTCCAGCTCGGCGCGCAAGGTCGGGTCCGGCGCCACGTCGAAGGCGCGCCAGTCCACCGCGAAGGGGATGACGGAGACATGGGGGAAGCCACCGGCCACCAGCTCCTCGGCGCTGAAGCGCGAGTAGGCGAACGCGCACTCCACCAGCGGCTGGAGGGCGAGCAGCTCCTCGCGGGCCGCCACGCAGCCGGCGGCGACCTTGCGCTCGAAGCCCTCGAGCAGCCGGGCGGGCGTCACGTTGTGGTACACGAGCGCCTTGCGGCCCGGCGAGCGCTTGACCAGTGGGACGAGCCTCGACTCGTAGCTGTGGTGGATGAGCAGCACCGAGCTCGCGTCCGCCTCGCGCGGGTAGTCCCGGGCCGGGCGCACCTGCTCGCGACACTCCTCGTCCCACTGCTCGGCGTAGATCTCCGAGGCATAGCCCCAACCGCGCAGCAGTTCTCGCAGGTAGCGCACCTGATTGCCCACCGCGTCTCCCCAGGCGAGCCGGGGAACCAGTTGGTGGACGGCTCGGGGTGGGGGAGCGGGGGAGCGCGGGTCTCGTCGCGGAGGGCTCAAGGCGCCTGCTCCCTTACAACCCAGGCCGTGTAGCGCACAAGCCCGCGAGTGAGGCTCTCTTGACGGTTGGTTGTGGCTCCGTTACTCGGGGTCTCCTCTTCGTTTTCGTGGCAGGCTCCATGAACATCCTCGTCACCGGCGGCTGCGGCTTCATCGGTTCCAATCTCGTCCGCTACCTGCGCCGCGTCCGGCCCGAGTGGAAGCTCGTCAACCTCGACACGCTCACGTACGCCGGCAACCTCGAGAACCTCATCGACCTCGAGTCCGATCCGGGCCACGTCTTCGTCCGGGGCGACATCGGTGATCGCGAGTTCGTCGAGAAGCTGCTGCGCGAGCACGCCATCGACTCGGTGATGCACCTGGCCGCCGAGAGCCACGTGGACCGCTCCATCCTCGGCCCCGAGGTCTTCGTCCAGACCAACGTGCTCGGCACCCAGCGCCTGCTGGAGGCCTCGCGGCAGCAGGGCGTCAAGCGCTTCCTCATGGTCTCCACCGACGAGGTGTACGGCTCGCTGGGCCCCACCGGCGCCTTCACCGAGACCTCGCCGCTCCAGCCCTCCAGCCCCTACTCGGCCTCCAAGACGAGCTCGGATCTGCTCGCGCTGGCCTGGCACCACACCTTCGGCCTGGACGTGGTGGTGACGCGCTGCTCCAACAACTACGGCCGCTACCAGTTCCCCGAGAAGCTCATCCCCCTCATGGTCGTCAACGCCCTGCACGACAAGCCGCTGCCGGTGTACGGCGATGGCGCCAACGTGCGCGACTGGCTCCACGTGGAGGACCACTGCCAGGCGCTGCTGCTCGCGCTGGAGAAGGGCCGGGCCGGCGAGGTCTACAACATCGGCGGCGGGGCCGAGCGCAAGAACATCGAGATCGTCAAGGCCATCCTCTCGCTGCTGGGCAAGCCCGAGTCCCTCATCAAGTTCGTGAAGGACCGTCCGGGGCATGACCGGCGGTACGCCATCGATCCCTCGAAGATCAAGGCCGAGCTGGGCTGGACGCCCGCGCACACCTTCGAGCAGGGCCTGGACGAGACGGTCCGCTGGTACGTGGACAACCGCGAGTGGTGGCAGCGGGTGATGAGCGGCGCCTACCGGGACTACTTCGACTCGCAGTACAGCACCCGCCTCCAGGTGATGGGGTAGGCCCATGCGCATCCTGGTGACTGGGGCGAACGGGCTCGTCGGGAGCCGGACGTGCCACCTGCTCGCGGAGCAGGGACATGAGGTGCTGGGGCTGGGGCGGGGTGAGCGTCGCGCCGCGGGGAGCTGGCGGTACCTCTCCTGCGAACTCACCCGCGAGCAGGAGGTGGCCATCGCCTTCGCGGAGGCTTCCCCCGAGGCCGTCATCCACTGCGGTTCCATGACGGAGGTGGACGCGTGCGAGCGGGAGCCGGAGCTGGCCTTCGCCGCCAACGTGGAGGCCACCGCCTTCGTGGCCCGGGCCTCGCGCCGCGCCGGGGCGCACCTGGTGCACGTCTCCACCGACTACGTCTTCGATGGCGACGCGGGCCCCTACGCCGAGGAGGCCCTGCCCAACCCGCGCGGCGTGTACTCCGTCACCAAGCACATGGGCGAGCAGGCCGCGCGGGTGCTCGCGCCCGGGTGTGCCATCGCCCGGACGGCGGTGGTGTATGGCTGGCCCCCGGTGGCGGGCCGCCTCAACTTCGGAGCCTGGTTGTTGAGCGCGTTCGAGAAGGGCCAGCCCGTTCGTCTCTTCGAGGATCAGATCGTCTCGCCCAGCTACGCGGAGAACGTGGCCGCCATGGTGGCCGAGCTGGGCGTCCGCCGGCTCGGCGGGGTGTGGCACACCTGCGGGGCCGAGGTGCTGAGCCGGGTGGAGTTCGGCCGCGCGGTGTGCGCGGTCTTCGGCTTCGACGCGGGGCTCATCGTCCCGGTGAAGCTGGCCGAGTTGAAGCTGCCCGCGCCACGTCCCCTGCGCTCGGGGCTGCGGGTGGACAAGGCCCGGGGTGAGCTGCGGGCCCGGCCGATGGGACTGACCGAGTCGCTCGCCCGCTTCCACGCGGACTGGAAGCGGTAGCGCTTCTGATTTGAAGTCCTTGGACTCCAAAGCATGTGTGGCGGAGCCGGTCAAGAGACGAGGCGAGGAGCCGCGCTGCGCGGGGAGGGTGGTGACGCGCTGGAGCGCTCGCGTCCTCTCTCTGGCGCCTGGGGTTTTGGGCCGAGGAAGGGGTGCTGGCTCCCGCCTGCTCGCTCGGGTTGGCTGCCTTGACACCTCAACATCAATCCCGTAACACACGCCGCCAGCCGGGTCGGGGTACTGGGCCGCGTCGGGGCATGTGGGGAAGGCCGGATCCCCCGCGGCAGAGTGCGGCGAAAGGCAAAACCCTGTGCGTCCCAGCGCCACCCGTCAGCTCCTCACCCCGGGGGGGGGCGGTGTGCCGCCGGTGAGTGAGAACGGTCATGAATCGCCAGGGAAGCAAGCAAGCGCTGGATGCCACGGTCGGGCAGAGGGAAGAGCGGTCTCCGGCTTCCTCTCAGAAGTCGGACGAGCCGCTGGGCGACGTATTGCCCCTGCACCAGAAGGTCGCGCCCAAGCCCAGGTCCAAGCCGCGCGCCAAGCGCCAGCGGCCCGCCAAAACGGGGGATGAGGCCACGCTGCTGCGTGAGCGCATGCTCGAGATGGAGCGCAAGCTGCAACAGCTCCAGTCCTCCAACCTCAAGCTCCAGAGCGAGCTGGATGTGCGCGAGCAGCAGGTGCGTGACTACAAGACGCACCGCGCCTTCGAGTTCGCGCAGGAGCTGGTGGACATGAAGGATGAGCCGTCCCGGGCCTGGCGGCTGCCGCTGGCCATGGCGCGGCTGGCGATGCCCAAACCCGCGCGCCGCTGGCTCCAGCAGAACGTGCTGCAGCCCGTGCGCAAGGTCGGGGATCGCGTCGTCGAGGTCGCCGTGGAGGAGCCGCTGCGGCGCCTGCCGGATCCCCAGCCCCTGGTGGACAAGGCCTCGTCGCTCTATCGCCAGGTCGAGCAGGGCGTGTTCGGCAAGCTGCGCCCGGGCTCGCTCCAGGGAGACCGCTGGCCGGCCGAGCAGCCGCTCGTCTCGGTCATCATCCCCTGCTTCAACTACGGGCGCTTCCTGTCGGACGCGCTGGTCAGCCTCGACAAGCAGACGCTGCAGGACTTCGAGATCATCATCGTGGAGGGGGGCTCCACGGACGGCACCACCACGCAGCTGGTGCGGGAGCTGGAGCACCCCAAGGTGCGGAAGATCTTCCAGCCCGAGCCCACGCTGGTGGGGGAGAACCGCCTCACCGGGCTGCAGCAGGCGCGCGGCAAGTACATCACCTTCCTGGACGCGGACGACATGATC
>NZ_DASVSO010000682.1:0-12708 GCF_036388035.1 Archangium sp.
GTGTTGCGGACATTGACATTGCGAGCGCGGCGCTTCTGCGCCTGGCGGTTACGCTTCTCTGCGGACTTGGTGTTGGCCAAGGTGATCTCCAACGTACGGCTGTGGAAAAGAGGCGCCGTACCTACTTCGGCGCCTACCAAGCGTCAAGGCTTGCGTGATCCATGCCATGGATCAGACGCACGGAACGTATCAATCACCGGGCCCCGAAGGCGTATTCCCAGTGGAGTCCGGAGGGATCCCGGAAGGCGAGCCGGTCCGAAGCGCCCCCGCCCTCCAGGACGCACCCGGGCGAGGCGCGCTCCAGGGAGGTGCGCAGCCGCTCCACCGCCTCGGCCGAGGGGGCGCCGAAGGTGAGGGTGGCGGGGGAGGGGGCCGCCGGGCCCGGGGTGAAGACGAGCCGGTACAGCCCATCCCCATAAATCGCCTCGTCGGGGCCTCCCCGCTCCGAGCCCCAGCCGAGCAGCGGGGCCACCCGGTCCCAGAAGGCCCGTTGGGCGGCGAGGTCCCCCACCGGCAGGCGCAGGGAGACGAGCGGGGCGCGGGGCACGCGGGTGGGCGGGGGGAGGCCCTTCTCCACCGCCTTGGCCGCCTGCCAGTGGCGCTCCATGTGCTCCAGGGTGGCCTCTCCCAGGGGGACGCCCTCGGCGCGCAGGGCGGACTCGATGTGTTGGAAGCGCGTGGTGAAGCGGCGGCTGGCCATGCGCAGCGCGTCCTCGGCCGGCGTCTGGATGAAGCGCGCGAGGTTGGCCAGGGAGAAGAGGACATCCCCCAGCTCGTGCTCCAGCTCGTCCCGGTTGCCCGAGGCGATGGCCTCGTCCAGCTCCCCCAGCTCCTCGTACAGCTTGGCGCGCACCTCCTGGAGGCTCGGCCAGTCGAAGCCGATGCGGCTGGCCTTCTCCGTGAGGCGCTCGGCGCGCAGCAGCGACGGGGCCCCCGTGGGCACGCCGTCGAGCACCGAGCCCTCGCGGCCCGTCTTCTCCTTGCGCTCCTGCGCCTTGAGCTTCGCCCAGTTGGCCAGCACCTGGGGGGTGCCATCCGCCTGCTTCTCCCCGAAGACGTGCGGGTGGCGGCGGGTGAGCTTGTCGCTGATGGAGGCGGACACGTCCGCCATGGAGAACTCCCCCAGCTCCTCGGCGAGCCGGGCATGGAAGACGATCTGGAAGAGCAGATCCCCCAGCTCCTCGCACAGCGGGCGCCACGGGCCGCCCTCGGCCACTCGATCCATTTCGTCGAGGACTTCGAAAGCCTCCTCGGTGAGGTAGGGACGCAGCGAGCGCAGATCCTGCTCCCTGTCCCAAGGGCAGCCATCCTGGGCCCGCAGGCGGGCCATGATTTCCACCAGCCTGTCCAATTGCTCCCCTGCTGCACTCACGTTTCCTTCTCCTCTCCGAGCAAGCGGGCTCCTGCTAACACGGGAAAACCCCTGGAGGGACATGACAACTTCCGTGGGGGTGGCCCGTCGCCTATCATCGGGCCCTCGAATGTCGCGCTCCTCCCTCTTGCGCATCCTGTCGCTGCTGATGTGCCTCACGTTGTGGACGCCCCTGCAGTGGGCGCACGCGCAGCCGAAGGCATCGAAGCAGCAGAAGCAGAACCCGACCCCGTCCAAGGGCTACGTCAATCCTCAGGATCTGGATCCCGAGGAGATGGCCACGCCCGAGGAGCTCGACGCCGACGACTCCGAGGAGCAGGTGGAGGAGGAGGCCGCGCCGCGGGGCCGTGGCAAGAAGGGCAAGGGCGCGTCGCGAGACGAGGAGGCCGAGGCGGAGCCGTCGGCGGGCGTGGAGGAGACGCCCGTGCCCACCCCCGCGGCCGCCGCGCAGCCGCCGGCCCCGGCGCCGGTGGTCCGGCCTCCCCCGCCCACCATCCTCACCCCGAGGGTGACGGACGCGGACCTGCAGCAGGCCTGGGACAAGTGGCAGAAGGCCGTGGCCGCGCTGGACATGGAGACGGCGCGCAAGGCCCAGCAGGAACTGGTGGACCTCAAGGACGACGTGGGGGCCCTGGACATGGAGGCGCTCAGCATCGCCTTCATCCGGGCGGCCGAGGGCCGGCGCAAGGCCAACGACTCCGCGGGGGCGCTGCTGCTCGTGGAGCAGGCGGTGACGCTCTCGCCGAACCTGCCCTACGCGCGGCTCGCGCTGGCCGAGGCCTACATGCGCCGCTCCGCGGGCGACGTGGGCCCGTACTTCCGCGAGGTGAAGGCCGCGCTCTCGGTGATGGTGAAGGATCCGCGCTACCGGCGTCCGGTGATGGCGGACCTCGGGGCGGTGTTCCTGGTGGCGGTGCTGGCCACGGCGGCGGTGGTGGTGGGCGTGCTCTTCGCGCGGCGCGTGCGCTTCTTCCTCCATGACTTCCACCACCTCTTCCCCAAGGCGGCGGCCAGGTGGCAGACGGCGGCCCTGGCGGTACTGCTGCTCATCGGCACGCCCATCTCCCTGCGGCTGGGCCTGGTGCCGGTGCTGCTCCTGCTGCTGGTGTCGGTGGCCTTCTACCTCTCGGTGTCGGAGCGGGCGGTGGCCGCGGTGCTGCTGGTGCTGGCGGCGCTGGTGCCGTTCGCCGCCGGGAAGATGGCCCTGTCCGCGAGCTTCGCCGGGACGGTGGCCGAGGACGTCTACGTGCTGGAGCGCGGCGGACTCGCCGTGGAGCAGGTGGCGGACCGGGTGCGCGCGCGGCACGAGAAGAAGCAGGCCGGCTTCGCGGAGCTGTTCGCGCTCGGTCGCTTCGAGGCCCGCCGCGGTCAGATGCAGGAGGCCATCGCCCACTACAAGGCGGCGGCGGCCCTGCGGCCCGGCCACGCGGGGCTGATGACCAACCTGGGCAACGCGATGCTGGCCACGGGGGACCAGGACGGCGCGGCGCGCATCTACGCCGAGGCCTCGGGCGCGGACCCGGGGCTGGCCGCTCCGGCCTTCAACCTCGCCGAGGTGTACCGCCGCCGGGCCGCGGTGGCCCCGGACGATTTGATCGGCGTGGAGAACCAGCGGGCACGCGATGCGCTCGGCGCCGCGCAGCGCCTGGATGGCTCCCTGCTGATGTGGAAGCGCCCGCTGGATGAGCGCCTGCTGATGAACCGCCTGCTGATCAGCCCGACGATCACCGAGGTGGACATGCCGGACACCGAGGATCCGGTGGCGGCGCAGCGGGTGGAGGCGCAGCTCTCGCGCCGGCTGCTCGGGAAGGGCTCGGCGGGGACGGCCTGGATGCTGCCCGTGCTGGGAGCGCTGTTCGCCTTCGGCTGGGGCTTCGCGGGCCAGAAGGTGAGGGCCTCGCGCGAGTGCGAGAAGTGCGGTCGCCCGGTGTGCGGGCGCTGCGACAAGGAGCTGGGCGTGGCCGCCAAGACGTGCGCCCAGTGCGTCAACGTCTTCTCCCGCAACAAGGGAGCGGTGGAGGCGCGCGTCCGGGCCCGCAAGCAGATCGAGATCGAGCGCCACCGCCGACTGGAGAGTGGCGTGTCGTACGCCTTCGGCGCGCTGGTGTCCGGGGCGGGCCACCTCTTCCACGGGCTGCCGGTGCGCGGGGCCCTCTACGCCTTCTTCTTCCTTCTGGCGGTGTCCGGCGTGCTGCTGCGCTCCGGGGTGCTGCGCGCCCCGTATGGCGAGATGCCGCTGTACCTCAAGCTGGCTCCGCTGCTGCTCATCCTCATCCCCCTTCACCTTCTGACGTTGCGCGGCCTGTACCGCCGCCAGAACGAGTAGGTCGGAACGACAATGGCCCTCTCGGGAACGCTCAAGGGTTTCGGTATCGCGGACATCCTGCAGCTCATCGGTCAGCAGCAGAAGACCGGTGTGCTCTACCTCAAGAGCAAGGATCAGGACGTCCAGGTCTTCTTCCGGGACGGCAACATCGTCCGGGCCGAGAGCATCACCCGGAAGAAGAAGGACCTCATCGGCAACATGCTGGTGCGGGCCGAGCTCATCACCGAGCCGCAGCTCGAGAGCGCGCTGGACGTGCAGAAGCGCACCCTCAAGCGGCTCGGCGACGTGCTCATCTCCAGCGGCTTCATCACCGCCGAGAAGCTCAAGCAGATGATGCAGCTCCAGGTGACGGAGACCCTCTATGGGCTCTTCGGCTGGAAGTCGGGCACCTACGAGTTCAAGGTGGAGGACGTCTCCGCGGACGGGGAGTTCATCAGCCCGCTGCGCGCCGAGAGCGTGCTGATGGAAGGCTTCCGGATGGTGGACGAGTGGCCCCTCGTCCGGAAGAAGATCTCCCACGAGGCGATGACCTTCGAGAAGGTGAAGGAGCTGCCCGCCCGGGTTGAGAAGGAGGACGACTTCGATGCCTCCTTCGACGACGCCTTCTCCGAGGCGAAGGAGGAGAAGAAGGACGAGAACAAGGGCGACTTCAAGTCCATCGGCAGCTCCGAGCGCCGCGTCTACGGCCTCATCGCCCCCGGCCGCGACGTGCGCAAGCTGGTGGACCTGAGCTGCCTGGGCGAGTTCGAGACCTCCAAGGCGCTCGTCAACCTCCTCAACCTCGACTACATCCGCGGCATCCAGCCCACGGGGCGGGCGGCCTCGGGGGGCGGCGCCGGCCTGTTCGTCCGGGTGGGCGGCATGGTGGCCCGGGGCGTCGTCACCATGATGGTGCTGGCCGCGCTGGGCTTCGTGGGCTCGCGCCTCAAGCCGGACACCTGGGACCTGGGCGACGAGTCGGCTTCCTCGTACGCGGACCCGGCGACCCAACGGCTTCTGTCGCGCGCGCAACAGGCCCGAATCGAGGCGGCGCTGGAGGTGTTCCGTCTGGAGAAGGGCGCTCTCCCCGAAGGCCTCGAGGCCTTGGTGGAGGGAGGACTCCTCCAGCGAGAAGATCTGCGCTACCCCTGGCGGGACGATTACTATTATCGCCGCACGTCAGAACGGCAGTTCATCCTGCTACCTCCCCTGCGCTAGGCGGACTGCTTGCTTCCGCCTTTCGCTGGCAGCGGAGGGACGTTAGCTTGAAGTGTGAGGTCGATTTTCGGCCTGGAACCCGCCCCGAGGGATTGAGGGATTGGACGAATTGCGAAATTCCGCCACTGTAGAGGCCCCCGCAGCGAGCCCCACCTCCGCCAAGGTGGATGTCCGCGACAACGCGACGACGCTGGCGCTGTGTGGCAACCAGAACGAAAACCTCAAGCTCATGGAGCGCCGCCTCGGCATCCGGGTCGGCCAGCGGGGGACCGAGCTCCACCTGTCCGGGCCCTCTGACGCCGTGGCCTTCGCGGTGCGGCTGGTGGAGAACCTCGAGGAGGTCATCCGTGCCGGGCGACCCGTCTACCGCGAGGACGTCGAGCAGGCCATCAAGGTGCTCGGTCGCGGCGGCGCCGAGTCCCTCCAGGAGGTCATGCTCGGCGCGGTGCTCAAGAGCTCGGGCAACAAGCAGATCGCCCCCAAGAGCCTCGCGCAGAAGCGCTACGTGGACGCCATCCGCGCCCACGACATCGTCTTCGGCATCGGCCCCGCCGGTACGGGCAAGACGTACCTCGCCATGGCCATGGCGGTGTCCTTCCTGCAGGAGCGCAAGGTCAAGCGCATCGTCCTGGCGCGTCCCGCGGTGGAGGCCGGCGAGAAGCTGGGCTTCCTTCCGGGTGACCTGGCCGAGAAGGTCAACCCCTACCTGCGCCCGCTCTACGACGCCCTGCACGACATGATGGCCGTGGATCGCGCCAACAGCCTCATCGAGCAGGGAGTGGTGGAGGTGGCCCCGCTGGCCTTCATGCGCGGCCGCACCCTCAACGACTCCTTCGTCATCCTCGACGAGGCGCAGAACACCACCGTCGAGCAGATGAAGATGTTCCTCACCCGCCTGGGCTACAACAGCAAGGCGGTCATCACCGGCGACGTGACGCAGGTGGACCTGCCGACGGGCAAGATGAGCGGTCTGCACCACGCCCGCTCCATCCTCAAGAACGTGGAGGGCATCAACATCTCCGAGTTCACCGAGGTGGACGTGGTCCGCCACCCGCTGGTGCAGGAGGTGATCCGCGCCTACGACCGCTTCGACGCGGCCCAGCAGGCGGCCAAGGCGCTCAAGGCAGCGGAGGCCTCGGGGGCCCCGGCTCCGGGCAAGCCGTCGGAATCGGACACGTCAACCCCTTGACTTCCCTGATTCAGGGACCGAGCAGGCGCCTGGGGGCGGCGGGAAGAAATCCGCCGCCCTCCGTGCTTGAAGTACCCGTCACGCCTCCCATAGGTTGAACCATCTCATGACCGAACCGGACCCGTCGCCCCCCGGACCCAGTCCGCTGGACGCGCTCGCCCGCCGCTTCCGGCTCGGTCCCCGGTGGGGCCGACGCCTGACGAGCCTGTTGTTGTTGGCGGCCGTTTCCGTGGCCGCGGGCTTCGTCATCTCCCCGGGCCTCTTCAGCCAGCAGATTCCCGCCCTCACCGAGGATCACCTGGGCAAGCCCTTCCGGGCGAGCTCGCCGGCGGGTTTCAAGGCGGGGCGGGACTACGAGATCATCCACCAGGCGATGACCGAGCAGCGGCGCCAGGAAGCGCGCAGCGCGGTGCGGCCGGTGTACGACCTGAGCCCGGGGGTGGTGTCGGAGGTCCGCGCCGCGACGAGCGGGGCCTTCGCGGAGATGCGCAGGCGCCTGGCGGCCAGGGAAGGCGCCGAGGCGACGGCGGAGGGCGGGAGGGCCCAGCAGGCGCGCAGGCCGGCGGTGTCACCGGAGGAGCGCGAGCGCCAGCGCCGCGAATTGGACGCCCTGCGGGAGGACTTCCAGGTGCTCCTGTTCGGGCGCAGGGACGCGGCGCTCGAGCCCGAGGACTTCCAGGCGCTGTCCGTGGCGCGCTTCTCCGAGGCGGTGGAGGCGGCCACGCTGTTGCTGGTGGAGCGGGCGTACGGCTTCTCGGAGCCCGCGCCGGTGTACGTGGCGGGCTCGCGCGAGGAGATGTCGCGCCAGGGGCCGCAGGGCCTCACCGTGAGGGACTTGCGGCACAACGGTGAGCAGATGCTGGCGGGGACGGCGCCCACGGTGGTGGACGTGCGCGAGGCGCACACGGAGCTGGACCGCTTCGCCTCCATTCCGGGCAACCTGCTACCGGACTCGCCGGGCGTGCAGCGCCGGGCGGCGCTGCGACTGGCCAAGCGGCTGGTGCGGCCCAACCTCACCATCAACCTGGCGGAGACGGACGCGCGGCGGCGTCAGGCGGCGGAGGCGGTGAAGGACGCCGTCATCTCCATCAAGAAGGGCCAGCGGGTCATCGGCGACGGCGAGCTGGTCAACGAGACGCACCTGGTGGCCATCCGGGGCATGCGCTCGCAGACGGACCGGCTGGATCTGGTGCAGCTCCAGGTGGGCGGCACGGGGCTGGTGGCGCTGCTCATCTCGGCCACGTACGTCTTCTGCCGAGCGGCCTTCCGGCGCTTCCGGCCCACGCGCAAGGACGGGCTGTTGCTGGGCCTGCTGCTGGTGCTGATGCTGGGCCTGCTGCAGCTCTGGGTGTCCATCGCGGACGCGGTGCAGGACCGGTACGCGACGCTGCCGCTGGAGGCCTTCTACTACGCCTTCCCGGTGGCGGCCGGGGCCATGCTGGTGCGCTTCATCCTCTCCGAGGAGCTGGCGCTCTTCTTCGCGCTGGTGCTGGCGAGCCTCGTCGGGGTGATGCTGGGCAACTCGCTGTCCTTCGGCATCTACGCGCTGGTGGGCGCGCTGGTGGCGGCGGACCGCGTCACCCGGGCCAAGGACCGGGTGGGCATCTTCAAGGCGGGCCTGACCACGGGCGGGGTCAACCTGTTGGCGGTGCTCTGCCTCTTCCTGGCCGAGGGCAAGGGACTCACGGGCGATACGCTGCTCACGGCCCTGTTCGCCTTCGCGGGCACCGCGGTGGCGGTGCCGGTGATGGTGATGGCGCTCACGCCGCTCATCGAGTCCGTGTTCGGCTACGCGTCGGACCTGAAGCTGCTGGAGCTGGCCAACCTGAACCACCCGGCGCTCAAGGAGCTCATCGTCCAGGCGCCGGGCACCTACCACCACTCCATCATCATCGGCACGCTGGTGGAGAACGCGGCGGAGACGATTGGGGCCAACCCGCTGCTGGCGCGCTCGTGCGCGTACTACCACGACATCGGCAAGGGCCGGAATCCGCTCTACTTCGGGGAGAATCAGAAGGGCGAGAACAAGCACGACAGCCTCGCCCCGGCGATGAGCGCCGTCATCATCAAGCGCCACGTCACCGAGGGGCTGGAGATGGCGCGCCAGTACCGCCTGCCCAAGCTGGTGGCGGACGCGATTCCGCAGCACCACGGCACGCGGCTGGTGGGCTACTTCTTCCACAAGGCCGTCAAGGAGCAGGAGGGCAAGGAAGGCGCCCCGCCCATCGACGAGAGCATCTACCGCTACCCGGGCCCCAAGCCGCAGTTCCGCGAGGCGGCGCTGGTGATGATCGCCGACGCGGTGGAGGCCTCGACGCGCTCGCTGACCGAGCCCACCACCGTACGGCTGCAGGCCCAGGTGCAGAAGATGATCAACCTCATCTTCTCCGAGGGGCAGCTCGACGAGTGCGACCTGACGCTGAGGGACCTGAACCTGATCTCGCAGTCCTTCCTGCACACGCTGGAGGGCATCTACCATGCGCGCCCGGAGTACCCGGCGGGAGCGTTGCAGGCGGGCCCCAAGGGGCCGGCGCTGGCGGTGGCGGGCACGAAGCAGGACGGCGGCAAGGCGCGCCCGGCGGGCACTTGAGGCACGAGGCCGGAGGAGGCCGAACGTGAAGCTGCGCAAGGGCAAGATCGTCCCGCGTGAGGACGGGAAGCGCATCGAGGAGTTCGTGGGGGTCGAGACGACGGGCACCGAGTCCGTGTCGGTGGCGCGGATGCTGGCGCCACCGGGCTGGTCCGAGCCGGCACACACGCCCGAGTTCGACGAGGTGGTCATCGTCCTCAAGGGCGAGCTGACGCTGGTGGTGGAGCGGAAGCGGCAGGTCATCGGCGAGGGGGAGATGGGGCTGGTGCCGCGGGGCCAGCGGGTGGTGTACCGCAACGACGGGCAGGGGGCGTGTGACTACTACTCGGTCTGCGCGCCGGCCTTCCGGGTGGAGCTGGCCCACATCGAGGAGGCCGCCGAGGAGCCCGAGGAGAACCGGGTGACGGTGCAGGTGGCGCACCCGCAGGGCAAGCGCTTCGCCAAGCAGGTGACGGACCTGGCGGAGAGGTTCCTGGCGAAGCTGGAGCTGACGGGCAGCGAGCTGTCCATCTCGCTCGTGGGCGACCACGCCATCCGCCGGCTCAACCGCACGTGGCGCAAGAAGGACAAGGCGACGGACGTGCTGAGCTTCCCGGCGGGGGACCTGCCCAAGGGCACGCCGGGGCCGAGGCAGCTCGGGGACGTGGTCATCTCGCTGGACACGGCGAAGCGGCAGGCCAAGGAGTACGAGCGCACGCTGGAGGCCGAGGTGGCGCGCTACCTGGCGCACGGGCTGCTGCACCTGCTGGGCTACGACCACGAGCGCCCCCGCGACGCGCAGAAGATGGCGCGCACGGAGGAGGAGCTGCTGGGCGAGAGTGGAATGGTGGGCGACGCGGTGGCCCCCCGGGCCCGCAAGCTCATGACCTGACGGCCTCCGTCGTGCCGTGGGGACCTGGATGGACTGAACGCCCGCTCACCTGGGGAGCACACACGGGGTTGAGTCGGGCGTTACGCATGATAGGTAGGCCCGCCCTCGTTTGTTGGGACGGACAATGCCCCGCCTTGCCCCATTGCTGACCTGCCTGCTCGGCCTGCTGCTGGCCGCGACTACGGCCCGCGCCCAAGACCTGCCTCCCTGGGGGACGGGCGAGAGCCAGGGCGAGGACCTCGCCATCTACCTGGTGACCTTCGGGCCCGGCGACGACGTGGCCTCGTGGTGGGGGCACGGCTCGCTGGTGGTGGAGGACCGACGGCTGCAGCGCTCGCGCCTCTACAACTACGGGATGTTCTCCTTCGACGAGCGCATGCTGATGCGCTACGCAATGGGGCGGCTCGAGTTCTGGGTGGACGACGCGAGCCCCTCGGCGACGTTCCGCTTCTACCGCTCGTTGAACCGGGACGTGCGGCTGCAGGAGCTGAACCTGTCTCCGGCGAAGAAGGTGGAGATGGGGCGTTTCCTGGCGGAGAACGTGCTGCCGGAGAACCGCAACTACCTGTACCAGCACTACGACGACAACTGCGTGACGCGGCTGCGCGACGGCATCGACAAGGTGGTGGGCGGGCAGTTCCACCAGGCGATGAGCGGCCCCGGGCGGATGACGTTGCGCGAGCACACGCGCCGCTACACGGCGGTCGGCCCGGGCATGAGCCTGCTGCTCGACTTCCTGATGAACGATGAGATCGACCGGCCCGTCACCCGCTGGCAGGAGGCGTTCCTCCCGGACGAGCTGGAGCGGCAGGCGGCGGAGATGCAGGTGGTGGGTGAGGACGGGCAGAAGCAGCCGCTGGTGGCGAAGACCACCGTCCTTTACGAGGCGCAGGGCCGCCCGGCCACTCCCCCCGAGCCGCCGAAGTACGGGCCGGTTCTGCTCGTGTTGGGCCTGGCGTTCGGTGGGGCCGCGGTGGGCCTGGCGCTGTGGGGCCGGCGGAGCGGTGCCCGGGCTCCTCGCATCCTGCTCGGCCTGCAGAACGTGCTCATGGGGCTGGTGTTCGGAATCCCGGGTCTGGCCCTGTTCGTCATGTGGCTGGGCACGGAGCACACGGTGACGTGGCGCAACGAGAACCTCTTCCTGGCCAACCCGCTCACGGTGCTGGCGGTGCCGCTGGGCCTCCAGATGATGTTCGGCTCGACGAAGGCGCGCGAGCGGCTGTGGCGCCTGTGGTGGAAGCTGGCGTTGCTGGGCGAGGTGGGGCTGGTGCTGAAGGTGCTGCCCATGTTCGACCAGGACAACTGGCGCCTCATCGCCTTCATCCTGCCCATGTCGGTGGGGATGGCGGCGGCTCTGAAGCTGAGCTGTGCTCCCGCGACGGGCGCGGCCTCTGAATCACTGACTTCTTCCCTGAAGGCTTCCTGAGACGGAAGATTCGGCAATCGCGCGCGGGGTCCCCTCGCGCGCACACTGAGGACATCCATGGCGAACAACGATTCGACGGAGAAGATCAACGGCCTGCGGGAGCGCCTCATGGCGCTCCGGGGGCATCTTTGACCTCGACCGCAAGCGGTCCCGCATTGCACTGATCGAGCGCGAGTCCACGCTTCCCAACTTCTGGGACGACAACGTCAAGGCGCAGGCGATGCTCAAGGAGAAGTCCACGCTGGAGTCGAGCGTGGGCACCTTCGAGAAGACGCTGCGGGGCCTGGAGGACGCGCAGGTGCTCTTCGAGCTGGCCGCCGAGGCCAACGACGAGGACAGCGCGAAGGAGGCCGAGGCCTCGCTCGTCTCGCTCGAGGCGGACGTGGCGAAGCTCGAGCTGGCGCGGATGCTCTCGGGCGAGCAGGACCGGTCCAACTGCTTCATGGACATCAACGCGGGCGCGGGCGGCACGGACTCGATGGACTGGGCCGCGATGCTCATGCGCATGTACGCGCGCTACTGCGAGGGCAAGGGCTGGAAGGTCGAGATCAACGACCAGCAGGAGGGCGAGGAGGCGGGCTTCAAGAACGTCTCGCTGCGGATTGAGGGCGAGTTCGCCTACGGCTTCCTCAAGGCCGAGGTGGGCGTGCACCGGCTCGTGCGCATCAGCCCCTTCGACGCCAACGCGCGCCGGCAGACGGCCTTCGCCTCGGTGGACGTCTACCCGGAGGTCGATGACACCATCCACATCGACATCCCGGAGAAGGACTACGAGCTGAAGTTCATCCGCGGCGGTGGCGCGGGCGGCCAGAAGGTCAACAAGACCTCCTCGACGGCGCAGCTGCGCCACCTGCCCACCAACATCCTCATCACCTGCCAGACGGAGCGCTCGCAGTCGGCCAACAAGGACATGGCCTTCAAGATCCTCCGGGCCCGCCTCTACGAGCTGGAGCTCAAGAAGCGCGAGGCGGAGCAGGCCGCCGCCGAGGCGCAGAAGAAGGACATCTCCTTCGGCTCGCAGATCCGCTCCTACGTGCTCGCGCCCTACCGGATGGTGAAGGACCTGCGCACCGGGGTGGAGACGGGCAACGTGGACGCGGTGCTCAACGGAGAGCTGGAGGAGTTCGTCACTGCCCAGCTCATGGGCGTGAAGAACCCCAACCGCAACGCCCCCGAATAGCCCGGGAAATGGGCGGGAACCTTTCCGCGACCTCGTTGTCCAAGGTCGCGGAACGGGGAGCGGTGGGGTGGGGTAGGATGGAATCGCGCGGGACAGGTCGCGCGGGAGGTCACCGGTGCCTTCGAGCGGGGTGCTCGGGATGGAACTGGAGGGGACGTCGGTGACTGGCGAGTCCGACGCGGCGGCGCGCGAGGAGCGGTTGTTGCTCGCGCGGCTGCGGCGGGGCGAGCCGGAGGCCTTCGAGTCCCTGGTGCGGGCGCACCAGGACCGGCTCTACGACTTCTGCGTGCGGATGTTGGGAGACCGTGAGGAGGCGAACGATCTGGTGCAGGACATCTTCGTGAGTGCCCACCAGCACCTCACGCGCTTCCGCGAGGACGCGAAGCTGTCCACGTGGTTGTTCCGGATTGGGAAGAACCACTGCATCAACCGGTTGAAGTACTTGAAGCGGCGGGGCAGGGGGCGGTCGGAGGAGTACGGGGAGCAGAGCGAGGGGGCGCTGGCGGAGCTGTTGGGCTCGCCGCCGGGGCCGGACGCGGCGTTGGATGCGGCGCGGG
>NZ_DASVSO010000683.1:0-11407 GCF_036388035.1 Archangium sp.
AACGAGGCGGGCATGGGGAGCCCCGCGTGGCCCTTGAGCATCAGCACCTGGGCCTCGGAGTTCCACCCCCACACCTCGACCACGGGCAGCACCGGCAGGCTGCGCACCATCGCCTCGGCGCAGGCCTGCATCAGGTTCGAGGGGGAGTCCTCGCGGGACAGCACCTCGCTCACCTCGGCACGCAGGGCCTCCAACTGGCGGGCGCGCTGCTCGCTCTCCAACCGGCGCGAGGCCTCCTCGGCCTGGCGCTGGGCGGTGATGTCCGTGCTGGTGCCCATCCACTCGCGCACGTTGCCATTCGCGTGGAGCACGGGCACCGCGCGCGACAGGGTGACGGCATAGCTCCCATCCGGCCGGCGCAGGCGCATCTCCACCTCATAAGGCTGCTTGAGGGCCCGCGCCGCCTCCCACCCCCGCCGCACGCGCTCCTGGTCCTCCGGATGGACGACAGACAGCCAGCCAAACCCCCGGTATTCCTCGCGTGTCTGTCCGGTGAAGGCCCGCCAGGTGGGGGAGTCCTCCAACACCTCTCCATCCGGCCGCGTCACCCACACCGCCTGGGCGGTGGCGTGGATGAGCGAGCGGAAGCGCTCCTCGGCCTGCCGCACCACGCTGTAGAGGCGCGCGTTGTCCAGGGCCACGGCGGCCTGCGCGGCCACGCCCTCCGCCAGGTGGGCATGCACGCGCTGGAAGCGCCCCGGCTCGTGGTGGCCGAAGAACAGTCCGCCCAGCACCTCGCCCGAGCGGCTCTTCACCGGCACGGCGAGGTAGCTGCGCACCGGCAGATGGCCCTTGGGCATTCCATGGTAGGGGGCGCTCTTGCCGTAGTCCGGGTGCTTCGTCACGTCCTCGAGCAGCAGGGTGCCCTCCCCCCGGAAGGTGGGACCGAAGACGGCGGTGGCACGCGGCATGGGGAAGTTGGCGAAGGCCTCCCGGGAGACGCCCGAGAGCGTGTAGAGGAGGTACTGCCCGCCGTTCTCGTCCACGCGGTTCTCGAAGAAGGCGCCAAAGGCCGCCCCGCTCAGGGCCACCCCGGCGTCGGTGATGCTCTGCACGAGCCGCGTCGGGTCCAGCTCCGAGGCGAGCGACAGGCCCATGCGGTGGAGCGTCTCGGTGTTGCGCTGCTCCTCCTCCTTGCGCCGCAGGGCCTCCTGGGCCTCGCGGTAGAGGCGTGCGTTTTCCACCGCCAGCGCGGCGCGGGCGGCCAGCTGCTCGGCGAAGGCCACGTCCGCGGGGGTGAAGCGCCGGCCGGACTCGGCGGTGACGAGCTGGAGGGCCCCGAAGGTGCGGCCCTGCGCCTTCAGGGGCACCATCACCGACGAGCGCAGGCCCAGCTCACGCGAGATGCGCAGCAGCTCCAGGTCCCCCCGGGAGCCGGCCACCAGCAGCTCGTCGGAGATGTCCGGGAACACGATGGAGCGGCCGGTGCGCAAAACCTCGTACACGCCATGGGGATCGCTCGGATCCGGCGGGTAGCGCTGGCGCAGCTCGTGGGCCAGCGCCACCTTCGTCGGGTCCACATGGGCCACCGCGAGCCGCTGGACCTGACCGTCCTCTGCCTGAATCTCCAGCGCGCACCAATCCGCCAGACGCGGCACGGCCAGCCGGGTGAGGGCCGTCAGGGTCGTCTCGTAGTCCAGCGAGGAGGCCAGCAGCGAGCTGGCCTGGGCCAGGAACTCCAGCGAGGTCGCGGCATGCTTCTGTTCTTCGATGTCGGTGCAGGTGCCGAACCACTTGATGATGCGACCGGCACTGTCGCGCACCGGGTGGGCGCGGCCCACGAACCAGCGGTACACCCCATCATGACGCCGACAGCGGTACTCCACGTTATAAGGCTCACCGGTGCGCAGCGAGTGCTGCCAGCGACGCTGCGCCTCCGGCACGTCCTCCGGGTGGAAGGGCAGACGCCACCCCTCCCCCTGCGTCACCTCGAAAGAGCTGCCGGTGTAGTCGTACCAACGCTGGTTGAAATAGTCGTGGAAGCCATCGGGCCGGGCCGTCCACACGAGCTGGGGAATGGTCTCGGCGATCTGCCGGAAGGAGATGTCCCCCTCCGAGCGGCCCAGGGTTTCACTCAGCGGCGTGTGCACATCCTGGGCTCGTTGCTCGGTCGGATTCATGAAGGGGGATGGGACCTTAACAGCGCCAGAACAGCCCGGGACGGCTCCTCCCTTTCCACCGGGCCGAAAGCTTTCCACCAGCGGACACTCACCGGATGGACTGGCCAGCTGGGGAGGGGATGAGAGGAGTCCCCGCCTGTCCGCTCGCTCCACCGAGAGCAGGTGGAGCGCTGGTGCGCTCGCGTTGGGGCCGGTACACACTGGCCTTCCCGCCCGGTCCCCACCCGCGAAGGCCCTCTGGATGTCCTGGCTCCTCCCCTGCGCGCTGCTGTCCGCCACGCTGTCCCAGACGCCCGCCCCCGAGGACGGGCCTCCACCGGCCACGAGCCAGGAGACGACGGTGGTGGCGCCCAAGGTGCCCACGCCGCTGAGCCGCACACCGGCGGCGGTGAGCGTGGTGGAGCGGGAGGACATTCAAGACGCTCGCCCCACGCTGGGACTGTACGAGGGGCTGGTGGCGACACCGGGGCTCGTCGTGCAGAGCCGCAACAACTACTCGCAGGACCTGCGGCTCTCCATCCGCGGCTTCGGGGCACGCTCGGCCTTCGGCATCCGGGGCGTGACGGTGGTGGTGGACGGCTTCCCGGAGACGATGCCGGACGGGCAGACGAACGTGGACAGCCTGGACCTGGCCTCGGCGGAGCGCATCGAGGTGCTGCGGGGGCTGGCCTCGTCGCTGTACGGCAACGCGGCGGGCGGCGTGGTGAGCATCACCACGGAGGAGGGCCCGGAGCGGCCCTTCGTGGAGGCGCGGACGCTGCACGGGGACGAGGGCCTGTGGAAGCTGCACGTGAAGGGCGGGGGGAAGAGCGGGGACGTGCGCTGGCTGGTGAGCGCGTCGCGGCTGACGCAGCGGGGCTGGCGGCGGCTGTCGGGCACGGAGCAGGTGCTGCTGAATGGGAAGGTGCAATGGGCGCCGGATGAGCGCTCGGAGCTGAAGGCGGTGCTGTCGCTGGTGGACGCACCCGAGGCGGGGGACGCGGGCGGGCTGACGCGGGAGGAGGCGGAGGCGGATCCGCGGCAGGCCTCGCCCACCCACCTGCTCTTCCGCGCGGGCGAGTCGGTGCGGCAGGGCCGGCTGGGGCTGACGTACCGTCGGCGCCTGGGCGAGTCCCACGAGGTGGAGGCGAATGGCTTCCTGGCGCTGCGGCGCTTCCAGAACGCGCTGCCCTCGGTGGTGGTGGCGTTCGACCGGAGGTTCGACGGGGTGGCGGTGCGCTACGGCAACCGGGCGCCGCTGCTCGGCCTGCGCAGCCGCTTCACCCTGGGGACGGAGTTGCATGCGCAGGCGGACCGGCGGAAGAACTTCGACAACGTGGACGGCCAGCCCGGGAGCACGTCGCAGCTCGACCAGGACGAGGACGTGACGGCGCTGGGCCTCTTCGCGCAGGAGGAGCTGGAGCTGCGCGAGCGCCTCACGCTGGTGGCGGGGGCGCGGTACGACGTGTCGCGCTACGCGGTGACGGACTTCCTGAAGGCGGACGGGGACGGGACGGGGACGCGGACGTTCGGACAGCCCACGGGACGACTGGGGCTCATCTGGGCGCCGCGGCCGGAGGTGTCGGTGTTCGCGAACGTCTCCCAGTCCTTCGAGGCCCCGACGACGACGGAGCTGGCGCTGCCGCAGGGGACGGGCGGAGGGCTGTCGCGGGACTTGAAGCCACAGCACGCGGAAAGCGTGGAGCTGGGGGCGCGCGGGACGCTGTGGGGCCGGCTGCGCTACGACGTGGCGCTGTACGCGGTGCGGGTCCGAGACGGGCTGGTGCGCTTCGAGGACGAGAACGCCCGGGCATACTTCCGCAACACGGGGCGCTCGCGACACCTGGGGGCGGAGGTGGCACTGGAGGCGAAGCTGACACAGGAGTTCCGGGTACGCGCGGCGTACAACGCGCTGCAGGCGACGTTCCGCGACTACGCGCCGCAGGGGAAGCAGCTCCGGGGCAAGCAGGTGCCGGGCATTCCGGCCCACCAGGTGGGAGCGGAGGCGGTGTACCAGCACGCGAGCGGGGCGCTGGCGGCGGTGGAGACGTACAGCGTGGGCGGGCTGTACGCGGACGACGCGAACACGGTGCGCGAGCACACCGCCTGGGTGGTGAACGCGCGGCTGGGGCACCGTTTCCCCATGGGGGTCTTCGAGGTGAGCCCGTTCCTGGGGCTGCAGAACCTCCTGTCGGCGCGCTACAGCGACAACGTGCGGGTGAACGCGAGCCGGGGACGCTACTTCGAGCCGGCACCGCCACTGACGGTGTACGCGGGAGCGGGCCTGTCGCACCGCTGGTGAGCGCTGGCGGGAGGCGGCTCGACCCTACTCAGGATGTCAGACGGCCGGGTAGACTGGAGGAGTCAGGAGGGGAGAGCGTCCCGCGGCGGTTGAACCACCAGGAGGCGAGTGATGGCGAAGGGGAAGAAGCCGGCGACGTACGAGGACATCGAGGCATTGCCGGTCGGGTGGGTGGGGGAGATTCTGGAGGACGAGCTGGTGGCCTCGCCGAGGCCGGCCACGGGGCATGCCCATGCCGTCTCCATGTTGGTGGGCAGGTTGACCAATCCCTTCTCGTTGGGGGAGGGAGGGCCCGGAGGCTGGTGGATTCTTTTCGAGCCGGAGCTTCACCTCGGCCGGGACATCCTCGTGCCGGACCTCGCCGGGTGGCGTCGCGAGCGCCTGCCCCGGCCGCCCTCTCCCGAGGAGCTCTTCGTGACGCTCGCGCCGGACTGGGTATGTGAGGTGCTCTCGCCTTCCACCCGCGAGGTGGATCGCAAGCGCAAGCTGCCGCTCTACCACCGCGAGGGCGTGGCGCATGCGTGGCTGGTGGATCCGCTCTCGCGCACCCTGGAGGTCTTCCGGCGCGAGCCCTCCGATTGGCGGCTCATCGCGACGCACACGGGCGCGGAGACGGTTCACGCCGAGCCCTTCGACGCGGTGCCACTCGGGCTGGGCGTGCTCTGGTTGGGACAGGCGCTGGCAAGCGGTGACGCACGCTCTCAGTGAGTCTCCGCCGCGGGTGCGACGGGAGTCCTCCTCGTCGCGAGGAGGACTCCGGCCAGGGCGAACATCCACGCCAGCTCCCCCAAGAGGAAGCCGGCGATCAGGTGGCTCGCACCCCCGGCGAGTGCCACACCCATCCACAGGGAGAAGAGCGCCCGGCCCACCGTGTCGATGGTGCCGTGGAAGCGCGTGGGCCTCACGAGACGCACCACCGCCCATAACGTCGTCATGATGCCGAAGAGGCTCACGAAAAGGAGGTGGGTTGGCGCGAACAGCGGAGGGACCTCGCCGCCCAGGCCGAGCGTCTGGTGCAGCGAGCGGGTGACGGAAACCACCGCGTCCGCCGTCCACGGCGTGGCGAAGGGTGCGGTAACGAGAACGTCATACACGGCACTGCCGAAGACGACGCGACGAGTCGTGGGGGAAGGTTCGACGTTCACGGTGGGAACCTAGCCCCTGCATATGAGGTGTCAAAGGACTCGTTCCGGCATCTCGTGAGCTTCGAGTCGTCTGACACCCTGGCAGCGGCGCGCGGGAGAACGGCGTGCATCTCCTCGTCACGCCAAGCCCAGGCGAGAGCCTGACGCATGAGGACCTGCTCTCCTGTAATCCCACGCCGCCATGGGATAACACTCCCCCCATGAACGCCCCCACCTCGAACCCCCTGCTCTCCGACCGCGACGTGGACTTCCAGCTCTACGAGGTGCTGGACGCGGAGTCGCTCTGCCGGCTCCCGACCTTCGCGGAGCACTCGCGCGAGACGTTTACGCTCTTCCTGGACAGCACGCGTCGCTTCGCCCGCGACGTGCTCTTCCCCACCTACCGCCTCATGGACGCCGAGCCCCCCGCGTTCCGCGACGGCCGCGTCCACGTCCACCCGCTGATGCGCAAGCTGTACCCCCAGCTCGTCGACCTCGGCCTGCTCGCGGCCACGCGGCCCGTCGAGGCGGGGGGCCAGCAACTGCCCCTCACGGTGTACTCGCTGGCCTCGGCCTACCTCATGGCCGGCAACCTGAGCGCCTACGGCTTCATCGGCCTCACCAGCGGCGCGGCACACCTCATCGAGGCCTTCGGCACGCCCTTCCTCAAGGACGAGTTCATGGCCCGGATGTACCGGGGCGATTGGACGGGCACCATGGCCCTCACCGAGCCACAGGCGGGCAGCAGCCTCTCGGACGTGCGCACGAAGGCCACGCCCGCCGGAGACGGCACCTACCGCATCACCGGCTCGAAGATCTTCATCAGCGGCGGGGACCAGGACTTCACGGAGAACGTGGTCCACCTCACGCTGGCGCGCATCGAGGGCGCTCCCTCGGGAGTGAAGGGCCTGTCGCTCTTCGCCGTGCCCTCGCGCCGCCCCGAGGGCGGACGCCTCGTGGACAACGACGTGCGGGTGGCGGGCGTCATCCACAAGATTGGCTGGAAGGGCCTGCCCAGCCTGGCGCTCAACTATGGCGAGGTCGGTGACTGCCGCGGATGGCTGGTGGGCGAGCCGGGCCGGGGCCTCGCGCACATGTTCCAGATGATGAACGAGGCCCGCATCATGGTGGGCCTCAACGGCGTGGCGACGGCCTCGGTGGCCTACCACGAGTCGCTGGCCTACGCGCAGAGCCGGCCCCAGGGGCGCCCCTCGTGGGAGAAGGACGCCGCACGGCCGCAGCGCCCCATCATCGAGCACGCGGACGTGCGGCGCATGCTGCTGCGGCAGAAGGCGATCGTGGAGGGCGGCATGTCGCTGCTGGCGGCGGCCTCGTGGTACGCGGACCTCTCGGCCCACGGGAAGACAGAGGAGGAGCGCCGGCGCTCGGGGCTGCTGTTGGACCTGCTCACGCCCCTGGCCAAGACGTTCCCCGCGGAGAAGGGCTACGAGGCCAACGCGCTGGCGGTGCAGGTGCACGGCGGCTACGGCTACTCGAGCGAGTACCTGCCGGAGGCGTGGCTGCGCGACCAGAAGCTCAACAGCATCCACGAGGGCACCACGGGCATCCAGGGGTTGGACCTGCTGGGGCGCAAGGTGGTGGCGGGGGGCGGCGCGGCGCTGCAGGCCTTCTCGGAGGAGGTGGAGGCCACGGTGGAGCGGGCGCGCGAGGCGGGCGTGGAGGCCGAGTGGGGCGAGTCGCTGCGCAAGGCCATGGGCGAGGTGCTGGCGCTGACGATGGAGCTGGGCGCGGCGGGCATGGCGGGCGAGGTGGAGCGGATGCTGCGCCACAGCGCGCACTACATGGAGCTGTTCTCGGTGCTGGCGGTGGCGTGGCGGTGGCTGGCGCAGGCGGCGGCGGCTCGCGAGGGCCTCGCGCGCGGTGGCGAGGGCCGGGACTTCTACGAGGGCAAGCTGGCCGCGGCGCAGTACTGGCTCCATACGGAGCTGCCCCGGGTGTCCAACCTCGTGGCGCTGTGCCGCTCGGGAGAGGACTCGTACACCCGGATGCGGCCCGAGTGGTTCTGACATGTCCGTCTCCTTCCACCTGTGCCAGCCCGGCCGCGGCGCCTCCTGTGGGGCCTGCTGCGGCCTCTACAACTTCCGCGACCACTCGCGCGCCACGCTCACCGAGCGCCTCGCCGAGCAGACGGCCACCTTCCGCCCCCTGCCCCGGGAGCCCGAGGCCTACCAGCGCGCGGCCCGGGCCCTGCTGGAGGCCCGCCACGCCACGCCTCCCCTCTTTCCCGCTGTGCGCGTCTGCCCGCTGCTCGGCTTCCTCGACGCGGAGCACACGCGCGTGGGGTGCCTCGGCCACCCGAAGGTGACGGGCGGCGAGGATCTGCGCGACTGCGGCGTCTACCGCGCCGACATCTGCGAGACCTTCACCTGCCCCTCCTTCACCTGGCTCTCGGACGCCCAGGCGCGACTCGTCCAGGCGGCGTGCGCGGACTGGTACCTCTATGGGATCGTCATCACCGACGTGGAGTTCGTCCGCGGCTGCCTGCGCCTGCTCGAGTGGGAGCTCGCCGGGCCCGTGGACGCGGAGGCCCTCGCCGCCCGGCCCGAGGCGCTCGAGGCCGTGCGCCAGCTCTTCGCCCTGAAGGAGACCGCGCCCGGCCGGGGCACCCACGCCGCCGTCTTCGGCCGCTTCACCCCGGACACCGAGGGCGAGCCCGTCTCGCGCAACCTCGACTACACCGCGCTGGGCGCGCGCGCCGCCCCCGAGGACGAGGTGGTGCTGTGCCTCGGCTACGTCCCCTCCACCCTGGAGGCGCTCACGCGGGCCCGGGAGCTCGTCCGGACGCACGTGCACGCCGTGGCTCGCGCCCTGGGAGCGTGAGGCCATGGACAACCTCACCCACGGGTTGCTGGGCCTCGCCCTCGCCGCGCTGCGCCGGCCCGAGGCCCCCGCCGACGCTCCGCTCTCGCCCACCGACAAGGCCGTCCTGCTCGGCTCCGTCCTCGCCTCCGAGCTGCCCGACCTCGACACCCTCCTGCCGGCCGCCAACTCCGTCGACCACGCCCTGCGCGCCCACCGCGGCCTGTCGCACGCGCTCGCCTTCGCGCCCGTCGTCGCCCTCGCCGCCACCGGGCTCGCCCTGCTCGTCTTCCGCCGCGCCCGCTTCCTCCCCGTCTACCTCTCCAGCCTGCTCGCGCTCGGCGTGGCCCACCTGCTGCCCGACCTGTGGACGGGCTGGGGCACCCGGCTCCTCCTCCCCTTCTCCGACCAGCGCCTCACGCTCGACTGGACGATGGTGGTGGACCCGCTCGTCACCCTCCCCCTCCTCGTCGGCGCGGGGTGGGCCTGGCGCCGCCGCGTCCACTGGAGGCGGGCCCTGCTCGTGGGGCTCGCGTGCTCGGCCGCGTACGTGGGCCTGCGCGGCGTCCTCCAGGCGGCGCTGACCTCCCGGGTGCGCGAGGCCTGGCCCCTGGCGGAGCGGGTGCAGGTCTTCCCCGCGTGGCTCTCGCTCACCACCTGGCGCTATGTGGCCGTCCTCCCCTCCGAATATGTGGCCGGGACGGTGTCCCCGGACGAGCCCCCGCGCGAGGAGCGCCGCCTCCCCCGGCCCACCCCGGACGCGCTCCCCGCCGCCGTGCGCGCCGTACCCACCGTGCACGAGGCGCTCGCCTGGGCCCGCTTCCCCGTCATCTCCTCGGCCCCCGGCGCGGACGGACGCACGCGGGTGCGCATCGGAGACTTGCGCTACCACCTGCGCGGCGAGCCGACGCTCGCCTTCGTCCTGGAGCTGGGGCCGGACCTCGCCGTGACGGAGGCCCGACTGGAGCGCGGCGGCAGCGCGCGAGAGTTGATCGAGCGCTGGCGTGCGCCGGACTCCGGGCGCTAGCGCGGCTTTCCCACGGAACGGGGCTCCGGAGGGAGGCTTGCCGCGCCGGCCCTGGCGCTCCACCTTCCCCCGGGCGAGTGTGGGGAGGGTGGGATGGCGAGATGGGCCGTGGGGTTGGGGCTGCTGGGGTGGTGTGTCCTCTGTTCGGCGGGATGCCGGAAACCGGAGCCGGAAGGTCCGGCCTGCGACACTTCGGCGCCCACGGAGGCCTGCGCTCCTTCCGAGGCGCCCCCCGTCGCGGCCGTCCTGCCCGCCATGGCCGTCCAGCCAGCGCAGCCGCGGCCGGAGCCGAAGGCCCCCATGCCCGAGGCCGCCCGTCCCGAGACGGCCAGGCTCCCTGAGACGCCCGAGTCACCGGTCGAGGCGAGCGGAACACACGAGGAGCCACATCCTTCGCAGCTCCTGGAGACGGACTCCGCCGCCTGGGAGCGCGAGCCTGCCCGCCCCACCCCCCAGGACGATGACAAGGCGTGGTTCCGCGAGGCCGCGGCGGCGGCACGCGCGGGCGACACGAGCGGCACCACCGAGCGGCCTCTCGAGCAGGTCACCATCGCCACTGGCACCGTGGACGGTCGGGTGAAGCGCGTGCGCCCCGGCACCATCGAGGTGAGCGACGACGAGGGCAATGTCTACGAGCTGCGCATCGACGGCCGCAGCCGGGGCCTGCGCCGGGGCCGCCACATCTCCCTGAAGACACTCGCCGAGGGCATGCCGGTGCGCGCCTCGTTCGACCTGGTGGGAGGCGGCGAGAGCCTCGCGCGCGACATCGAGGTGCGGCGCTAGGCGGGCCCCGCAAGCACGACGGGCGGCCCCCCCGAGAAGGAGGACCGCCCGTCGCTCATACGACACCGTCCGCCGGAATTACGGCTTGGTGTAGTTGATGGTCAGGTTGTACGTGGCCGACGTGTAGCCACGCACGCCGACGTAGGCGGTCGTCTGGCCAGCGGGCACGGCCACGTCGCACGTCTCGGAAGCGCCCGAGGCGTACGGACGGCAGTTGTAGGCCGTCGTGGTGGGCGCCGCACCGAAGCGGACGTAGAGGTCCGGATCACCCGTGCCCGTCATCACCACCTTGAACTGGGTCCCCGCCGTCACGCTGAAGCTGTAGCTGGGAGACCACGCGCTGGACGCCACGGAGCCACTGCGCGTCTCCTGCGTCGGCGTGCCGCCCCCCGTGCTGCCACTGCCGTAGAGGCCCGTCAGGGAGACATCCGAGTAGGCGGAGTAGGCGTTGAGCATCACGTACCAGGTGCCCGCGGCCGGGTTGGTGAAGGTGCAGTTCTCCACGTTGCCGCCCTTGTACGGACGGCAGTCGTAGGTGGCCGAGTCCGGCGCCGAGCCGAACTTCACGAACATGTCCACGTCACCCGTGCCACCGGTGGTGTCGAACTTCAGGCTGGCCTGCCCCGCGGGCACCACCAGCGTGTAGTACGTGTTGCTGCCCGTGGCGCCGGACAGGCCCGTCTTCGCGACGCCGTTGGTCAGCGGGCTGGTGGTCGGCGGCGGCACGGCGATGCCCACGCCCACGGCCTCCCAGGCCTTCGTCACCGCGTCCAGCTCCGCCGCCCCGTAGAACGACGACGCCTTCTGCTCGGTGCAGGTCTTGGCCGCCGCGAAGTTCGACGACGAGGTCATGCAGTTGGCGTTGGCCTCGTAGAAGATCTTCCCCGCCTTCTGGACGCCAATGCCCGGCACGGTGACAGTCGTCTTGCCGCGCGGGTGCGTGCCGCCCGTGGACAGCAGCTTGAAGGCCAGGTTGGCGATGCCCGAGTTCCAGTGCACGCCACCGTTGTCGGAGGAGCCCGTGTAGCGCTCGGGGTAGTAGTCCTTCGACGAGCCGTCCTGCGTGGGGTTGGCCATGTAGCGCAGCGCGTCGTTGGGCGTGGCCGGCGTCCAGATGTCGTCGCCGATCATCCAGACGGGGGCGTCCATCCCCCAGCCCTTGGTCCAGCTCTCGCAGTAGGCGGAGAAGATGTCGCTCATGCCCTCGTTGAGCGCGCCGGACTCGTTGGAGTAGGTGAGGTTGGACTCGGAG
>NZ_DASVSO010000684.1:0-7805 GCF_036388035.1 Archangium sp.
GCGAGTCATCCTCGCCCGAGTACGAGCCGCGCACGGTGAAGCGCTGGCCGGTGAGCGGGAGCACGTCGGCGCAGCTATGGGCGGCGCGGCCACCGACCTCGACCCCCAGGTCGAAGGCTCCGCCCGTGTCCGACAGTCCATCCACCACGATGAAGTACGTCCCAGCGCCCGGGGAGGCGCTCCGAGTCTGGAGCTGCACGGTGGCTCCCGGCTGGTGCGCCGCGACGCAGGCCTGGTTCAGCTCGGACTGCGGTGCGTCACAGCGGCCCTGCCGCAGGTACACCACCGGCTGGAAGGCCGCGTCCCGGGGCGTGACGGTGATGACCACGTCGGTGACGTGGGTGGCCGTGTTGGCGAGGGTGAAGGCGTAGACCGCCTCGCTCCCATCGACGCCACCGCAGGAGCCGACGGCCTGTCGCTCCGCGCCCACCGTCGTTCCGCTCACCTGGGCCCGGCCGTTCACCAGGGACAGCGGGAGCGCGCCACAGCCGAGCGGCGGCTCGCCCGCATCCGGGGTGGAGCCGCCGTCCGGAGTCGCCGGGCCCATGCACCGGCCGTCCTGCCCGCACGAGCCCTGGGCGCCGCAGTCCACGCAGGCCTGCCCCCCCACGCCGCAGGCGGACACCTCCGCCCCGCGCTCGCAGCGCCCGCTCGCCGTGCAGCAACCCCCACAGCTGGAGGGGCCACACGACGCTGGCGAGGGCTCCGTGGTGGAGCCGCACGCCACCAGCGCGAGCGCCCACAGCCCCATGAACACGATTCGGTGCGGCATGATCCGGACTTCCTCCCGTAGACACAGGATTGCACGGAGCTGTCCGGCTGGATCGCATCACTTCTGGACGTCCAGAAGTGATGTGAGGTTGTGTGTGATGCTTCTGGACGTCCAGAAGTGAGGGCCCGCGCTAGGCCCGGACGAACTCGAGGTGCGTCCGCTTCGGCGGCTGTCCGAAGGGGAAATAGCGCAGCTTGGGGGGTGCCCCTCCCGGAGCGAGCTGAGGCCGCATGCCTCGACGCGCCAGCTCGCGCGCGAAGGCCGTGGCGAACTGCACCACCTCCACCCAGGCCAGGTGGTAGCCCAGGCAGAAGTGGGGGCCGCCTCCGAACGCCGCGGTCTCGAGGGCCGAGGGCGGCAGGCGCCTCCCCATCCACCGCGAGGGATCGAAGCGCTCCGGCTCGGGGTAGAGCGCCGGGTCGTAACCGTAGACCCCGATGGGCACGGTGATCATCGTGCCCTTGGGCACGCGCTTGCCGTGCAGCTCCAGCTCCTCGGTGGCCTGGCGCGCCGTCACCGACACGGGCGGGTACATCCGCAGCACCTCGCGGAAGAGCGCCTCGGCGAAGGGGTGGCGCTTGAGCTCCTCGGGCGAGCGGGGCAGGCCCGGTGCCGCCACCGCCTCGTCCCGCAGCTGCTCCCAGAGGTCCGGCCGCTGGGCGAGCACGATGCCCAGCCACGCCATCACCGACGCGGACGTCTCGTGCCCCGCCAGGGCCAGCAGGCGCAGGTTCTGGACGAGGTCCGGATCCCCGAGCGGGCGTCCTTCCTCGTCCTTTGCCGCCAGCAGCGCCGAGAGCGTGCCCGGCATCTCCGGCTTGCCCCGCGCCGCCGCGATGAGGCGGGAGAAGCGCGCATCGAGCCACAGCCGACCCTGTCGGGCGCGCCGCGCGGGCGAGAAGGGCAGGTCGATCTTCAGGGGGATGGCCCCCAGGATGAACTCGCGGTAGTGGCGGTTCCAGGCGTCCAGCTCGCTCCGCTCGATGCCCATGATGCGGAAGATGATGTCGAGCGCGAGCCCCTGCGTATGGGAGAGCAGGGAGAAGGGGCCCTGGGGGAGGCCCGCCACGCACGCCTCGATGACCTCGGCCGAGATGGTGGCCGCGCCGCTGGACGTCAGCCCCCGGGGAGTGAAGGGCCCGCTCATGGCCGAGCGCAGGCTCCGGTGGGGGACTCCATCCCGCGACAGCAGGGAGTCACCGACGAAGTCCGGCACCTGCTCGCGGATGAACTCGCTGCTGGTCACCCGGTTCTTGAGCAGCTCGAAACCGGGCTCGCCCATGCACACGAGCAGGTAGTTGCCGACGTTCTTCGTCCAGAACAGCGGGCCCACCCTGGCGGCGGCGTTGCGCAGGAAGGTGAGGGTGTCGCCGAGGTTGTACGGAGCATGGCCCACCAGGGGCAGGCCCCCGGGAAGGATGGGAATCCCCTCGCGGTGGCTCTCCCTCATGGGCAGGCGGAAGAGCAGATCCGTCACGGTTTGCATGGGGCCGTGAAGTAAGCCGGGCGAGCGCCTGGGACAACCCATGTCTCGGAACCACCTCCGCCAGGGGTTCGTCACGAGACGTCGTGGGCTAACCCGGCCGGGCGCTCTGGCTCGCGGCCCGGGCGCGCAGCCGCGCGAAGTTCTCCGGGGGCGTCGTGGAGTCGCCGGGGCGCTTGCCCGGCGTCACCTGCTCGCCGTGGAAGTCGCTGCCCCCGGTGGTCACCAGGTCGAACTCCTTGGCGAACTTCAGGTACTTCTCCCGCACGCTCGGGTTCTCGTCCGCGTGCAGCGCCTCCAGCCCGTCCAGGCCGTCCTTGGCCAGCATCCGCAGCTCATGGCGCTCCACCTTCGAGCTGCCCGGGTGCGCCAGCGTGGCCGTGCCTCCCGCGCGGTGGATGAGCCGGATGGCCTCCCGGCCGTCCAGCTTGTACCGGTCCACCCACGCCGACCGGCCCGCGCCCAGGAACCGGTCGAAGGCCTCCTTCACGTCCAGGCACCAGCCTCGCTCCACCAGCACCCGCGCCAGGTGCGGCCTGCCCAGCTGCGCGCTCCCCGCCACCGCCCGCACGTCCCCCATCGTCACCGGGAAGCCCAGGCGCCGCAGCTGCTCCACCATCCGCTCCATCCGCTGCTCCCGCTCCACGCCCAGCCGCGCCGCGAAGCTGGCCAGCTCCTCGAAGTCCGGCCGCACGAAGTGTCCCAGGATGTGCACCTCGCGCTTGAGCACGAACGCCGACAGCTCGATGCCCGGCACCAGCTCCACCCCGTGCGCCCGCGCCGCCTCCGCCGCCTCGCCCAGCCCCGCCACCGTGTCGTGGTCCGTCACCGCCAGCGCCGTCACCCCCGCGCTCGCCGCCAGGGAGAGCAGCTCGGCGGGCGAGTGTTGGCCATCGCTCGCGGTCGTGTGGGAATGCAGATCAATCACGGCTGGACTCCAGAGGCGCGGGTTGAAAGGTCCGCTGATGGCCCGTAGGATGTGGGATAAACCTGAGACTCGCCGACGACGGCCGCGATGCAGCAACACCCGTTCCAGATTTCCCGGAGAATCGAATACGGGATGAGGGCCATGATCTTCCTGGCTTCGCAACCCCTGGAGCGCGTGGTTCCCTTCCGGGAGATCGCCCGCCGCATGGATGTGCCGGAGGATTTCCTGGCGAAGATCCTCAAGACGCTCGTGGAACGTAACATGGTTCGCTCCACCCGGGGCGCCCACGGCGGGTACGCGCTCGCCCGGCCCGCGCGCGAGATGTCCTTCCTGGACGTCATCGAGGCCGTGGAAGGTCCGGTGGTGGTCAATGTCTGCCAGGACGGCAGCAGCCACGACTCCTGCAAGGCCACCGGCAGTTGCACCATGTACGGGGTGTGGAAGCTGGGCCAGCAGCGCATGCTGGAGGTGTACCGCCACACCACGCTGGACCGGCTCGCGATGAGCGACCTGCGCATGCCCGAGCCGGCACCGCAGTAGGGGAGGGCCTTGCATGTCCAAGTCGGACGACACCATCGAGAACCGCGTCTATCTCTTCGACTCGCTGGCGAGCAGCTACGTGTCCGCCGCCTCCGAGCTGCTGTCCTCCGAGGACGAGGCGCAGCGCGCACGGGCGATGCGGGCGCTGGCGGACCTCGCGTACGTCTCCTGCGTCGTGGCGGACACCGGGCACCTGTCCCCCGAGCAGGTGCGTCAGCGGGTGCTCGGCGCCTCCGAGCCGCAGCCGCCCGCGCGGGACGAGGACGAGCGGGGCGGCAAGGGCAAGAAGCGCAAGTAAACGGGTGCTCCCCTCGGCGCGCGGGCGGTGATAGATCGCGCGCCATGGCAAAGACCCCCGCGAACTCCAAGAAGAACCTGCGCTCCCACTACGGGGCCGCGCGCAAGGCGGATCCTCGTCCCATCACCGGCAAGGAGAGCCCCACCGAGCTGCTCGAGCACGCCTTCTCGGCCTACGTGGGGCGCCAGGAGCGCACCGCGTTCGAGCTGATGCGCCGCTCCATGGAGGTGGATGCCTCCATCTTCCTCACGCTCTCGGGCGCCATGACGCCGGCGGGCCTGCACCAGAGCTGCATCATCCCGCTCATCGAGAAGGGCATCATCTCGGCGCTCACCACCACCGGCGCCAACCTCTACCACGACGCCCACCGCATCATCGGCCACGCCATCCGCGAGGTGAACCCCAACGCGGGGGACCTCCAGTACCGCCTGGCCCGCATCATCCGCATCTACGACCTGGGCTTCTGGGAGGAGGCGCTGCTCGACACCGACCGCCTCTTCTCCGCGCTCCTGCGCCGCCCCGAGTTCCAGCGGAAGATGACCACCCCCGAGTTCCACTACCTGCTCGGCAAGAACATCCAGGCGATCGAGAAGCAGCTCGGCGTGAAGCAGCCCTCGCTGCTGTCCACCTGCTACAAGCACGGCGTGCCCATCTTCGTGGGCGCGGTGCAGGACGGCTCCATCTTCCTCAACGCCGTCAAGCTCAAGCGCCTGCTGGGCGCGGAGTTCAAGTTCGAGATCGACATCAACGACGACGTCTACTGGATGTCGGCGATCCAGCACTACTGCCGCCACCACTACTCGAACAAGATGGCCATCTGGATCCTCGGCGGCGGCGTGCCCAAGAACTACACGCTGCAGGGCGAGCCGCTGCTGGATCAAATCCTCGGCGTGCCCACGGACGGCTTCGACATCGACGTGCAGTTCTGCGTGGATCCGGTGGACAACGGCGCGCTCTCGAGCTGCCCGGCCGGTGAGGGCCACACCTGGGGCAAGGTGTCCATCGAGGCGGTGGAGGCGGGCTCCATGTACGTGCACACCGACGTCACGGCCGTCTTCCCGTGGATCACCCACGCGCTGCTGAGCGACACGAAGATGAAGCGCAAGCCGCGCCGGCTCATGGACGTCATGCAGGAGGCGGTCACCTTCCTCGACAAGGACGTGCAGAAGCGCCGCAAGTCGCTGATGAAGACGATCGACTGGAGCCCGGACGAGGAGAAGCCCAACCCCGAAGAGCACACCGCCTACGTCCGTTAAGGAGCCATGACCATGAGCCAACCGACTCCCCCCGCCACCGGCGTGGTGATGACCGTCGCGAGCGCGCCGGGCTTCACCTGCCGGCTCGAGCACGGCCCGTCCGGCACGAAGATCTCCACCGAGGCCCCCAAGGACAACGGCGGCACCGGCATGTCCTTCTCGCCCACGGACCTCGTGGGCGCGGCGCTCGCCTCCTGCGCCCTCACCACCATGGCGCTGGCCGCCTCGCGCGAGGGGATTGCCTTCGGCGAGGCCCGGGCCCGGGTGGAGAAGCGGATGACGCCTCCGCCCCGCCGCATCGGTGAGCTGGTGCTGGAGATCGACATGCCCTCGGGCCTGTCCGCCGCGCACCGCACCCGGCTGGAGGAGGTGGCGCACGGCTGCCCCGTCACGCGCAGCCTCCACCCGGACGTGAAGCTGCCGGTGACCTTCCGCTACCCGGACGCGCCTCGCCAGGACTGAAGGGCTCGTCCCGTCGCCTGCTCCTCGAACACCCGGGCACGGTGCCATGCGCCGTGACCCGGGAATGCCGACCCTCCCTGGAGGGATGGGCGAGCACGAGGAGGATCGCGATGAACCTGGACCTTTTGCGGATCTACCTGAACGACCATCTCGCGGGCTCGATGGTGGGCCTGGAGCTGGCGCGCAGGACGCAGGCGGAGAACAAGGACAACTCGGTGGGCGAGTACTACCGCGTGTTCGTGCCCGAGTTGGCGGAGGATCGCGCGACGCTCATCGGCGTGATGGCGGCGCTGGGGATGAAGCGCGACATGGTGAAGCAGAGCGTGGCCTGGGTGGGCGAGAAGCTGGGACGGCTGAAGCTCAACGGGCACCTCACGAGCTACTCGCCGTTGAGCCGGATGGTGGAGCTGGAGGCGCTGTGCGTGGGCACCGAGGGGCGGCTGTCGCTGTGGCGGACGCTGCGGCGGCTGTCGCGCAAGGACGAGCGCCTGGGCCGCTTCGACTTCACCACGCTCATCAACCGGGCGGAGCAGCAGCGGCGCACCCTGGAGCGGCTGCGACAGCAGGCCGCGGACGGGGCCTTCCTGGAGCCCGGTGAGGGCGCGGTGGTGCGTTTCACGCCCTCTCCCTCGGGACGGGGCGGGTAGGACCGTAGAGGACGGGATTCCAGCCGGGGATGCGCCTATAAGGTGCCCCCATGGATTCCAAGCTGCGTCAGGTGGTGGAGCTGCTGGTGGGGGAGGGGCAGGTGGCGTGGACCACCACGAAGCCCCTCCCGGGGGACGAGCCCGGCGCGCGCGAGCTGTTCATCAGCGTGGGCTCGCGCGCCGAGGCCCTGCCTCCGCACCCGCGCATGCTGGCGTGGAAGCTGCCCCAGTGGACGCGGCGCTCGGTGCGCTCCACCACGGGCGCCGTCCTCCTGTCCGCCGCCGAGCTCGATGCCTTCTCCCAGGAGCTGCGGCAGGGGCAACCCGAGGGCTCGCTCGGGCCCCTCACGCTGCGCGTCCACGAGCCGACCCTCGACGTCCTCTGCGCCACCCTGCTGGCCGTGTACCGGCTCGTCCACCACGCCTGGCCCGAGAGCGCCGAGGCGCTCGCCGTGTACGTGAGCGAGTGGGAGCAGGGCCACACCGAGTCCGCGGGCGACTACGAGCGCGCCCTGGGCACGGTGTTCTACGCGGCCCTCAACCTCTGGCCCACCTCGGACGAGGGGCGCCCCGCCCGCGAGCTGGTGGAGCTGGTGGCCACCGTGGTGCAGACGGTCCGCCTCCCCGCGGAGCTGGCGAAGCTGCCCGAGCCGCTCGTCCCCTCGGCCATCTCCCGGCGGCTCAAGGCGGATGAGCTGCTGTACCGCGCCGAGCTGTCGCGCGCCCAGCGCGTGCAGATCGACCTGCCGCTCGGCGAGGAGGAGGGAGCGCCCGTGCGGCGGGTGGACGCGCTCTTCCTGTCCTCCTTCCAGGACGTCACCGTGCTGCGCATCCTCGCGCGCGGCGACACCGTGAATACCCACTACGGCCAGGGCTTCGACTTCATGGTCACGCACATCGCCCGGCCGGGCCAGACCAAGCCCTGGCATGCCTTCTCGCTCACCCCCGAGCGCGCGGGGACGCTGGCGAACCTCGCGGGCTGGTTGGACGAGCTCGAGGGGGAGCGGCGGCCGGATGGGACGCCGCGCGCCAGGGGAAAGCGGCGCTTCGAGCGCCAGCCCAATGACTACTCGGACCCGTGGTACTCGGACGGCTACGCCAGCCCCGTGGGCCGCTCGACGATGGTGGCGGCGCCGTACTCGGGCACCCGGCTGTCCCGCCGCGAGCTGTGGGAGGCGCTCTGGAGCCGCTTCAACGTCGGCCGCAACGTCCGCGTCCTCCGGGCCCACACCGTCTTCGCCCGGCCCTTCCTGTGGCGGGGGCTGGCACCGGACGCCGAGCTCGTGTCCCGGGGCTTCCACCGCTGCGACCTCTCCGCCCAGGGCGGGGCCTTCCACCCCGCCGTGGTCTCCTCCTTCCTGGGGGCCACGCACGAAGCGGACGTGCTGCACTACGAGAAGCTCGCCGAGGGCCACAACG
>NZ_DASVSO010000685.1:0-14077 GCF_036388035.1 Archangium sp.
GGCCCCCGTGGGCCCGGCCTTCACCCGCATCAACGAGGTGCGCCAGCGCGTGCCCGTCAATGACAAGGGAGAGCCCGATCTCGGCTTCATGCAGGAGGCCCTGCGCGTGTTCGACGAGCGCGCCGCCCGCGCGTTCGACGACCTCGCCGAGATGCTCGCCAAGGCGGGCCACACCGAGCACGCCGATGCCTTCGCCGACCTGGAGGAGTTCCTCCTGCCGGATCGCCGGGGCGTCGCCAAGCCCATCATCCGCGCGGCCAAGGGCGAGCGGGACCCGGCGCTCGAGGAGCTGCAGAAGGTGGCCACGGATGGCTCGCGCGCGCCCATCTCGCGCGTGCTCGCCGTGGACGGCCTGCTGCACCTGGGGGCCAACGACAAGGTCATCGCCGTGGGCCGCCCCCTGCTGGAGGAGGCCGAGCGCACCCAGGACTGGCACCTCGCGTTGGATCTGCTGGCCCGGCTGGAGCACTCCTACAAGCAGCTCGGGGAGCGCTCCTCGCTCACGGCGCTCGCCCAGGACCGCGCCCGCATCGAGAAGGCGCACGACGTGGCCCACCCGGGCCACCGGCGCCAGCAGCACCAGCACTGAGCACCCGGTGTGTCCCCTCTCCCGCTTCCAGGGGGAGGGGAGCGGGGCTCAGTAGGGTACGTCGTCCTCTCGGGGCTGGGCCGTCTCCGGCTCGGGAGGCGTCTCCCCGGCGGCCTGGGCCTCCCCGGCCGCGGGCTGGCCTCGGCGGGGCAGGGGGATGAACTTCACCTCGGGCACCGCCTCCTGCACGTCCTTCACCGGCACCACCGCGCCCACCGTCGTGTAGCGGATGGCCCCCGTCTGCGTGAACGTGTGCCGCAGCTCGTAGGACTTCGCCCTCGGCAGGAACCACTCGCGCACCGCCTTCAGCGGCAGCACGTGCAGCTCCCCCTGCGCCAGGAACACGTACACCAGCAGGTCCGCGCCGCTATAGAGGAAGCAGCCCGGGGTGTCCCGCTCCAGGTTGGACACCAGCTCGAAGAAGTAGCGGCGGCGGCGCGGCTGCCGATCGCCCTTCACCTCGATGCCGCGCACCTCTCCCGAGGGCAGCTCCCACAGCAGGTCCACCCCGCGGTGCTGGAAGCGCGGGTCGTCCTGCACGTCATGGACGCGGGAGGTGGGCTCGGTGGCCAGGAGCCAGTCGCGGGCGTACTGCACGGCCCGGTCGGCCGCGCCCATCACACCCCTCATGCTGAAGCTGCGTGCCATCGCTCAGCGTCGCAGCTCGACGCCCGTGGCCACCATCTGCACCTCGCGCGGCTTGCCGTCGCCGCCGCGGGGCACCGTGGCGCCCTCGGCCTCGTAGTGCTTGGCCATGGCGTCGCTCAGCTCCGTCACCTTCACCACGCCCTCCACCCGCGCCGCCGCGCCCGCCGAGTCCAGCGGCACGAAGAAGCCGTAGTCCTTGAACGTCACCCGCACCCCGGCGCCCTTCGCGCCCTCGGCGAGCTCCATCCAGCACCCCTTCTTCGAGCAGGCCTTGCGCACCTGGCCCTCCACGCGCACCGTCTTGCCGTCGTGGGCCTGCGGCCTGGCCAGCAGCTCGGACAGCGTCACCGCCGGAGCCCCCTTCAGCGCCTCCCCGCGCGTCAGCGTCCAGCCCGCGGTGGGCTTCGCGTCGGCTGGCGGGGGCGGGTGGGGGCAGTCTTCCTGGACGGCGGGCTTTGCCGCGGGCTTCTGGGCCGCCGGGGCCGGAGCCTCGGCGAGTGCCATGAGGGGAAGGGCGAACAGCGTCACCAGGGCGGAGCGGAAGGTCTTCATCCCTCACCGATAGCCCGAAGCCTTTGTCCGGGCAAGGCGCCCGCCATCCCGGTTACACTACTCGACGTGAAGGTCACCCTCCCCACGCCCAACCGTACCCTCGGCTTCACCGACGCCCTCGGCCTCGTGGGCCTCCTCGGGCTGCTCGTCGCCCGCTACATCCCCGTGGCCCGGATCATCCCCTTCTGGGGCTGTGCCCTGCGGGAAACGACGGGCTGGCCATGCCTCGGCTGCGGGCTGACGCGCGTGGCGGACCGGGTGGCCCACCTCAACATCGCCGGGGCCTGGGACGTCAACCCGCTCGGCACGGTGGCGGCCCTCTTCTTCGCCCTCATGGTCGTGGTGACGGTGCTGCACCTCGTCTTCGCCATGCCCGTGCCCCAGGTGGAGCTCTCTCCCCGCGAGTGGCACCGGGTCCGCATCGCCGCGGCCATCCTCGTGGCGATCAACTACGCCTGGGTCATCGTGAAGACGAAGTTCCCCTACCTGCTCACCTAGGCTCCTCGTGCTCGCCGCCGCCCTCCTCCTGCTCGGCTACCTGGCGGGCTCCATCCCCTTCGGCGTGCTGCTCACCCGGTGGTTGCGCGGCGTGGACGTGCGCCAGAGCGGCAGCGGCAACATCGGCGCCACCAACGTCACCCGCGTGGCCGGCAAGAAGCTCGGCGCCGTGGTGCTGCTGCTGGATGCCCTCAAGGGCTCCCTCGCCGTGGCCCTCGCGCTGTGGCTCCTGCCCGAGCGGCCTCCACTCCATTCGGCCGTGGGCCTCGCCGCCTTCCTCGGCCACGTCTACCCCGTCTGGCTCAAGCTGAACGGCGGCAAGGGCGTGGCCACCGCGCTCGGGGTGCTCGTCGTGCTCGTGCCGCTGGCGGCCCTCGCCGGGGCGCTCGTCTACGCCGGGCTCGTGGCGGCCTGGCGCGTCAGCTCCATCGGCTCCCTGGCCGGCGGGGTGACGGCTGTCATCACCGCCTTCCTCACCGCCCGCGCTCCCGAGTACGCGTGGCTCTCAGGCCTGCTCTTCGCCCTCATCCTCTGGACGCACCGCAGCAACATCCAGCGCATCCTCCGCCACACCGAGCGGCGCTTCTGAGGCCCAGTCCTCGCGGGCTCGCCTCGCCGGGTAGCCGAGCAGCGTGCACGCGATGGGGCCGTTCCACAAATCCCTCCGGGTGCTGGGGCGCGCATGGAAGGCGCTCTCGAAGGCCGGGTTGCCCGAGAGGACGAAGATGCGCCAGCCCGGCGGCCGGAGGGTGTCCCCCAGCTTGAAGTAGAAGCTCTTCATGCCCTTCTGGCCGCCCGAGCCCAGCCGGTCTCCGTAGGGCGGATTGGTGAGGAGCAGGCCGCCCGAGGCGGGCAGGGGAGGGAGCTTCGTCGCATCGCCCTCCTCGAGGAGGATCTCCTCCGCCAGCTTCGCCGCCTTCACGTTGCGCCGCGCCGCCTCCAGCGCCTCCGGGTCCTTGTCGAAGCCGAGGATTGGCACCGCCACCTTGCGCTCGTTCCTGCGGGCATCCGCGCGCATGTCCGCGAGCAATTCGCGGGCGCGCTCGCCCAGGTGCGGCCACTTCTCCACCGCGAAGTCGCGGGCGATGCCGGGAGCGCGTCGACGGGCGATGAGTCCCCCCTCGATGAGGAGGGTGCCCGAGCCACACATCGGGTCCACCAGCGCCTCCTCCCCGGTGTAGCCCGCGGCGCGCAGGATGGCCCCGGCGAGCGTCTCCTTCATCGGGGCCGCTGTCGGTCGCACCCGGTAGCCCCGGCGGTGCAGGGGCTCGCCGCACAGGTCCAGCGAGAGCGAGAGCCGCTCGCGCACCAGGTGGGCCACCACGCCCACGTCCGGATGCCGGGTGTCCACGTCCGGGCGCGCCTTCAGCTTCTCGCGCATCCGGTCCACGATGGCGTCCTTCACCTTCAGCGCCACGAAGCCCGTGTGGCTGTGCTCGCTGTCCTTGAGCGTGGCCTCCACCGCGAAGGTCGTCTCCGGGGTGAGGTGCTCCTCCCAGGGCACGCTGGCCACGGCGTCGTACAGGCCCTGGGCGCCGCGGGCCTCGAACTCGCCCAGCGGGTAGAGGACGCGCATGGCGATGCGCGACCAGAGGCACACCTTCAGCGCCTCGTCGAGCGAGGCCATGAAGCGCACCCCGCCCCGGTCCTGTCGGATGCGACGCGCGCCGAGCTCCTTCAGCTCGTCGGCCAGGAGGTCCTCGGTACCGCGGGCGGTGGTGGCGAAGAGGGCGAGACGTTCAGCCATAGGGGGGCTCGCTCTATACGGCGGGAGGCCCGGTGGGAACCGGGAAAGCCGCTGTGGCCCTCAGAAGGTGCTCACTGCGCCACCACCTCGTACATGCTGAAGGTGGCGTCCTGTCTGGCGCTCGCCGCCTTGGTCGCCTTGAAGTCCTCCGACTGGAAGTAGGCCTTCAGGCTCTCGCGGTCCCTCCAGCGCGTCACCAGGAGGAACTCGGGCTCGGGCTCGAAGGAGCGCAGCACCTCCAGCCCGAGAAATCCCTCGTACTGGTCCACCCGCCGCGAGCGCTCCCGGAAGGAGGCCTCCAGGAGCTCGGCCTCCTCGGGTGACGCACGAAAGCGGTTGATGGTGACGATCATCTCTGAGGGCAACCCTCGCGGGCGGGACGTGCATCCCGCCCGGAGGGACTACGCGGCGCCGGCTCCGGGCATGTCGCCCACGCCGCGGATGAGTACCTCGCGCGGCTTGGCCCCGTCCGCCGGGCCCACCACGCCGTCGCGCTCCATGCGCTCGATCATGCGCGCCGCCCGGTTGTAGCCGATGCGCATCTTGCGCTGGAGCATCGAGATGGACACGGCCCGCATCTCGCTCACCGTCGCGAGCGCCTGGTCGTACAGCTCGTCGGACAGCTCGTCCTCCTCGCCGCCACCGCCCTCGCTGTCCTCCTCGCGCGGCTTGAGGATGGAGTCGTCGTAGACGGGCTTGCCCTGGGCCTTGAGGTGGTCCACGGCATGCTTGATCTCATTCTCCGAGACGTAGGCGCCGTGCACGCGCTGCAGGTGCGCGCTGGTGGGCGGCATGATGAGCATGTCGCCCATGCCCAGCAGGGCCTCGGCGCCCACCGTGCCCAGGATCGTCATCGAGTCCGGCTTGGAGCGCAGCATGAAGCTGATGCGCGTGGGGAAGTTGGCCTTGATGATGCCCGTGACGACGTCCGTGGACGGGCGCTGCGTGGCCACCATCAGGTGGATGCCGGCCGCACGCGCCATCTGCGCCAGGCGCGCCACGTACGTCTCCACCTCGCGGCTGGCCACCATCATCAGGTCCGCCAGCTCATCGATGATGACCACGATGTAGGGCAGCTTCTTCCACTCCTGCTTCTCCTCCTTGGCCGACGTCGACTCCGAGGCGGCCTCGAGCGCGGCGTCCACCGCGTCGGACATCTCATCGTCCTCGTCACCCGCGACCTCGGCGGTCATGGGCGACTCCTCGGACTCGAAGCTCACGGCCTCGCGCGCGTCCTCCAGGTCCTCTCGGGGCGCGGCGACCCCGGGGCCCGCGCTGGCCGCAGGGGACTCCTCGACCTCCACGTCCTCCGGCGTGGCCACGTCCACCACGAGCACCTTCTTGGGCTTCTTCGGCGCGGCCTTCTGGGTGGACGCCTCGGCGGGCTTCCCGGCGGCCCGCTCGGCGGCCTGCGTCTCCACCAGCTTGTTGAAGCCGGCGATGTTGCGCACCCCGGCCTCGGACAGCATCTGGTAGCGCCGCTCCATCTCCTCCACGGCCCAGCGCAGCGCGAGCGCCGCCTTCTTCGGGTCCGTCACCACCGGCAGCAGCAGGTGGGGAATGCCCTCGTAGACGGAGAGCTCGAGCATCTTCGGGTCCACCATGATGAAGCGGACCTCCTCCGGCGTGGACTTCAGGAGGATGCTCATGATCATCGAGTTGACCGCCACGGACTTACCCGAGCCGGTGGTACCCGCGATGAGCAGGTGGGGCGCCTTGGCCAGGTCGAAGACGTACGGCATGCCCTCGATGTCCTTGCCCACGCACATGGTGAGCCGGCTGCCGGCCTTCTGGAAGACGTCCTGCTCGGCGATCTCCTTGAGGTACACCGTCTCGCGATCGCGGTTGGGCACCTCGATGCCCACCACGCCCTTGCCGGGGATGGGGGCGACGATGCGCACGCGCATGGCCTCCATGGCCATGGCCAGGTCGTCCTGGAGCGCGGCGATCTTGCTCACCTTGATGCCGGGTCCCGGGAGGAACTCGTACATGGTGACCACGGGGCCGGGGCGGATCTCCACCACCTCGCCCGAGATGCCGAAGTCGGCCAGCTTGGCGCGCAGCTTCTCCGCGGTGGTGAGGAAGGCGTCCTTGTCCAGCGCCGAGCGCTCCTTCTTCTCGATCTCCAGCACGTCCAGCGGGGGCAGCGAGAAGCTGGTCCGGCCGCCCACGAACTGGAACTGCTCCGGGTCCTTCTTCTTGGCGACGACGGCGGTGGGCTTGGGCGGGGCCTTGGGCTCCACGATGAGCGGCGTGCGCGCCAGCGCCGAGGGCGGAGCCGGAATGATGGCCGAGGGCGCGGCCGGAGCCGGAGCGGGCGCGGCGGCCAGGGGCGGCGCGGCCACGGGCTCGGCGTCCATGGCCGAGGCGGGCAGCTCGTCGGCCGAGGTCGGCCCGGTGACGATGTTCGGCGTCTTGCGCTTGCCGCGCGGGGAGATGTCCGCGGCGGGCGGCGGGGTGGGCACCGAGTTGGCGGCGCCCGAGGGGGCGAGGAAGGACGCCCACACCGGATCCGCTCCCGGAGCCGGGCGGACGGTGGGCGTGCCAGCCACCGCGGGCTGGGCGGCCTCGGCGGGCTTCTTCTCCCGGGCGTCGCGCGTGGCCAGCTTCGCCGCCTCGCGGGCCTCGCGCTCGGCCTTCTTCGCGGCGGCGGCGCGGTCCTTCTCCTCCTGGCGGGCGAGGCGCACGGCGGCCTCGGCCATGGCCTCCTCCTCGGCGGCCTCGGCCTCGGCGGCCAGACGCTCGGCCTCCTCCAGCTCCGCCTCCTCCTCTTCAATCTGGGCGAAGAAGGCGTCGTCCTCCTCCTTCTCCAGGGCGGCGCGCTCCTGGCGCTCCTTGTAGGCCACCTTCTGCTGCTCCCAGAAGGCGACGGCGTTCTCCTGCACGCGCCGGCCGAGCACGCACGCGCCGGCCCACGCCAGCGAGCACAGCTTGAGGAAGGTGTACTGGGTGCCGACGATGAGGGCGGCGGCGCACACCGTCGTCACCAGGATGATGGTGCCCACGGTGGAGAAGAGCCCCACCAGCATGCCGCCGAGCGTGGCGCCCACGAAGCCCCCGGGCGGGTGGGCCTGGCCGGGCTGGTTGCCGAGGAAGAGCTGGGCCAGCACCGCGCCGCTGAGCGTCAGCAGGACGAGTGCCACCATCTGCGGCCAGCGCCGCCGCTCCCGGTTGCCCACGAAGACGACCATGGCGGCGTAGACGCCACACAGGGGGAGGAGATAGGCCCACACCCCGAGCATGCCGCGCAGGCCCTCGGCGATGAGGTGGCCGATGGGCCCCACCGCGTTCTGGAAACCGGGCCCCTTGCGGTCTCTCGCATCGAAGGTGGCCACTGAAATCAACGACAGCACCGAGGCAGCCATCAGGAAGAGGCCCACGAGCGCCCGTTGGCCAGGTCCCGCGACCGCGCCTCCGCCGCCCTTCTGGGCCTTCTTCTCCGCCAGCGCCTTGCGGCGCGTGGCGATGTCCTGCCTCGAAAGGACCGACTTCTCCGCTCTGGCCTTCCGTTCCGCCATGACTTCCTCACACTCCCCGTAGCGGGCTGTAGCAGCCGTTCGCGGAGTGTAGGGAGGGAGGGGGGACGGTCAATTTTCCGGCCGGCCGTCCGGAGGTGTACCACCCGGCCAAATTGAGGCACCGGGCGAAAGCGGAGCATGTATCTTGCCGCCGCTGAGTATCAGTACCTAAGGAGACCTACATCATGGCCACCCAGGACAAGCCGTCGTCGACCGAAGAGGAGTACTTCGCGCGCGAGGAGATCGAGAAGAAGCGCAAGCTGGCCCTCCAGCAGTCCCAGTCGATGGTCACCCAGCAGCGCGAGGACCTCAAGAAGCTGCACTACATGAAGTGCCCCAAGTGCGGCATGGACCTGCAGACGCTCACGCGCGGCGACGTGGACATCGACACCTGCTTCAACTGCCACGGCGTCTTCCTGGACGCGGGCGAGCTGGAGCGGCTGATGCACCAGTCGGGCCACGAGAACAGCGGCAAGTGGATGGGCGCCGTCCTCAACCTGTTCAAGAACAAGTAGTCCCGAGGAGGTCCGGCCCATGAAGCTCACCGTCGAGCAGGTCCGCCATGTGGCCACCCTGGCCCGCCTGTCACTGACGGCCGAGGAGGAGGAGCGCGCCGCCACGCAGCTCTCCGCCATCCTCGACGCGGTGGCGCAGCTCCAGGAGCTCGACGTGAGCGGGGTGGAGCCCACCTCGCACGCCACGCTCGCGTCCTCGCTGCTGCGCGAGGACGTGACGCGGCCCTCGCTGCCGCCGGAGAAGTCGCTGGCCAACGCGCCGGCCAAGGTGGGCACCAGCTTCGCCGTCCCGAAAATCCTGGAGTGACGCCATGCAGCTGACCGACCTCACCCTGCTGGAGCTGGCGGCGAAGCTGGCCTCGCGGGAGGTGACTTCCGTGGAGGCCACCCGGGCGTGCCTGGCGCGCATCGCCCAGGTGGACGGGAAGGTGAAGGCCTTCCTGCGACTGGACGAGCACGGCGCCCTGGCCGCCGCCGAGGCCAGCGACAAGCGCCGCGGGGAGGGCAACCCGCTCGGGCCGCTGGATGGCGTGCCGGTGGCCGTCAAGGACATCTTCCTCACCGAGGGCGTGGAGACGACGTGCGCCTCGCGCGTCCTCCAGGGCTTCGTCCCACCGTATGACGCCACCCCGGTGCGGCTGGTGAAGGAAGCGGGGATGCCCATCCTCGGCAAGCTCAACCAGGACGAGTTCGCGATGGGCTCGTCCAACGAGTCGAGCGCCTTTGGCCCCTGCCACAACCCGTGGGACGTGACGCGCACGCCGGGAGGCTCCTCGGGAGGCTCGGCGGCGGCGCTGGCGGCGCGCGAGGTGTTCGGCACGCTGGGCACGGACACGGGCGGCTCCATCCGCCAGCCGGCGGCGCTCACCAACACCGTGGGCCTCAAGCCCACCTACGGGCGCGTGTCGCGCTATGGCGTCATCGCCTATGCCTCCTCGCTGGACGCGCCGGGCCCCATGGGGCGCACGGTGGGGGACGTGGCCGCGATGCTGCAGGTGCTGGCCCGGCATGACCCGCTGGACTCCACCTCGGCGCCGGCGGACGTGCCGGACTACCGGGCGGACCTGGAGCACGGGGTGGCGGGGCTGAAGCTGGGCGTGCCGCGCGAGTACTTCGTCGAGGGCATGGATCCCGAGGTGGAGGCGGCGGTGCGCTCGTCCCTCGAGGAGTACGAGCGGCTGGGCGCCACGCTGGTGGACGTGTCGCTGCCGCACACGAAGTACGCGCTGGCCACGTACTACCTGCTGGCCCCGGCGGAGGCCTCGGCCAACCTGGCCCGCTACGACGGCGTGCGCTACGGCCAGCGGGCGCGCGACGCCAAGGGCCTCAAGGAGATGTACGGCCTGACGCGCGACCAGGGCTTCGGCCCCGAGGTGAAGCGCCGCATCATGCTGGGCACCTACGCGCTGTCGGCGGGCTACTACGACGCCTACTACCTGAGGGCGCAGAAGGTGCGCACGCTCATCCGCGAGGACTTCACGAGGGCCTTCACCCAGGTGGACGCGCTGGTGACGCCCACCTCGCCGGTGCCGGCCTTCAAGCTGGGCGAGAAGGTGAACGACCCGCTGTCCATGTACCTCATGGACGTCTGCACGCTGCCGTGCAACCTGGCGGGGCTGCCCGGCCTGTCGCTGCCGTGCGGCTTCACGAAGGCGGGCCTGCCCATCGGGTTGCAGCTCATGGGCCGCCCGTTCGACGAGGCGAAGCTGTTGCGGATTGCTCGGGCCTTCGAGCGCGAGCACGACTTCACGCGCCGCCTGGCCCCCATCTGAGAGAGGACTTCCAGGAGACGCCATGCCCCTGAGCGATTTCCAGCCAGTCATCGGGCTCGAGGTTCACGCCCAGTTGCTGACGCATACGAAGATTTTCTGCGGCTGCTCCACCGCGTTCGGCGCGGCGCCCAACCACAACACCTGTCCGGTGTGTCTGGGTTTGCCCGGGGTACTGCCGGTGCTCAACGCGAAGGTGGTGGAGTACGCCATCCGCACGGGGCTGGCGCTCGGCTGCACCATCAAGAAGACGAGCGTGTGGAGCCGGAAGAACTACTTCTATCCGGACCTGCCCAAGGGCTACCAGATTACCCAGTTCGACCAGCCCATCTGCGAGTGGGGCCAGCTCACCGTCGACACGCCCGAGGGTGCGAAGGTCATTCGCGTGCGCCGCATCCACATGGAGGAGGACGCGGGCAAGAGCGTGCACGACGCCTCGGCGAGCGAGAGCCTGGTGGACCTCAACCGCGCGGGCGTGCCGCTGCTGGAGATTGTCAGCGAGCCGGACCTGCGCAGCGCGGACGAGGCGGTGGACTACCTCAAGGCCCTGCGGGACGTGCTGGTGTACCTCGGAGTGAATGACGGGAACATGGAGGAGGGCTCGCTGCGCTGTGACGTCAACGTGTCGGTGATGCGCAAGGGCACCACGGCGTACGGCCAGCGGGTGGAGCTGAAGAACATCAACTCGTTCCGGTTCATCAAGCAGGCCACCGAGTATGAGATCTCCCGGCAGGTGGACCTCCTCGAGTCGGGCGGGAAGGTGGACCAGGAGACGCGGCTGTACGACCCGAACAAGGGCGTGACGCGCGCGATGCGCTCGAAGGAGGAGGCGCACGACTACCGCTACTTCCCGGAGCCGGACCTGCCGCCGCTGCACGTGACGGACGCGCGGATCGACGAGGTGGCGAGGTCACTGCCGGAGCTGCCTCGGGCGAAGGTGACGCGCTTCATGAGCCAGTACGGGCTGCCGGCCTACGACGCGGGGATTCTGTGCGCCGAGCGCCCGCTGGCGGACTACTTCGAGGCGGTGGCGCAGCACTTCAAGGACTACAAGCGGCTGTCCAACTGGTTCCTCGGAGAGCTGCTGCGGCTGCTCAAGGAGGAGGGCGGGAGCGTGACGACGCTGCGCTTCTCGACGGTGCAGTTCGCCAACCTGCTGGGGGCGGTGGAGAAGGGGAGCATCTCGGCGAACGCGGGCAAGGACGTGTTCGGGGAGATGTTCCGCACGGGGAAGGATCCGGAGGCCATCATCGCGGAGAAGGGCCTGGCGCAGGTGAGCGACACGGGCGCCATCGAGGCGGTGGTGGACGAGGTGCTCGCGAAGAACGCCGGCGAGGTGGAGAAGTACAAGGCCGGCAAGAAGCACATCTTCGGCTTCTTCGTGGGCCAGGTGATGAGGGCGATGAAGGGCAAGGGCAACCCGACCCTGGTCAACGAGCTGCTCAAGCAGAAGCTCGGGGAGTCGTGACGCCTCGGCGTAAGTGATTCCACGGAGGCTCGGTTCCCTCGCCCTCTGGGAGAGGGTGCTGGCCCCCCTACACTTGGGGCCGCGGGCTCGTATAGAGTCCCGGCCCTCTTTGTTGTGAGGGGGACATTTGTTCCGATTTGGCGTTGCAGTCGTGATGTGTCTGGGCCTGCTGGCTTCCTGCGGACCCAATGACTCGCAGGGGGCGGTTTCAGAGGACTCGCGGGGGCGGACGTCAGCCCATTCGCAGGTAGCCGCTTCGCTGACGGGCAGCTCCCGTGTGAACCCGACTTCGCTCGTGTTTGGGGCGCAGCGTGTGAACACCACCAGCGCGGCCAAGAGCATGGTTGTGACCAACACCGGCACGGAGACGCTGACGATCAGCAGCATTTCCGTCAACGGGCCCTTTGCGCTCGTCGGTCCTCCGAGCATGCCGATGGCGCTGTCGCCAGATGACAGCCACGTTTTCTCGGTGGCGTTCATCCCGACTGCCGAGGGCTCGGCCACGGGTACCCTCACCGTGACCACCAACGACCCGGACAGGCCCACCCTGGTCGTTGCCCTGGCCGGCACCGGAGTGATGCCCCGCCTGGATGTGAGCCCCAGCCCGCTCGCGTTTGGCGACGTGCGTGTGGGCACCACCGTCACGAAGACGGTGATCGTGAAGAACGTCGGCACCGGCCCCATCACCTTCACCAGCCTCTCCACCGAGGCGGGTTCCCCCTTTGAACTCGTCACTCCGACGACCGTGCCGTTCACGCTGGCCTCGAACGAGCAGGTGGTGGTGACGGTGAAGTTCAGCCCCACCGCCGAGGGAGCGGTCACCGGCACCCTCGTGCTCGGCACGGACGACCCGGCCATTCCCAACGTTACCGTTGCCCTGTCGGGTTCCGGCGGGAAGGCCACCCTCTCGCTGAGTTCCACCGTGCTCGATTTCGGCACCGTGCGCGTGGGGACGAGCAGTGCGCGCACCGTCACCGTCACCAACACGGGCTCCATTGCCGCCACGCTCCAGTCCCTGTCCGGTGTGGCCGCCCCGTTCTCCGTGACGGGCTTCGACCTGCCGAGGACGCTCCCCGCCGGCGCCGCCGTCTCCTTCACGGTGAACTTCAGCCCCACCACCTCGGCGGCGGTCACCGGGCGCGTTACCGTGGTGAGTGACGCCGTCAACAGCCCTCACGAGCTGACTCTCTCGGGGACGGGTGCCACCGCGGTGGCGGAGCTCTCCCTGCCCAGCCGCCCGGGTCAGACCGTGCTCGACTTCGGTGAGGTGCGGGTGAACACCAGCAAGGTGGAGACGGTGCGGCTCACCAACAAGGGCGGTGTCCCGCTCACCTTCAAGCAACCCGTCCTGTCCGCCAGCTCTCCGTTCTCCTCCAGCGGACCGAGCACGCTGACGCTCCCGCCGGGTGCCTCCGTCGACTTCCAGGTGTCGTTCAAGCCGACGGAGGGTGGCATCGCCAATGACACCCTCGTCGTCGAGTCGGACGCCACGAACAGTCCGTCGCTGCTGAGCCTGACGGGCAAGGGGACCTCCTCGGAGGCGAAGCTCGATCGGGACAGCATCTTCTTCGGAGACGTGCGGGTGGGGTCCGAGAGCGCCAGGCTCCCCGTTCGCATCAGCAATACGGGCACCGCCAGGCTCACCGTTCAGAGCCTGTCCGTGGTGGGCCCCTTCACCGCCACGAGCGATGCCACGCTGCCCGTCGAGCTTCCCGTGGGTGGCTCCACGACCTTCTCGGTGGCCTTCAAGCCCTCGGCGTCGGGGGCCGCGACTGGCTCCGTTTCCATTCTCACCGATGCCAACGTCGGGAGCGCGCTGAAGGTGGTGCTCCAGGGCAATGGCACCGTCTCGGCGCTGAGTCTGTCGGTGGCCGCGCTCGACTTCGGCACGCAGCGCGTGAGGGAGACCAGTGGCGCCCAGCCGGTGGTCTTCTCCAATGTCGGCAAGGCTGAGTTGGAGATCAGTGACCTCCTGTTCTCCGACGCCGTGTTCGCCATCTCCCCCGCCCTTCCGCTTCCTCTCAAGATCCCGGCGGGCCAGAGCAAGGTCGTGTCCGTGACCTTCACGCCGAAGGCGCTGGGCGTGGTGAGTGGCAAGCTCTACATCATCAGCGATGCCTTCGAGACGCCCGCTCCCCTGGAGCTGAAGGGCAAGGGCGCCGACGGACAGCTCAGCCTGACTCCCAGCTTCCTGTCCTTCGGGGGTGTGGAGGTGGGCACCCTCGGCACGCAGCTGGCGGTGACGCTCTCCAACACGGGTGAATACCCGCTGACGCTCACGGAGGTCGTCAAGCCGACGGAGGCCTCGTTCTCCATCTCCGGGCTCACGCCCGGGCTGGTGTTGGACCCGGGCGAGCAGCGGCCGTTCACCGTCACGTTCGCACCGACGAAGCGTGGCTACCTGGCGGACACCGTCGTCATCAAGAGCGATGCCCGGCTCAAGCCCTCCTACTCGCTGGCGGTGTCCGGTACGGGAATGGCCCCTGCCGTGGAACTGCTGCCCAAGGACATCAACTTCGGCAAGTCCAACGTGGGGGGGACCACAAGCCAGGGCCTTGCCATCAAGAACGTGGGAGAGCGGGACCTGTATGTCTCGAACATCTCCTTCGCCGAGGTGGCCTCGGGCGCTCCGGGCGCGGCGCTGGACTTCACGACCGAGGTTCTCCTCCCGTTGGTGGTGAAGCCCGGGGAGAGCACCCTCGTTTCGCTGAAGTTCACTCCGAGGGCGGTGGGCCTGCGCCAGGCCCGGGTCATCGTCTATACGAATGACAAG
>NZ_DASVSO010000686.1:0-1893 GCF_036388035.1 Archangium sp.
GGCGAGGGCCCGGTGCCGACCGAGGTCCTCGTCATGTGTACGCGGTGCGGCCGCCCCCAGCGAGCGGGGGCGGGCCGCTGCGCCGCGTGCGGGGCCGAGCTGCCCGAGGCCCCCCTTCCTCCGCCCGTCGGAGTCGCTGGAGGTCCCTTCCTCTCGGCGGAGCTCGTGGGCGGGCGCGTCCTGGTGGGGGAGGGCAACCGGCTCTCCTTCCGTTCGGGCCCCTCCGCCACGCCCTTCCTCCTCGAGCTGCCCAGCCTGCGCCGCCTGTCCCTGGTGCACCGGCCGCGCTACGAGGCCCTCGTCCTCACCCTCGTGGCGCTCGTGGCGTTGCCCTTCGTGCCGGGGGTGGTGCTGCGCGTGCTCCTCGGGCTGGTGGCCCTGGGGGGCGTGGCGCTCGTGTTCTCCGGCCGGCGCTACACGCTGGCCCTGGAGTCCGCGGGCGGGGTGGCGACGCGCTGGGACCTGGGGGCCGTGCAGCGGGGCTCCAGCATGGAGCAGCGTGTGTGGTCCGCCTGGAGCACGCTCGCGGACGTGGTGCGCTCCCGGGGCGTGGAGGTGCGCGAGCCCGCGTCGGATCCGGGCACCTCGCGCGGTTGAGCATCAAGACGCAAGGCATGGAGCGCATGCTGACGAACGAATTGGAGTCGAAGCCGCGAGGGTTCGAGCGCGTGGCGCCCCTCGTGTTGGCCGTGGTGCTCGCGGGCTTCTACGCCCCGCTCTGGCTGGGGCAGCAGCTCTACCGGCGCGACACGTGGCGGATGCTGGTGCCCTGCCGGGCCTACGTGGGCGAGCGGCTGCGCGCCGGGGAGTTCCCCTCCTGGTTCCCCTATGAGTCGCTCGGGACTCCCTTTCATGCCCAGGCGGTGTGTGGGGTGCTCCACCCGCTGACGTGGCTGTCCGCGTGGCTGCGCCCGGAGCTCGTCATCTCCCTCCAGACCCTGTGCGCGGTGGCGCTCGCGGCCTGGGGGACGTGGCGTCTGGCCCGGCTGCTCGGTGCGGAGCGGGGGGGGAGCGCCCTGGCGGCGGTGGCCTTCGCCCTCGGTGGCTACCTCACCTCGGAGACCTCCAACATCGTCTACCTGTGGGGCGCGGCGCTCCTGCCGGTGCAGCTCTACGCCTTCAGCCGCGCGGCGCTCCGCGGGTGGGACCGCGCCCACTTCCTGTTGGCGCTCGGCGCGACCGCCTCCACGGTGCTCATCGGGGATCTCCAGGGGGTCTACCTCTTCACCCTCGCCGCCGGCTGCTTCGGGCTGGCCCTGGCGGGGGGACGGTGGCGGCCGTATCTCGCCGGCTGCGTGGGGTGTGCGGTGCTCCTCGCGGGCGTGTGCGCGGCCCAGCTCCTGCCGAGCTGGACGCTGCTGCGCTCGAGCTCGCGCGCCGGGGGACTCCCCTGGGACGAGGCGACGTACTGGTCGCTCCACCCGCTCCGGGTGCCCGAGCTGCTCCTGCCGGGCCTCACGCCGCTGGGCGCCCCGGGCCGGGCCCAGGCCCTCTTCGGCTCGGCGCCGGGCTACCTCTTCTGGGCCGAGGCGCTCGGCGGCAGTGCCCTGGTGTCCTTCCTCGCCGTGCTCGGGCTGTTCCACCCGGGTGTGTCCCGGCGGGTGCGCGGGGTGCTCGCGGGCCTGGCGCTGGTGGGGTTCCTCCTCGCGCTCGGCCGGTACGGGGGGCTCTACCGGCTGGCCTTCGCGGTGCTCCCGTTGATGAACAGCTTCCGCTGGCCGGAGAAGCTGGTGCCCCTCTTCCTCGCGGCCTGGGCCGTGCTCGCCGCCCTGGGGTGGAGTCGGGCCCTGGAGGGACGGTGGCGCCCCGCGGCGTTCGCCACCGGAGGGCTGGGGCTGCTCGCCGTGGGGGCCCTCGTGTCCGCCGGTGCCTTCTCGCCCGTGGTGGGGGACT
>NZ_DASVSO010000687.1:0-20794 GCF_036388035.1 Archangium sp.
TGAAAGAGCGCGGGGGGACCTCACTTCTGGACGTCCAGAAGTGGTGTGCGTTGATGTGCGATGCTTCTGGACGTCCAGAAGTGCCCGTGCTCCCCCAGAAAAACAAAAGGCTCCAGGTTCCGGAAAACCTGGGGCCTTGAAGAGGCGTGTGCCCAAAGGGCGCTGCACGGTCTGTCCATCGGCCTGCACACAGCCCAGGCGGCACTCGTCAACAGCCCTCCTCGGCCTCTCTGCTCTTGCCCGTTCCCTTCAACAGGGCCCTGTCCTTCTTATGCGTTAGGAATAGGTTGTCGCAGTCGCAGAGGCGTCGCCATGACGTGCCAGGACATGCACGCCGATTGCGACGGGAGTCAGTCTATCGAGTGGGCGGATTCACAGCACCTCAAACGCGATAACTGCGTGCCTGTCCCCTATGTTTTCCTCAAAGACCCGTCGCACACGCATGGTGACATCGAATGGATTCAGCACCGATGAAATGTCTTTCTCGATCACTTTCCTGAAGTGAGCCAGTTCTCCCTTTTTGTGACTTGGGGATAGCGGAAATTCTTTGTTCAAGTCGCTCTGCAGCATGTCATGGAAGCCCAAGCTCTCATTATTCAAATACGTGACCAGTACTCTGTCCGTTGCAAGCAACATGTATTTCCTTGCCTCCGGCAGAGGAAGAAAATGTAGCTTCATCAAGTCGATAATCAACTTCGCCATATAAGCGGTCCGGTCCTGATTCCCACTTGGGATCGCTTTGAAGTACTTCATTTCAAAGGCGCCGAGCAGTTTCCCCGAATCGTCGGTGTGCACGAAATCAATTTCCCGCGACTTGAATTGAGCATGCGGATGGAGATACTCAAGAAGACAATGGTGTGCCTTAACGCCGGATTGGAGCAAAGCGGCGTAGAAGTCGTACCGAAAGCAGTCTTCTGTCACCCTGCTGCCATTGGCAGACTGCAACCGTGCACGGAAAAGTGCCGTGCATTTTTTGAAGTATTGTGAATAGGGGTCCTGCGTTTTTGTTTCCGGAGAAGGTGTCAAAGGACTCGGCATTTTTGTTTCCGGAGAAGGTGTCAAAGGATTCGAAAAGCGGGACTTGAGCCAGAATAAGACTCGGTTTGGACAGGTGAACCTACGCTCTCCAAGTTTTTCCGAGGACTTGGAGCCGAAACAAGTCCTTTGACACCTTCCACGCTGAAATAGCGCGAAGGGGACCTCACTTCTGGATGTCCAGAAGTAACGTGGGTTGATGTGTGATGCTTCCGGGCGTCCAGAAGTGCCTCCGGGAGAGTGTCAGAGGATTCGAGTCGGACGATGCGCTTTACGAATCGTCTGACACCTTCTCCGCGGCCTCGTCCACAACGATGCCGACCCGCGCGCAGAAGCGTTCGGCGAACCTTCCCACGACGATGACCCTTCCGCCTTCCTTGCGGATGCGTTCAGCCTAGCTAGCGCGGCAGGAAACGCCGTCGGGGTAGAACGCGCACAGCTCCTGCGGCAAGCGGGTTTCCTCTCGTCGGTGGCGTCGGCGGGTCTAGGCCGGGCCGATGTAGCGGATGCTCCACTGCGGGTTGGCCGCCAGGAAGCGCGTCACGTTCTTGTTCAGCCAGTCCCGCATCTCCGGTGCCTCATTGACGGTGCAGCCGTACCGGGAGGGCTTGAGGGCCTCCTCCGGCGTCCAGCCGCGGTCGCCTTTTCGCTGGGGACGCCACTCGAGCGGCTTGTAGACGCTGCGCACGACCCCGTTGTGGACGCCCATGATGTACGCGGGCTTCTTCTTCAGGACGCCACTCGCCTTCCACCACCCGGTGGTCCGCTCCTGCAACTCCTCCGCAGTGAGAGTGGGGGTCCAGAGCTTGTTCAGCGAGACGAGCAGGATTGGCACCTCGGGCTCAGGCGCCGGCGGCGCGTTGTAGAGCCCCTCGACATCGGCCGCAGACATCAGCCCGTGCTGGGCGTGGTGATGGCCCAGCACCACATTGAGCAGCGCTCCCGGCTGGAGGTGGTGCATGAGGTCGATCGCGGCGGCCTCGACGACGTACGCCTGCTGGGGGCTGTCGATAGCATGTCGCAGGACGAGCACGCTGACCTCGTGACCGGCCTTCTCGATATCGAGGATCCGCTGGTGCTTGGCGCTCTGGAGCTCCGGGTGGTCGAGTACGTCTTGGGCGTCGAGCGCGTGTGCGTAGGCCCGGTCTCCTTGTCCCTTGCCCACGTAGAAGACCTGCTGGTCGCGCGGATCGGCCAGGAGGTACACGTACCAGCCGAGCTTCTCCTGCGCCTGCTTTGAAAAGCCCATGGGCACTCCTTGAATTGTCGTGGCACTCAACCTGGGGAGGTGTCAAAGGACTTGTATCAGTACCGCCCCTCCAGGTCGTCTGACACTCTGCCCGGCAAGGCAAGTGGAGGACGAGCGAACCCGGGTGCCGGGCACGAGGGGCCGCGCGCCTCACTGCCCGAGCGAGGAGGGCGGCGGCTTCGCACTGAAGGAGGGCGCGTAGCACTTGCCCTGGTGCTCGAAGAGGTCCTCCGGGCACGGGGCCTTCAGCTCGTGAGGCATCCAGCAGGCACCGACGATCTCGACCTCGGTGTAGCGCGTGCAGGGGGGGCGCTTCTGTCCTTTGAAGGGCTCTTTGGGGAGAGGTCGGGCGAGCACGGTTTGCTCCTGGGGGGTGGTGTCCGAGAGCCACGCGCGGAAGTCCGATGTCCCAGCTGCTGTGGGCTCCTCGTGACTCAGGGGCGCTGGCGGGGCGCTCGGGGGTTGGGGCACGAAGGCCTGATGCACCAGCGCGCAGAGCAGGGCGCACACCGTAACGGCGCTCACCACGCCCAGCCCCAGGAGCCATCGGAGGCGGGGCTCGGGGGGGTCGGACAGGGCGCGGACCATGCGCCGCACTTCCTCGAGCACACCTTCCAACGTGAACAGCAGCGACTCCGCCGACTGCCTGTCCTGGGCCCTGGCCCAGTCGGTGTGCTCCACCTCCATGGCGGAGTAGCCCCGTGAAGCCCAGAAGACGAGGCGCACCCGCCAGTGCTTCTTCGGTGCCGCGCCCTCCTCGGCGGCGTGCTTGCGCACCAGGGCCGTGGCCCCGCTCGTCTCGTGCGTGGCCAGATAGAGTTCCTCCTGGCTGCCGGTGGACTGCTGTACCTGCTCCTGTATCAGGTACGGCCCCAACCGCTCCGGTTGCTCCCCACTCGCTTCGGACTTCTTCTCCTCGTCCATGCGTGCTCCTCACGAGACTCTCCGCATGCCGCATGCGGGAGCTCCGAGGCGGGTGTTCGCATGAACCGTGCCCGACATCCAGGAGGTCCTCGGTTCGTCAGGTGGGGGCCTACTCACAGGTACCCTGGAGCGTTCACCTCCGCGCTGGGCACAGTTGGGCGCCACACCTCGCGGCCTCCTTCCGGAGATGGTGTCAAAGGATTCGAAAAGCGGGACGTGAGCCAGAAAGAGACTGGGCTTGGACGGGTGAACCTACCGCTCTCCAAGTTTTTCCGAGGACTAGGAGCTGACCCGAGGAGTGCATCCGGCCCGACAGAACGCACGTAGGGGATGGGGATGGGCCCAGGAAGGGTGTCAGACGACTCATAGCTGCACCACGCCCGAGAATGAGCTGCCCGCTGCGTTGGCGCTCGCCCTGGCCCGAGCTTTCGTGGCTGTCGGGGCGCGATGTCATACTCCAAGCGGCCCCGCCAGGACCCGCCAGATCCTGGCTCCAAGGGAGGACCCGCCCATGCGTCTCCGAGCGTGCATCGCACTTCTGCTCTTTCTCTCAGCCTGTACGACGACACCGCCAAGCCCGAGAGAGCCAGCAGCCTGGGACCCGAGGCTCGCCAATCTCCAGCGAGCGGCGACGCTGCCGTGGACGGACGGAGGGCGTTGTGCCGTCCAGGCGGCTTCCGAGCCCTGGCCCGAGCTGGCGGAGCGGTGCTTTCATGCCCTCGACCATGACCGGCTCGAGTTTCACGACACCACGAGGCGATGCGCGGTTGCCTCTGCCGGTGCCGCTGCCGTGGGGGTCGGGCTCTGCGTCCTGGCGGCACCGGAGCTCGTCGTGGGAGCGGTGATTGTGGCGGGCGTGGTGGTGGTGGGCTTCGTCATCAAGGAGGCCCTCGATGCCCATGAGCTGAAATGGGCCGATCCCGAGGACGCAAGGCCCGCTCCTGAAACGCGGCCCGTGCCTGAAACGACGCCAGCCCCGCGGAAACCTTCGCCGATAAAAAAGCCCAAGCCGGAGCCCAAAGGACCGGATTTCCCTCCCGTGGGGCCAACCGAAGTCACGGAGCGAGACCGCCGCTGGTGCGAGCCCATCCCGGAACCGCACGCGGGCGAGGATGACGCGCATAACCAGTGCGCCGATCAGTTTCCGCCCAACCGTTATCCCGGAATGGATGTGCTCGTGGGCGGTATGAGCTTCGATGCACTGCAAGTCGGCGTGCGTGTGCTGTGGGAAATCAAGACCCATCGATTTGACACATACCCTGATTTCATCCAAAAGCGGGAGATTGAAAAAGAAATCAAGCAATTGGACAAGCAACGAAAAGTTGCGCGAGACTGCGGATATGGCTTCGCTGTTGGGGTTAGCACTGAAGAACACAAAGAAGCACTGGAGTTCCAGGCGCCCGAACTCAAGATCGTCGTAACGGGTTGCAAACGATGACTACGCGAAAGAAACTCGGCATTATCGTTTATGCGCCTGCACTGGTGGGTAACGACCGACGCACGCTCGCTATTGTCCAGGAGATGGAACGGGCGCTCCCGGGTTTGCGCATGGAGTGGGAGGTTTCTGAAGATGGGCGCCTCAACGCATTGCCGCAGCGCGACGCGCGGCTCGTAGAAAGGATTGAGGACGGGGGATTCCCTCTCGTGTGCAACGGGGACGAGAGTTACCCCGTGACAGTTTGGGGAAGGGGAACATCGGGACGCTTCAGCCCAGGCGGTCAGGCCCAGTTTGAAGTGCATGCAGAGTTGCCGCTGGATGCCGTTGGCCTCTCAGCGGCGGCGGATGTGCTTGAAGCCATGGCAGAGGCCGCGCGTGCGCTGTGGGGGCATGCGACACCGTTTCGCGCGGGAGTGGAGATCGCACGGCAAACAATCGATCCGGTGCATAAGCCAGGGGTTCCTCCCCGGGGGCTGCCCGCCCTCAAGCTCCCAGAGAAAATCCCCGCACCTGAGATTCCGCATCGCCTCGGGTGGCTGAACTACTGGTCGGCTGCCGCCGCACGGGCCATCGGCTTCCCCGACCCGGCCCGCGACGCGGAGCTGCTTTCGTGCTCACGGCGCACCGCGACGGGCGGGTGGGTCGTCAAACTCACCGATGCGCCGCTCGGTCTGGACAACCCCGCCCACCTGGACGCGCTCAAACGGGCTTACGCGCGCTTCCCGGAAATCGGCGGGCGCTCCACCCCTTGAGGCTCGGCACGGCTCGCGGTGGCCGTGCTCAGGGCGCCGCCTTCTGGAAAGGGCGCGAAGGGGACCTCACTTCTGGACGTCCAGAAGTGAGGTGGGGTGATGTATGATGCTTCTGGACGTCCAGAAGTGCCCCGCCTGTCCACCGGTTTGGCGCACAGCCCAGGCGGCACCCGTCAGTGGCCCTCCTCGGTCCCTCGGCTCCCGCCCCCTGCTCTTCAACGTGCCTCAGTCCCTCCTCTGCGCGAGAGGTCCGTCTGGATCGCCTCGAACTGCTCCAGGGCCGCACGCAGGTCATCCACGATCTCCCCGGCAATGACATCCGGAGCAGGCAGGTTCGCTGAGTCCTCCAATGACTCGTCCTTGAGCCAGAAGATGTCCAGGCTCACCTTGTCCCGCTGGAGCAACTCCTCGTACCCGTACGAGCGCCAGCGCCCCTCCGGAGCCTTCTTCTCGGACCACGTTGCCTTGCGCTGGTGCCGGTTCTCCGGCAGGTAGCAGGCAACAAACTCGTCGAGATCCCCCCGCTTCAGCGGGTTCGTCTTCAGCGTGAAGTGCTTGTTCGTGCGCAAGTCGTAGACCCAGAGCTTCTCGGTCCACGGCTTCTCCCGGCCCGGCTTCTTCTCGAAGAACAGCACGTTCGCCTTCACGCCCTGCGCGTAGAAGATGCCCGTCGGCAACCGCAGCAGCGTGTGCACCTCGCACTCGTGGAGCAGCTTTCGGCGAATCGTCTCCCCCGCTCCGCCCTCGAAGAGCACGTTGTCGGGCACCACCACCGCCGCCCGCCCGTTCACCTCCAGCAGCGTCTTGATGTGCTGCACGAAGTTGAGCTGCTTGTTGCTCGTGGAGGCCCAGAAGTCGTCGCGCACGACGGTGAGGGCCTCTTTCTCCTGCTCGCCCTCCTCGTTGATGACGGTGACGGAGGACTTGCGGCCAAAGGGCGGATTGGAGAGCGCGACCTTCCACCGCTTGCCCGGGTCGCCGCGAATGGCGTCATCCACCACGACGATGGGAGTCTCATCCCCGCCAATACCGTGGAGCAGCAGGTTCATCGTGCACAGGCGGGCGGGCGTATCGGCGATCTCCCACCCCCGCAGCGCCTCCAACTTGAGGTGCTTCTTCTGGTCCTTGTCGAGCCTGTTGAACCAGCAGGGCGCCGAACTCGTCCAGCTCCGCGAGCGCCTCCCGGGTCGCGGCGAGCGCCTGTGCCTGGGTGTTGCTGGCACATGCCAACGGACACATCAGCACCAGGGAAAGAATCAGGAAAACCCTTCGCGGAAGACACGGGGCGGGAAAGGCCGGACGGGTGACGTTCCGGCGCGAAAGAGCTTCGCTCGGCATGCAGCGCTCCAGGGGAGTGACGGGTCACATGTAAGAAGCGCCCGGATGGGTAGCACAGCCATCAACGGAAGAAAAGCCCTGCTCAACCCGTCAGGTCAGAAGCCCTGGTCAACGTCCCAGAGCGGTGGACGTGCTCTTTCGCGTGAAATCAGCAAGTCCCGGCGCTTCGTGAGTCAGGGAGTCACCGGCTGTATGTGACTCTCTGAGTCGGCTCCAGGCAGCCGAAGATGTCAGGCGATTCGTAGGGCATGAGTGGAGGCCCAAAACCCAACCCGCTCTTTCAAACTCCTGGCGTGCAACTCTCGCTGAAAGAGCGCGAAGGGGACCTCACTTCCGGACGTCCAGAAGTGAGGTGGGTGGATGTGTGATGCTTCTGGACGTCCAGAAGTGCCAGTGCTCCCCCGGAAAAACAAAAGGCCCCAGGTTCCAGAGCACCTGGGGCCTTGGCGAGTTGCCCGACGAGTTCTTCGACACCTTCCCAGGGCTTATCAGGGGCTCGTGCGGGTCGCGGTGAACATGCGGACGATGTCGCACTTCAAGCCGCCTTCGGGCTCTTCAACCAGGGGAATGCGAAAGGCGTAATAGGTTCCCGTGAAGGTCGACGGCTCCTGAGTGCTGGCGGGCACCGTCTTGAACTGGCCGTTGATGGAGACACGAACCAGGTGGTTGCGTCCATCGGCGAGCGTCATTGCCTTCTCCCCCGCGAGGCTGATGTTGGGGGGCTGGGAGGCGCCCGGGTAGTATGCGCCGGTGAGTTCAACGCGACTCACCGTCCCCTTCAGTGTGTCGCCGTTGCGTGAGAACTCCAGCTCGGCTGGCAGCTTCATTCCGAGCTTGTCACAATCCGCGCCCAGTGGGCCCTCGCTCTGGAACGAGAGTCGATAGGTGCCCGCCATGGCATCACAGGTGCCGTCACATACGGGCGGGACATAGGGCGTGCTGTCGTTGCCGGAGCTCCCGCATCCGGGATTGCCCAGGCCGCTGCCCATGGTCATCGCGCCGAGCATGGCGAGCAGGGGCAATCGAAGGGACATGAGGGAGGGTCGGGGGGCTCGGTAGTGGGTCGACACGGGATGTGGCTCCTGCGGGGGTAGCGAGAAAGGGAGCTTACAGGACTCACCCTCCTCCCGGATGCACTCCCATTTCCGGTGGCGCCTGCTGCTTGGAGCGTTTATCGAGTGTTTCATTTACTCGAACCCCAATGGGCACCGGCTCCTGGTCCTTTTTCGCTGACAGTTTCGTGAAACACCCACCCGCGGTTACGGGTTCAAGGCGGGTACTCTTGTAGTCAACTCCGCCCGCGCCTCCGGCGGTTGCCATGCGAGCTCCTCCAGCGATCTTCTGCCTGGCTCCGCTGAAACCAGGTAGCATGCCGAGCAGCAGTCTGACGCGGCAGCATTGGAGCACCTCATGCCTCGAATCCTCAGCCGCGTGCTGCTGGTCCTCACCCTGAGCGGCTGCGCGGCGGTGCCTCCTCGCCAATCCGCCACCGCCCCATCCACAGGAGCCTCACCCATTCGCCTCGGCAACTTTTCCGTCAGCCTCGCCGTCAAGGACATCACCGCCTCGCGCGCGTTCTACGAGAAGCTCGGCTTCCGAGCCATCGGCGGTGATCAGGCCCAGAACTGGCTCATCATGCAGAACGAGACCAGCACCATCGGCCTCTTCCAAGGCATGTTCGACAAGAACCTCCTGACCTTCAATCCCGGCTGGGACCGCAACGCCAATCAACTCGCCGACTTCGACGACGTCCGCGAGCTCCAGCGGACCCTCCAGGCCCGCGGCCTCACCCTCGTCTCCGCCGCCGACGAATCCTCCACCGGCCCCGCGAGCCTCATGCTCATCGACCCCGATGGCAACCCCATCCTGATTGATCAGCACGTCCCGAAGCCGGATCGCTGAGGGTGAACGGGCGCAAAGCCTCGCATTACCGCGAGCCTCCCACGAACTTCTCGTGAGCCCCCGAGACACCGAGGGGACCATGGCCGCTCACGTCCTCGAATGGCTTTACCCAGGCAGCTAGCGCCGCAGCTCCTCCGGGTGATGTCCTGGGCCCGCATGCTCAGCAATCTGGCGAAGTGGTAGGCCGTGAGGAGCTCCACCTCCGTCCGGCCGTACACCACCGAGACATCCCGCCGCACGACCCGGGCCAGGACGCTCAGGCCGTGCGCCGTGGTGGCCGCCACGCTCACGCCCCGCTCATTCCGCTCGATCCGCCAGCGGCGGCCCTCCGGCTCTCCGGGAATGGGCTGCCAGCGTTCGGCTTCCGGGAGGCGCTCGGCGACATGGAGCTCCACCTCGTACCGGGGCCGCTGGCGCGGACGGGTGAGGGGCTCGGTGTAGCCGCAGGTGAGGGGGTTGCCACCCCGCGAGCCGAGCAGGTGGCGGGCACCTGACTCCAGCGGGCGGCCCAGGAGCGAGGCGGCTTCGGGCAGCGGGACGAGCGCGCACCCGTCCCGCATGGGCTTCGGCTCGGGGGCGGCGAACGAGGGATTCGTCCAGGGCGTCCAGGCATTCTGGAGTGAGAGGTCGGGCGGGGGCGCGATGGCCACCCGGAGCTTGCCCGTGCGCGGGGGCGGACGGGCGTGGGGGCCCAGCTCCGGGGGGCCGGTGATGCCGAGCGCCGCGTAGGCCCGGACATAGGCGTCCCTCAACGCCTTCAAGCGCAGGACGATGCCCTTGCCCTTGCTCCGGGCCTGGAGATCCGGCCCGTGCCACTCGCTGGGTAAGGGACGGCCATTGGGGAGGGTGAGCTTGGGCGCGCCGGAGCCGAAGCGGAACCACGCGCGCCGGGAGGCCTGGTCCACGTACACCAGCGCGCCATCATGCCGGGGCGAGTCATCCTCTCGGCCCGCCTTCAGGGCCCGCTCATTCGACCGCAGCACCTCCTCGGCCTCCTGGTCGTCCAGGCCGGGGCCCTCCTCGTTGGACACGAGGACCTGCACCCGCGTCCCGAACCGCCCGCGCAGGGCGTGGACCGGCTCGAGGGTGGCGCGCCACTCCGGCGCGGGGGGGAGCTTGTCCAGCCAGGAGACCGCCTCCTCTGCTTCCGGGCACACTCCCCAGGGGACGGGCTCGGGGTGGGGACGGGGCGCACGGGCCTCCTCCCGCCGCAGGACCAGCTCCTCCAGGGTGAGGGCCTGGGCGCGTGTGCGCAGAAGGAGGGCGAGCCGGTACGCCAGGGCGAGCTCCGCCTCGATCCGGCCGACCCCCGGCGGTGGCTCCCGCAGCGCCACGTGAACCACGAGGTCCATGCCGTGGGACGTGAAGGTGCGCACGCTCACGCCGTCGTCGGCATCATCGGCCCGCCAGCGGACGTCCCCCGCGCCACCCGGAAGGGGCGCGCGACCCAGGAAGCCCCGGTCCGAGTCGGGGCCGGAGTCCCGTCGGGAGAGACGGAACGACACCTGATGGCGAGGCCGCTCCGGAGAGAAGGTGGCTCGCTCGGTGTAGCCACAGTCGACGAAGCCATATCTCCGGCCCTGGAGCAGCTCGAACGCGTCGAACTCCAGGGGGTGGCCCACCAGGGAGGCGGCCTCGGAGAGCGGAAGGAGCTCGCACCCATCCGGCAGGTGCCCCAGCAGGTGCGGGGGACGGCCTCGCGGCCCTGTCGCCGGGGTGGAGGAGGGCGCGGGCACCTGGGCCGTGGGTGGGGCCTCGGGTGTCGAGGCGGGCGGGCTCAGTCCCAGGCTACGCCCGAGCCCCATGAGCGCCAGGACGAGGGTCCACGCCAGGAACATGCGCAGCAGGGGAGAGCGGCGCCGCGTCGCCCTCCAGAGACTCAGGACGATGAATGCCGTGAGTCCGATGAAGCCCCATACCCACAGCCGCATGCAGTGCGCTCCGCCCGGTTCCCGAATGGGGCCTGGAACGCCAGCCTAGCAGGCCTCGGCCCCGCGGACGGAAACCGCCAACCCGTCAGCCAGGGGCATCCCGGTCCGCCTGATCAGCGATCGAGCAGCACGTCAACGCGCTCCTGTGCGGCAAGCGGTGAGCTCCGGGCAGGGGCCTGCTTCTGCCTCTCCGCATCCGTCCCCCTCTCTCTCCCGAGCCCCAAACTCCCCTACACTCGCCCCACTGCTACAGAGGATGGTCATGAAGCTCGTGAAGTATTGGGGTGTGGTGCTCTCGCTCTTGGTGTCCGCGGGCGCCTGGGCTCTGGAGGGCGGAACGATTCGAGGCACGGTGTACGTCGCCGGTAACGAGCCGCTGCCGGAGGCCCAGGTGGTGCTGGTGGGCACGGACCTGGTCGCCACCACCAACGGCGAGGGGCAGTTCGAGCTGCGCAACGTCCCCCCCGCCAGGCAGGAGCTGACGATCTCCTTCCCCGGCTATCGCGACAGTACCCGCTCGGTGACGGTCCTGGAGGGGCAGGTGGTTTCGCTCGAGGCGGACCTGGAGCTCGACGAGCAGTTCGGCGAGGAAATCATCGTCACCGGCTCGAGGTTCGGGGAGAAGCGGCTCGAGTCCCCGGTCGCGGTGGAGACGGTGGGGGCGAAGACGATCCAACAGGCCGGAGGCGTCTCGTTCCTGACGGCGCTCGCGGCGATGAAGGGCGTCGACTACGTGGACAACGGCATCAACGAGAAGCGCATCTCCACGCGTGGCTACAACAACCAGTTCAGCTCCCGCATGCTCTCCCTGGTGGATGGCCGGCTGGCGCAGATGCCCATCAGCGGCATGCCGCTGGGCGGTCAGCTCCCCACGCCCAGCCTCGACGTCAAGTCGGTGGAGGTGGTGGTGGGGCCGGCGTCCGCGCTCTATGGCGCCAATGCCCACACCGGCGTCATCCATGTCCTCACCAAGTCCCCCTGGGACGAGTCAGGCGTCTCGGCGGTGCTGCGTGGCGGCACCCAGCAGCTCCTGGACGGGTCCGTCCGCGTGGCGGGCACCCTCCACAAGGACTTCGGCTACAAGTTCAACGGGGAGCTCTTTCGCGGCGTGGACTTCGCGCCGGACCGGGCCTTGCCCTCGCACTACTTTGGCGGCCCCCGGCTCCCGCCCATCTTCGAAGCCGACATGCTGGAGGAGTACGACACCCGCACGGCCAAGGCGGAGGGCTACCTCTACTACCGGGCCGGTGACTGGAACTTCAAGGGCGGCTATGGCTTCTCCGTCCATGATGGGATCCTGACCTCCAATGGGGGCCGCCTGCACATGCGCGGCTGGCAGGTGCACACCCAGACCGTGTCCGCCAGCAACCCCCACTGGTTCGCCCACGTGTCCCGCACCTCGAACGAGGCGGGGCACTCCTACCAGCTGGAGCGGCTGGCGGGCGTGCTCCAGGCCAGCGGTGGCGTTCCGAGCGACCCGGCCGCGCTGGAGGGGTTCAAGGAGCAGATCCGGGGCATCGACCACAGTGAGATCATCGACTCGGAGGTCCAGTACCAGAACACGTTCGGAGGGGTGAAGCTCGTCACCGGCCTCCAGCTGCGCCGGCACAACCCGAGCACCGAGGGGACGTCCCTGTCCGACGGGGGCGGCCATCGTCTGCGCGTCACGGAGTTCGGTGGCTATGTGCAGGCGGACAGGTCGCTGCTCCGGGACAGGCTGCGGCTGGTGGCGGCCGCGCGGCTCGATAGCCACTCCAGCTACACGCCGCAGTTCAGCCCCAAGGCCACGGTGGTCTACAGCCTGGCCCGGACCCAGCACCTGCGCGTGGGCTACAACCGAGCGTTCAAGAGCCCCAGCCTCCTCGAGAACTTCCTGCTCATCAACCACACCCTGGTGGGCAACCGCACCGGCTTCCTCATCCGGGACGCGGAGGGGAACCTGCTGTCGGAGCTCCGCCCGCTGGTGCCAGAGCAGGTGGACGCGGTGGAGCTGGGCTACAAGGCGACCTTCTTCAACCGGCTCCTGGTGGATGTCGTCGGCTACCACTCCTGGTACCGGAACTTCATCAGCGCGCTGACCCCGCAGGCCAATCCCGCGCAGGGCACCTTCGCCTTCTACCCGGATGGCCGGCCGGTCGCGGAGGGGACTCCCGTGCAGGGCGCCCTCTCCACCTACACCAACTTCGGCCGCTCGCGCGTGGCGGGGCTCGATGTCGGGGCCGAGTACCAGCCCTCCGCGCACGTCCTCCTCAACGGCAGCGTCTCGTACATCCAGGTGCTCAGCTTCCAGAACTCGGCGCCCACGCAGAAGGCGCTCCTGCTGAACGTGCCGGAGGTGAAGCTCAAGGCCTCCATCACCCTGCAGGACCTGGGGGTGAAGAACTCGTTCGTGCGGCTCTTCGGTCGCTACCAGGCGGCCCATGCCTTCAGCGCGGGCCGGTGGGACAGCACCCTGTTCTTCCCGGACGGGAAGGTCCCGGCGCGCTTCGTGGCGGACCTCGGGCTGGGCTACACCTTCGACAACGGCCTGGCGGTGAGCGCCAACGTCTTCAACCTCCTGGATGACAAGGGCGTGGAGGTCCTCGGTGCGGCGCCCACCCGGCGCTCCGGCTCCCTTCAGCTCGCGTACAACTACCAGGGGCTCGCCTTCTAGCGACGAAGTGCCTGAGTCCGAAAGACCACCGGCATCCGCTGGCCCTCCCCGCGCGTTCGCCACGGCCGAGGGGTCATGGCGCTTCCCCGGCGTGGTAGGAAGTGTTCTGGCTGTCTCCGGCCTGGAGGGAAGGACCATGTTCATGTACGCATCGCGTCTGGGGGCTCGTGTCGTGTGGGTCGCCACACTGGGTCTGGCCTGCGCTGGGCAGGTTGGCGAGCCCGCTCCGGATGCGGGGAGGCCCGAAGACCGCGATGCCGGCGTCGTCATCACGGACGGCGGAGACAGGGAGACGGATGCGGGCACCGCGGATGCGGGGGCGACCGATGCGGGCCCTGCGGACGCGGGCTCTCAGGACGCGGGGACACCTGACGCTGGGTTTGCCGACGCCGGCACCTCGAGCGCTCGCGCCCGGATCTTCTTCTCGGGACACAGCCTGCTCGACAACCCGATGCCCGATTACGTCGACAGCATCGCGAAGAGCAAGGGCAAGGACCTCCACTGGAACCAGCAGAACATCATCGGCTCACCCCTCCGGGTCCGCACCTGGGGCAACAACAACTGGGAAGGGTATCGCCAGGGCAAGAACCGCGCGGGAAACAACATGAACGTGGTTCAGGAGCTCCTGGCTCCGCGGACGCTGGGCCAAGGCGATGAATACGACACCCTGCTCATCACCGAACGGCACGACCTGCTGGGAACCATCGAGTGGGAGAACAGGGTCGGCTACCTGCGCCACTACCATGACCGTCTGATTGACGGGAACCCACGGGGCGTCACCTATTTTTATCATACGTGGCTGGACATTGATAAAGCCAACCCGGCCCAGTGGATCAACTACGAGAAGAACGCGCTGGTCGCGTGGGAGTGCGTGTCCTCGAAGGTGAACCTCACGCTGCAGGCCGCGGGGCGCGAGGATCGCGTGGTGACGCTCCCTGGCGGCGCGGCACTGGTCGAACTGGTGGAGCGGATTCTCGCGGACGAGGTCCCGGGGATCCGCGGCACCACGTCGCAGAAGCTGGACATGATCTTCAGCGACAACGTGCACCTGACGTCGCTGGGCACGTATTACCTGGCCGCTGTCCACCACGCGTCCGTGTTCCGGGACTCTCCGGCAGGCGCGGAGGGCCCGTCTGGCGCGAACGCAGCGACCGTCCAGGCCCTCCAGAGCCTCGCGTGGAACTTCGTGAGCGCCTACTACGCGCGGCCTGACGCGGGCACGCGGACGATGGCGGACTGCCGCACGCGCATTCCGCGGGACGTCTGTCCCGGCTTCTGGACGCTCCGGGGCCAGCCCGGAAACACCGCGGGGTGCCAGAGCTACTTCGGCAATGCGAACCCCGGTCCGAATGGCAACCCGTTCGTCTGGCCGGATCCAAACTGGCAGTCGCTGCCACCTCCGTAGTGCGCTCGCGCATGCTCGGAGTGCATTAGAAACCTCAGTCGAACATCGCTCCGAGGGCCTCGGAGAGCGTCTCGACGCCCACCACCTCCAGCTTCGTGCCCTCCAGCCGCTTCGCGCTCCCGCGGGGGATGATGGCTCGCTGGAAGCCCATCTTCGCCGCCTCGGCCAGCCGTGGCTCCACCTGGCCCACCGCGCGCACCTCGCCCGCCAGGCCCACCTCGCCCAGCACCAGCGTGTGCGCCTCCAGCGGCCGGTTCTGCAGGCTGCTCACCAGCGCCGCGCACACCGCCAGGTCACACGCCGGCTCCGAGAGCTGCATGCCTCCCGCCACGTTCACGAAGAGATCGCACCCCACCAGCGGGATGTCCTCCTTCTTCTCCAACACCGCCGCCAGCAGCGCCACGCGGTTGCCGTCCACGCCGATGGCCGTGCGCCGCGCCGTGCCATAGCCCGTGGGTGCCACCAGCGCCTGCACCTCCACCAGCAGTGGCCGCGTCCCGTTGAGCGTGCATGTCACCACGCTGCCCGCCTTGCCCGCCGGACGCTCGGCGAGGAAGAGCGCCGAGGGGTCCGGCACCTCCACCAGCCCCGCGCCCTTCATCTCGAAGACGCCAATCTCGTTCGTCGAGCCGAAGCGGTTCTTGTGCGCCCGCAGAATCCGGAAGGGGTGGCCGCGCTCGCCCTCGAAGTAGAGGACGGTGTCCACCATGTGCTCCAGCACGCGCGGGCCCGCGATGGAGCCCTCCTTCGTCACGTGCCCCACGAGGAACGTCGGCACCCCGCTGCGCTTGGCGTAGGCCATGAAACGCCCGGCCACCTCGCGCACCTGCGAGATGCTCCCCGGCGCGCTGCCCAGCTCCGGCAGGTACATGGTCTGGATGGAGTCCACCACCAGCGCCCGCGGCTGGAGGTTCTGCGCCACCCCCAGCACCCGGTCCGCGTCCGTCTCCGCGAAGAGGTGGATGTCCTCGCTCTCCACCTTCAGCCGCTCGGCCCGCATCTTCGTCTGCCGCAGCGACTCCTCGCCCGACACGTACAGCACCGGGCCCCCGCGCCCCAGCCGGTCCAGCGCCGACAGGAGCAGCGTGGACTTGCCGATGCCCGGGTCTCCGCCCAGCAGCACGAGCGAGCCGTCCACCACCCCGCCGCCCAGCACCCGGTCGAACTCGGCGATGCCCGTCTTGCGGCGCTCCTCCTGCTCGCCACTCACCTCGCGCAGCCGCACCGGCTTGGAGGCCCCACCCGAGGCGCCCCAGGCCGGGCGCTTCTCGTCCACCTTCGCCTCGGTCTCCTCCACCAGCGAGCTCCACGCGCCGCAGTCGGGGCACTTCCCCAACCACTTCGCCGACTGGTACCCGCACGCCTGACACGTGTAGTGCGTCTTCGCCTTCGCCATAGAGGGTTCTTCTCTAGCGCAGGCGGCTGACGTTTCCCCGCTTTCCCTCACGTCCCCCCAACCCCCGTGCGGGGCCGGAAGGGGAGCGAGCGGCCAGGCGTGGGGGCCCATCCCGGCCCCCTCCGTCAAGTTGTGCCAGACGGGAGGGGTCCCCACGTTTGCTCCCAACGGAGCCGCACATCGCGGCGTCCAAAGGAAAGGGAGACTGAGATGAGCATCATCTGGTTCATCGTGGTGGGTCTGGTCGCGGGTCTTCTCGCGCGTGCGATTCTCCCGGGTCGTCAGTCCATGGGTCTCGTGGCGACGATGCTGCTGGGTATCGTGGGCTCGTTCGTGGGCGGCTTCGTGGGCGCGCTCTTCTCGCCCAACCGGCGAGTTTTCGACCTGCATCCCTCGGGTCTCATCATGTCCGTCGTCGGCGCCCTCGTCGTACTAATGCTGGTGGGTTGGGCGGGCCGGGGCCGTCGAATCCACGCCTGATGTAAGGGACCCGCGCTGGGTCCCCTTCGGCGCGGCCGGGGTCGTCAACCCGGCCGCGCTGCGTGGTTGACAAGGGCCGGCCTCCCACGCACCGTGCGCGCTCCACGACTACCTCCGAGGAGCCCATGTCCGACTCCGCCGCCCGCGACTCCTTCAACGGTCACGCCCACTTCAACGCGCCGCCTCCCGGTATCGTCGTCCGTCACGACTGGACGCTGCCCGAGGTGCGCGCCCTCTACGAGCTGCCCCTGCTGGAGCTCATCCACAAGGCGCAGACGGTGCACCGGGCCGTCTTCGAGGACAACAAGGTGCAGCTGTGCTCGCTGCTGTCCATCAAGACGGGCGGCTGCTCCGAGGACTGCGGCTACTGCCCCCAGGCGGCGCGCTACCACAAGGACACGGGCCTCGAGGCCCAGAAGCTCATGTCCGTGCCCTCCGTGCTGGAGGCCGCCTCCAAGGCCCGCGCCGCCGGAGCCACCCGCTTCTGCATGGGCGCCGCCTGGCGTGAGGTGAAGGACGGGCCCCAGTTCGACAGCGTCCTGGAGATGGTCCGCGGCGTGAAGTCGCTCGGCATGGAGGCCTGCGCCACCCTGGGCATGCTCACCGAGAGCCAGGCCCGGCGCCTCCGGGAAGCGGGCCTGTCCGCCTACAACCACAACCTCGACACCTCCGAGGAGAAGTACGGCGACATCATCTCCACCCGCACCTACCAGGACCGGCTCGACACCCTCGAGCGCGTCCGGCAGGCCGGCATCTCCGTGTGCTCCGGCGGCATCATCGGCCTGGGCGAGTCCGTGGAGGACCGCTGCAAGCTGCTGCTCACGCTCGCCAACCAGGAGGTCCACCCCGAGTCGGTGCCCATCAACGCGCTCGTCGCCGTGAAGGGCACCCCGCTCCAGGACCAGAAGCCGGTGCAGTCGGTGGAGATGGTCCGCACCATCGCCGTGGCCCGCATCCTCATGCCCCTGGCCATGGTGCGTCTGTCCGCCGGCCGCATGCAGATGAACGAGGAGGCCCAGCTGCTGTGCATGCTGGCCGGGGCCAACTCGCTCTTCTTCGGCGAGAAGCTGCTCACCACCGGCAACCCCGAGTACACCCAGGACATGGCCCTGCTGGAGAAGGCGGGAATCCGCCCGCTGGAGCCGGACACCTCGCGGTAATGGACGGGGACTCCCGACACCTTCCGGCGACGGCCTGGGCCCAGGAAGAGCTGGGCGCCCTGGCCGCCCGGGGGCTGAAGCGCTTCCTCGAGCCGCTCGACTCTCCCCAGGGCCCGCTCGTCCGCCTGGGGGGCGAGACGCTCGTCAACTTCGCCTCCAACGACTACCTGGGCCTGGCGGCCTCGCCCACCGTGCGCGCCGCGGCCACCGCCGCCCTGGAGCTCCATGGCGTGGGCTCCGGGGCCAGCCGGCTCGTCGTGGGCGACACCGTGGCCCATCAGCGGCTGGAGGCCCGGCTCGCCGCCTTCGAGCGCGCCGAGGCCGCCCTCCTGTTCAACTCGGGCTATGCGGCCAATGTCGGCACCCTCCAGGCGCTGGTGGGGCCAGAGGACGCCGTCTTCTCCGACGCCCTCAACCACGCCTCCCTCATCGACGGCTGCCGCCTCTCGCGCGCCCGTACCGTCGTCTACCCACATGCCGATGTGGAGGCACTCGAGCGAGCGCTCGCCTCCACGCCCGCCCGTCGCCGCCTCGTCGTCACCGACACGGTGTTCTCCATGGACGGAGACTCCGCGCCCCTGCGGGAGCTGGTCGACGTCTGCCGCACCCACGGCGCCGCCCTGCTCGTCGACGAGGCCCATGCCACCGGCGTCCTCGGGGCCCGGGGCGCTGGGCTGTGCGAGGAACTGGGGCTCGAGGACGCTGTCGACGTGCGCATGGGCACCTTGAGCAAGTCCCTCGGCGGCATGGGCGCGTACATCTGTGCCTCCCGTCCCGTGGTGGAGCTCGTCCTCAACCGGGCAAGGCCCCTCGTCTTCTCGACGGCCCTGCCCGCCGCCCTGTGTGCCGCCGCCGAGGCCGCCGTGGACATCGTCGAGCACGACGAGGACCTGCGCGCCCGGCTGTGGCGCAACATCCGTCGTTTCTCCGAGGGGCTGCGCTCGCTGGGCTTCGCCGCCGAGCCCCGCAGCGCCATCTTCCCGGTGATCCTCGGGGAGCCCGAGCTCGCCATCGCGGCCTCGCGCGCGCTGCGCTCCCGGGGACTGCTCGTGAAGGCCATCCGGCCCCCCACCGTGCCGGAGGGCACCAGCCGGCTCCGCTTCTGTCTCTCCGCCGCGCACACCGAGGGCCATGTGGACCTGGCCCTGGAGGGGCTGCGCCGGCTCCACATCGGGAGGTAGCTCGTGGCAACCCGAGGTTCCCAACACCCGGCGGCTCAGGTGTTCGTCACGGGGACGGACACCGGCGTGGGGAAGACGCAGGTCTCCCGGGCCCTGCTGTCCCTGCTCGCCGACGCCGGGCTGCGGCCCCAGGGCTTCAAGCCCTACGAGAGCGGATGCGCGTCGCTCTCCGCCCCCGCGGATGCGCTCTCCCTGCGCGAGGCCGCCGGGAGCGACCTGCCCCTGGACCTCGTCTGTCCCCACCGCTTCCGGGCACCCCTCGCTCCTGGCATCGCCGCGCGCCGCCTCGGCCGTGAGCCCGACTGGCGCACCACGCTCGCCGCCTGGGAGCGGTTGCGGCACGGGCCCGTCGTCGTCGAGGGCGCCGGGGGCCTCTTCGTCCCGCTCGACTCCTCCCACGACGTCATCGATCTCATCTCCACCCTGCGCCTTCCCGTGCTGCTCGTCGCCCGCGCGGGCCTGGGCACGCTCAACCACACGGCCCTGTCCCTGGAGGCGCTCGCCGCGCGCAACATCCCTGTCGCGGCCGTGCTCCTCTCGCGCGGCACCCCCTCGCGCGACCCCTCCGAGCGCGACAACCCCCACCTCATCGCCGAGCGCCACGGCGTCCAGGTTCTTGGCCCCGTGCCCTACCTGGAGGATCCTCGCAGACGCCACGCCGCGTTCCGCCGAGCCCTCGCTCCGCTGGTTGCCGGCTGGCTCGCTCCCGAGAGTCCCAAACGCGCGCGAGGCCGATAAATCGGCCTCCGGCGCGATCCGCGCGCGAAAGTGAGTGCAAGTTTTCGTGTCACTCGGTCGTGAAATGGACGCATGTTTCGATCCGAGCGAGAACGCCCAGCGAATGGCCGACATCATCGACCTCTCGCTCCTCGCCGACGCCAGGCGGTACCTCCACAAGCTCCTGGATGCGCGCGGTCTCTCGTACTTCCTCCAGAAGGATGGCCACCGGCTCTTCCACATCGAGCCGGCCAAGGTCGACCTCGTGGTGCGCACCGCGCTGCGCTCGCGGGATGACGAGAGCCCCGCCCCTCATCCGAAGGCCGTCGAGCACTGCCGCAAGGAGATCCGCCGCGAGCTGATCCGCCACGTCGCCTCCGCGATGCTCCAGACGGGGCTGTGAGCCGCTTCTCCGCTCGCACCGACTTCTCCCGGAGCTGGAACCCCCTGGCCCGGGCGCTCGCCGAGCGCCGCGCCCGCGGGCTCCCCCTGCTGGACCTCACCGAGACCAACCCCACGCGCGTGGGATTGCCCGCGCCCGAGCCGGCGCTGCTGGCGGACCCCGCGGCCCTCGGCTACGCGCCCGAGCCCCAGGGACTCCTCCCGACCCGCGAGGCGGTGGCCGCGCACCTCGCCGCACGAGGCGCCCGCGTCTCGCCCGAGCACCTCGTCCTCTCGGCGAGCACCAGCGAGTCCTACGGCTGGCTCTTCAAGCTGCTGTGCGAGCCCGGGGACAACGTCCTCGTCCCCGCGCCCAGCTACCCCCTCTTCGAGTACCTCACGCGCCTGGAGGGCGTGGAGATGCGCCCGTACCGCCTGCCGCGCGCCCACGGCTTCGGCCTGGACGTGGGCGAGGTGGCCGCCGCGCGGGACGCGCGCACCCGCGCCGTGCTCGTGGTGAATCCCGGCAACCCCACCGGCCACTACCTCCAGGAGGGCGAGCTGGAGGCGCTCGGTGCGCTGTGCGCGGAGACGGGGCTGGCGCTCCTCTCGGACGAGGTGTTCTCGGACTTCGCCTGGGGCGAGGAGCCGGGCCGGGTGGCCACGGTGGCGGGGCGCGCGCTGCCCATGCTCACCTTCTCCTTGTCGGGCCTGTCGAAGGTGGCGGGGCTGCCCGGACTCAAGCTGGGGTGGACGCACGTGGGGGGGCCCGCCGAGGTGCGAGACGAGGCCCTGGCCCGGCTGGAGCTGGTGGCGGACACGTACCTGTCGGTGAACACGCCCGTGCAGCTC
>NZ_DASVSO010000688.1:0-19489 GCF_036388035.1 Archangium sp.
GAGCCCGTAGCCGAAGCCTCCCGCCGCGCCCGCGCCGGGCCTGTGGGCGTGCTCGGGCGAGACGACCTCGGCGAGGTGGGCCAGGGCCGACTCCAGCTCGGCCACGGTCGCCGCGTCCGCTCCCTTCTGGGGTCCGAAGAGGCGCGAGGCCCCATCCGGGCCCAGCAGCGGCGCGGTGACATCCGAGGCCACGAGCAGCTCTACCTCGGAGAGTCGCGGATGCCGTCCGCTCGCGTCCACCCGCGCGAGCCGTTTCAGCGCGGCCCCGCCGGGAGGAAGGGGCACTCCATGCGCATCGAGGAACCGGAACCCGAGTGCCGCGAGCGCCCCCGTCCCGCCGTCGTTGGTGGCGCTGCCGCCGAGCCCGAGGATGAGCCGTTCGCACCCGGCGTCCAGGGCCGCGCGCATCAGCTCTCCGGTGCCGAAGGTGGAGGCGCGTCGCGGGTCGCGCTCGTGGGGCGTGAGCAGGGACAGCCCGGAGGCCGCGGCCATCTCGATGACGGCCGTGCGTCCCGAGTCCAGCAGGCCATAGGTGGCCCGCACGGGCGTGCTGAGCGGCCCCTGCACGGTGCGCGTCACCCGCTCGCCCCCCACGCCCGCGAGCAGCGCGTCCACCGTGCCCGGCCCACCGTCCGCGAGCGGTGCCACGTCCAGTTCCACGTCGGGTGCGCCCTGGCGCAGCCCCTGGGCCAGGGCGGCGGCGGCCTCGGTGGAGGTGAGGGTCCCCTTGAACTCCTGGGGCGCGACGAGCCAGCGGCTCACGGCTTGGGCTCTGCCGGCTTCTGCTCCGAGGGGGGCTGCTCCGAGGGCTTCGGGGGGGGATTGACGATGATCTTCCCGGTGTCCGGGCTCCGCGCGACGCAGCGGTAGACGAACTTCTCCTCGATGCACTCCTCGAAGGGGTCGCACTCGCCACGGCAGGGGAGGGGGTCGCAGTACCCCGTGTCCTTGTTGCACGTGGTCCCCACGGGGCACGAGGCATAACAGCCACCCTGGGAGCGCGAGACCGCGGCGGCCCCGAGCGCGACGCCCGTGTTGAACGCGGCATTGATGGCCGCACTCCCCATGGCCCCACCGCCGGCGCAGCCCAGCTGGAGGAGGACGGTCACCCCCACGACACCGCACCACCGCTTGGGACTCATGGCTACTCCTCGGGCTCAGAGGCCTCCGCGTGCCACTCGAGGATGGGCCGAGGCCCGGTCAAGGAAGGCAGGAGGCGTTGCGAGACGCGCTCCAAGCGTACCAGCAGGGCATTCACCGTGTCCCCGGGCTGGCGGGCCGGGCCCCGGATGCGCTCACAGAAGAAGGTGCGGCAGCCGAATGGACGCTCCGCGTACACGGTGCAGCGCTTTCCCGCCGTGTCCAGGTAGGGACAGCCACCGTCCTCCCGAGGGGGTGGCAGGGGGTGGTTCCGCGCGAGCAGCAGCCACTCGGGGTACCACAGCCAGGGCTGACGCTTCGTCTTGGCGAGCTGGCAGCACTCCCCGCTCGCCGGGCACGAGAAGGGCGCATACGCCGCATCCGCCTGCCGGTAGATGGCCCGCAGCTCCTGGAGGGCACGCGCCTCCTCGCGCGCACCCGTGGCCGAGGGGGCCTCGTCGTCGGTGTCGTCCCAGTCCGGAGGGCGCATGGAGTCAGCGGCTCGCGCCTACAGCACGCGGAGCACGAAGCACTTCAGGTAGCGCGTCTCGCGCAGGTTGAGCAGCACCGGGTGGTCCTTGCCCGCCCCGCGCTTCTCGATGATCTGCACCCGCCGCTTCGCGTCCGCCGCCGCCGAGGCCAGCATGTCCTCGAAGCCCTGCTCGTCGATGTGGTAGGTGCAGCTCGCGGAGATGAGGTAGCCGCCCGGCCGCAGGAGCTGGATGGCGCGCAGGTTGATCTCCTTGTACCCGCGCAGCGCTCCCTCGATGGCGTCCTTGTTCTTCGCGAACGAGGGCGGATCCAACACGATGGTGTCGAAGCGCCGGCCCTCGTCCACCGCGTCGCGCAGGTAGTCGAAGGCGTTGGCCACCACCACGTCCACGTTGGTCAGCTTGTTGGCCGCCGCGTTCTCGCGGAGCGTCGCCGCCGCCGCGTCGGAGATCTCCACCGCGGTGACCTTCTCGGCCCGCGTGGCGAGCTGCAGCGCGAAGCCGCCCACGTACGAGAAGCAGTCCAGCGCCTCGCCGAAGGCGTACTGGGACGCCACCACGTGGTTCTCCCGCTGGTCCAGGAACGCGCCCGTCTTCTGGCCCTCGAGCAGGTCCGCGCGCACGCGCACCAGGCCCTCGTCATAGGTCACCGGCCCGGGCAGGGTACCGTACAGCAGGCCCTTCTCCTGGGGCAGCCCCTCCAGCGCGCGCACGCCCACGTCCGAGCGGTTGACGATGGCGCGCGGCTTGAACAGCTCCACCAGCAGGTCCAGGAACATCTGCTTGCGCTGCTCGGTGCCCGGCACGAGGAACTGCACGCTCAGGCAGTCGCCATAGCGATCCACCACGAGGCCGGGCAGCAGGTCCGCCTCGCCGTGGACCACGCGGTAGGTGGTCTCGCCCGGCAGGGCCCGCCGACGCATCGCGTCCGCCAGGGCCAGCCGCTGGCGGAAGAAGTCCGTGTCCACCGCCACGTCCTCGTAGGACAGCCAGCGCAGGGAGATCTTGGACTGCTTCGAATAGAAGGCCTTGCCCAGGAACCAGCCGCGCCCATCCGTCACGCGCACCACCTCGCCCCCTTCGAGGGCGGGGTCGCCGTTGAGGTCGGCGCGGTAGATCCACGGGTGGCCGGCCTGCCAGCGGTCGACGCCTCGGCGGACGAGCGAGACCTGGGGCAGCCCGTCCGGAGCGATGTCCGGGGTGGTCCGGTCCGGGGCGGGCTTCTCGGGGCGCTGAGGGAAGGGCTTGCGGCCGGGGGGCGCTCCGGGACGGCGATCGCGACGGGGACCTGGGGTGGTGGGCTTGGGCATGGCTGGTGCTGGCGTATACTTCCAACCCGCGTGAGATACGACCTGCTCCTTCAATCCATGGTCCCCGGGACGCCTTTCGACAGCGCCCGGGTCGATGCCCTCCTGGAAGCTCGGGGGGCGAAAGCGCTGCCGAGCGGTGGGCGAACCTGGCAGCTCGAGAACGGCGTGGTGGAACTCCACCCCCTGCGCGAGGGGGGCCAGTGGGTGGCCACCGAGGTGCGCGTGCCCCTGTGGGACCAGACCGATCTCGTGCGCGAGGTGGTCATCGAGGTGTCCGAGGTGGCCAAGGAGGCAGAGGTCCGCGTCTTTGATCCGCAGCTCGGGCGGGCGCTCTCGGGCCGGGACGACGGCCCGGTGGCGGAGCAGTACGAGCGCGCCGCGCGCTACGCGGGGCAGACGCTCGGAATGGTCGAGGCCCTGCCGAGCAGCACCGCCACCGAGAGCGAGGGTTTCCAGCCGACGACGAAGTTCGTCCTGGGCGTCCTCGGCTTCTTCGTGCTGCTGTACCTGGTGATGGACTGGATCGGCGGCAATCTCAGAGGCTGAAAAGGCTGGATTTCGCGGCGCCAGTGACGCATGCCTCGCGCATGCTTCGCTCCTGGTCGTTGCGGATCTCGCTCGTCGCGCTGGTGCTGTGGGTCCTCGGGCCGCTGCTGGCCTTCCTCCGGGTGCTCCCCGGGATGCAGGCCATGCTCCTCTTCAGCCTCGCGGGGCTGGTGGGCCTGGTGGGCATCGTCGCGGGCATCATCTCCGCGGTCCGGGGCAAGGTGGCTCCCGGCATCACGGCGGTGGCGCTCGGGCTCCTGGCGTTGGGGGGGGTGCTGACGCCGGCCTTCGCGGGCGGGGGCAAGCCTCCCATCAACGACATCAGCACGGACCTCCAGGACGTGCCCGCCTTCACCCATGCGCGGACGCTGCCGGAGAACGCCGGGAGGGACCTGAGCTACCCCGAGGACTTCAAGCCCGTGATGACGCACTTCTACGCGGACCTGAAGTCCTTGAAGCTGGCCGAGCCCCCGGACGCGGTCTTCGAGCGGGCCGTCACGCTGGCGCGGGCGCACCCCGGGTGGACGGTGACGCACGTGGATCCGCGGGCGCGCATTCTGGAGGGGGTGGCGGAGAGCCGCGTCTTCCGCTTCCGGGACGACTTCGTGGTGCGGGTGCGGCCGGAGGAGGGTGGGGGAACGAAGGTGGACATGCGCTCGAAGTCGCGGGTGGGCCGGGGAGACCTGGGCGCCAACGCCGCGCGCATGCACGCGTTCCTCCAGGCGCTGGGGGGCGCGGGGCGTTAGGTTGGAGGGGTGTTCAAGTACCTCTTCCTCGCGTTCACGGTCGTCCCCTTCATCGAGCTGTACCTCCTGTTGGCGCTCGGCCGGGAAGTCGGCTTCTGGCCCACGGTCGGCATGGTGCTCGTCACGGGGCTGGTGGGCTCCCTGCTGGCCAGGAAGGAGGGCGTGCGCGTGTTCCGCCAGTGGCAGGAGTCGATCGCCCAGGGCCGCATGCCCGAGGAGGGCCTGCTGGGAGGGTTGCTCGTCCTGGTGGGCGGGGTACTGCTGGTGGCGCCGGGCGTCCTCACCGACATCGTGGGGCTGATGCTGCTCTTCCCTCCGACGCGCAAGGTGGTGGCCGCGCTGGTGCGGCGGAGGCTCGAGCGCCGCATGGCGGCGGGCACGCTGCGCGTCACCACCTTCCGCACGGGTCCGTTTCCCGGGGGCCCTTTCGGACCGCCCGCTCGGGACGAGCCTGTGGGCAGTCGTCCCTCGCTGCGGCGTATTGATGGCGAGCCGGGGGACGAGCCGGGTACCGGGCTGCCCGGGAAGGACGGACCTGGACGAGGGTAGTCAGGGGCGGCCGGTGCCTCAGAGGACGCGCTGGTTCTCCCGCACCAGCACCTTCAGCTTGCCCTCGCAGATGTTGGCGAGGCGCTGGCAGTCGAGCTCTCGGGACTCATCCAGCTTCAGCGTCTCGTCGAGGAGCGGCTCGCGCTGGGCGTTCCAGAGCTGGACGTGGACGTGCTCGCCGTCGTCGCTCCGGGAGAGCTGGGCGCGCAGCACGAGGCGCTTGCCCCGGTGCTCGAAGACCACGTCCATCGGCTCCGACGAGGCGAGGGTGTAGACGCCGGTGACGCTGGGGAGCTGCAAGAGGAGCTGCGTCGGAGGCTGGTGGGCCTCGGGTTTCTCCAGCGTCAGCAGGTGCTGGCCGGTGATGCTCACCTGCACCTGGTCCAGCGTGGGCGGGTGCTCCTCGGCGAGGGGCTTCACCTCGAGCTGCTTGCGAGTGCCCTGGATGAGGGCGATGGCGCCCGCCTTGGTGCGGATGTAGCCCGAGCAGCGCTCGGCGGTGCAGTCGACGGTGAGGCGCCAATCGGCCCCGGCGTCGGGACAACTCTCGGGCACCTGGAGTTGACCCTGGGCCTTCGGGGTGAGGATGAGGCTCTGGGTGGACCGGACGCGGCAGACGAAGTCCACGTCCACCGCGAGCGCGGTGACCTCGACCGGAGAGGCCTTGGGGGACTCCTTCGGGGCGGGGGTCCCCCCATCCGCGGCGAGCAGCAGGGCGAGGACGGAGAAGGTGGAGAGCATGGCCCGGGTCTACCACGGGCGCGGAAGCCCTTCAGCTCGCTGGAGAGACCGGAACTGAGCAAAGGGACTTCCAGGTGAACGACAGAGGGGAATCCCCGGGCGTCCAGAATCCATCGTAGCCCTCGGGTCCCAGGTGCTTCGGGAAATTCAGCGATCAATTTCCCGGTCCCCCGCGTCGAAGCGACGCGAACCCCCGAGGCCAGTGGCCGGCGGCCTCACGGAGTCCCCTCATGCTGAACCTTTTGCCCCGCAGGGCATCTCTCGTGACCCCTCTGCTCGCGCTCGTCGTGGGCCTCGTCTCTGGATGCATCATCAGTGACTACGGCGGTGGTCACGGTGACTGGTGCGAGAACGACTACCACTCGTGCTCCGAGGCCTCCGACTGCCACGTCAACCAGCACTGCGCGCGCGGGACGTGTCAGGACGTCCCCGTGGACTCGAAGTCCTGTACCACGGGCAGGGACTGCGCCTCCGGCGACCTGTGCGTCAACGGGCTGTGCAGCCGCTCGTGCCATGGCGACAGGGACTGCTCCTCCGGCTACTACTGCGACGGCTACTACTGCCGCACGAAGCGGAGCACCACGGATGCCGGCACGCCGCCGCCGACGGACGGTGGGACGAAGCCGGACGCCGGCACGCCGCGACCAGACGGTGGCACCACCTGCCCGTCTCCGAGCCCGTCGGACGCCGGGACGCCGCCCCCGCCGCCTCCTCCTCCGGCCGACGCGGGCACTCCGAGCACCTGCGCGCGCAACGCCGACTGCGGCACGGGCAACTACTGCATCAACGGCGCCTGCGTCCGCGGCTGCGGCTCGGACAGCCAGTGCTCCTCCTCGGAGATGTGCTCGAGCGGCCTGTGCCGCCCGCGCCCGACGCCCGCGTGCACCACCTCCGCCCAGTGCGCCACGGGCAATGACTGCGTGGACGGCTCGTGCCGCGCCCCTTGCACCTCCAGCACCACGTGCGCCTCCGGCTCCACCTGCAAGGTCGGCTACTGCATGCCGTCGACCACGCCGGCCAGCGGCAAGGCCTGCATCGTCAACTGCGACTGCCCCTCCGGCGAGCGCTGCGTGGAAGGTGCCTGCAGTATCTGAGCGCGCGGCTCAGCGGCGTGCGGCGCGAGGCGCCACCATGCGCCAGCAGCGGTGGATCTCCTTGCGCTGGAAGTCCTCGGGGATGGAGTCGGGCGTGAGCTCCTCCACCCCCTCGTAGTCGCGCACGGCCGAGTCCTTCAGCTCGAAGCCGAGGAAGTTGGTGGAGAAGTAGAGGACGCCGCCGGGGGTGAGCAGCTCCCGGAGGGACTCCAGCATCCGTACGTGATCCCTCTGCACGTTGAAGGAGCCCTGCATCTTCTTCGAGGTGGAGAAGGAGGGCGGATCGCACACGATGAGGTCGAAGCGCTCCTCGGGCGCCTTGCCCTGGGCCAGCACCCAGGCGAGGGCATCCGCGCGCAGCAGGGTGTGGCGCGGGTCCGACAGCCCGTTGAGTGCGAGGTTCTCCTCGGCCCAGTCGAGGTAGGTGTTGGAGAGGTCCACGCTGAGGGTGCGCGAGGCCCCGCCCGCGGCGGCGTACACGGTGAAGGCGCCCGTGTAGCAGAAGAGGTTGAGGAAGCTCTTGCCCTTCACCTCCTCGCGCACCCGGGCGCGCGTCTGCCGGTGGTCCATGAAGAGGCCGGTGTCCAGGTAGTCGCCGAGGTTCACCCAGAACTTCAGCCCCTGCTCCTCCACCACGAGGCGCTCGCTGCCCTGGCCCACCCGGCCGTACTGGGAGCGGCCCCAGGGCTGGGGCAGGTGCGTCTTCACGGAGATGTGCTCCGGGGGCACCTCCAGCACCGCCGTCACCGCCGCGAGCACCTCCGCTCGCTGCTCCTCCAGGCTCTTCAGGGCCCGCCGGCGGGGGTACTCCACCAGGTGCACCCGGTCCCCGTAGAGGTCCACCGCGTAGGAGTACTCGGGGACGTCCCGGTCATACACGCGGAAGGCGGTCAGCCCGCGCGCCTTGGCCCACTTGCGCAAGTGCCGTGCGTTCTTGCGCAGGCGGTTCTCGAACATCCCCACCGCGCCCTGGTCCGTTGTCGTCATGGCTGCCCTGTCCTCTCCCGTACAACCTCGGCTCCCTCTTCTCCGAGTCCCCGCCGTCCGGCAAGCGTTCCGGAAGGGGGGAGGGGCGCGTCCACCACTCCCAGGGGGCGGGGGAGTGTGATAGGCCCCCGGCCATGCGCTTCGACACCCTCGCCATCCATGCCGGCCAGGAGCCGGATCCGACCACCGGCGCCATCATGACGCCGGTCTACATGACCTCGACCTACGTCCAGGCGGGCCCCGGGGAGCACAAGGGCTACGAGTACAGCCGGACGCAGAACCCCACCCGCAACGCGCTCCAGGACTGTCTGGCGGCCCTCGAGGGGGCGAAGTACGGCCTGGCCTTCGCCTCGGGACTGGCCGGCACGGACATGCTGATGCACATGTTCGAGGCGGGGGACCACATCGTCGTCTCCGATGACGTCTACGGCGGCACCTTCCGCATCTTCGACAAGGTCTTCAAGCGCCACGGCCTCAACTTCTCCTGGGTGGACCTCTCCAAGGCGGAGAACTTCGAGAAGGCCATCACCCCGAAGACGAAGATGGTCTGGGTGGAGTCGCCCACCAACCCGATGCTCAAGCTCATCGACCTGCCGCGCATCGCGGAGATGGCGAAGAAGCGCGGCATCCTCTCGGTGTGCGACAACACCTTCATGAGCCCGTACTTCCAGCGCCCGATGGACCTGGGCTTCGACGTGGTGACGCACTCCACCACCAAGTACATCAACGGCCACAGCGACGTGGTGGGCGGCTTCGTCTGCACCAGCAACGAGGAGCTGGCCCAGAAGATGTACTTCCTGCAGAACGCGGTGGGCGGCGTACCTGGTCCCATGGACAGCTTCCTCGTGCTGCGCGGCGTGAAGACGCTGCACGTGCGCATGGAGCGCCACGCGCAGAACGCGATGAAGGTGGCCCAGTACCTCGCCACGCACCCGAAGGTGGCGAAGGTCACCTACCCGGGCCTGGAGAGCCACCCGCAGCACGCGCTGGCCCGCAAGCAGATGAAGGGCTTCGGCGGCATGGTGACCTTCGACATCAAGGGCGGCCTGGAGTCGGCGCGCACGTTCCTCAAGACGGTGAAGGTGTTCGCCTGCGCCGAGTCGCTCGGTGGCGTCGAGTCCCTCATCGAGCACCCGGCCATCATGACGCACGCCTCGGTGCCCAAGGAGACGCGCGAGATGCTGGGCATCTCCGACGGCTTCATCCGCCTGTCGGTGGGCATCGAGGACGCGCAGGACCTCGTCGACGACCTCGAGCAGGCGTTGAAGGTGGCCTGAGCCGCTCCATTGCCTGAAACACCGAGGGCCTCTCGCTCCGAAGTGCTGGAGCGGAGGCCCTCTGTCTTTTCGCGCGGGAGGGGAAGCTCAGACTTCCTCGTCGGGCAGGAGCGTGCGCAGCAACTCGTCGTCGGGACCCAGCGGGCGCCAGCCAGGCGGCGGCGGCGTGGCGAGGAGCGCATCGCTAACCCGATCGACGCGTTCCTTATGGGTTTCGGGGGTATAGGCAGTCCACAAGCCGAGCGTCCTGGCAACCTTGAAACGGTTTGCGTCGTCCATCACGGCTGGCCAGCCATTTGGGAGACCTTCGGACAGTTCGCGCACGAGCTGCCCACGCACCAAGCGTGTGAGCTGATGGTTTCGCTCCGCCTCGGCCACCAGCCCGCTAAACACCTGTACTGCGTTGACGTCGTCCTCGCCAAGCTCCTCGGCCAGCTCCACCAGCGAGGCGGTGGGGCGTGCCTCGGCGAATGCGGTGAGCGAAGAGTAACCACGCTCGCGGACCCGTTCATACAGGCGGACCTTCCAGCTGCCCTCCCATGAACGGTCCTCGCTCATCACCTTCTCCAAGGGGTGAAGTGCATCGGGATTTTGTTGCGCCTCATATGAAATCCGACTGTGTCCAGGATCTCGGTTGGCGTCAACATCCGGCCAGCCCTGGTCTCGGCATCGCGCAGCGTTTCCATGATCATCTGGTTCCATTCACCGGGCCATGTGCGGCCCAGGCGCCAGTTGCCACCACCATGGAGCGCCTCATGTTTTGCCTGCTCCATTCTGACGCAGAACTGGTCGATGCTCATCTCGTCGGTGAAGCCTCGCTTCTCGAACCACTCGCGGAACTCGCGCGGCAGGACGTGGTGCTGCGGTGGCTCGGCCATGCCAGCTCCCGCTCTGCCCGTTACTCGCATGCCACGCACCTCGGGCCCGTCGCCGAGCGCATCGCGCACGCCCCGAGGCAGGTCCTGGTTCGAGTCGGACATCAGCACCTGGCCAGCGTGAATCCGGACAGCGGCGTTGACGGCGGGAAGCGAGATGACGCCCGCCTGCACGAGCCGGCGCATCATCTCCACCCACTCGGCGGTGACGACAATCCGCGTGCTCATCATCACGCCATTGGAGCCCACCACGAGGCCCACGCCGAGCGTGGCGGGAGCGGCTGGCGGTAGCAGCCGGGGCAGTGCCATCTTCATCGCCGAGGCCGTGGTGAGCATCTCGATGAGCTCCTTCACCACCAGCGCCTTCTCGAACTGCCGCGCCGCTACGCGCACGGCCTCCCGGGTCGCGGCGAATTCACCAGTGAAGTGGCCCATCAGCACGGGGAGGTCGGCCGCCGCTGCTTCGACCTGCCCTGGCTCCAGCGAGGAGAAGGCTGTCATGGCGGGCTCCATCATCTCCTGCAACTGGCGCATCTTCCTGAACAGCCGCTCCACGCTGTAGTAGGGGCACTGCGCGAGCACGACGTCGGCGAGGTTGAGGAAGTCGAGCCATACGGCGATCAGGAGGGAGCCCAACATGGCGGCCTCGAGCCGTGGGCCACTGAGGCGCAGGAGGGCGAGCGCCATGTCCGGGTCATCTACCTCCGAGGCCGTGTTGGACAGCCGGGTGGCAGCGGCGAGCTCGGCGTCAATCCATCGCAATTGACGTTCGCCATGATCCACGAGGGGAACAAACAGGTCGGCGTGTCGGCCGGAGATGCCGACCTTGCTGTCCTTGAGTCTGGAGAGCTCGCCGGAGATGCGTCGGGTGGAGCGGGATACGTCACCAACGGCACCGAGAAGCGCGAGGTGGGCCACCATGGGGCTCTGCCGCGCGGGCTCCGCGGCGTTACGGGGGACTGCGTCCCCAGCAGCTCCCGCCACGCTCATGGGCGCGGCGGCCTCGCGCGGCATGTAGCGCAGGTGCATCCCCCGGCCGGGTGATGGCGTCAGCGACACGCAGCCGGTGGACAGCAGGGCCATGGCGAGCACCAGCCCCGCCCACCGGGCCCGTGGCGAGTCCGTGCGCATTGGCGCGGCGAGGCGCTACTTCTTGCAGGGCAGGTAGAGCCCCACCTGGGCGTCCACCTGCACGTAGATGCGCAGGAAGGTCGGGTGGGGGTAGACGCCCGTCACCTCGGTGCGCAGCACCTGGCCGCGCACGCAGCCCAGGTCCTCGGAGAAGGACAGCTCGGTGGACAGTTTGTCCTTCACCGCCGCCAGCCGCTCGGAGACGTCCACGCGGAGCGCCTGCCGGGCCTGGTCTCGGATGGACTGGTAGTCCAGGGCGAACTTGAGCTTCACCAGCTCGCTGGCGGTGCCCGGGGTGATTTCGAGGTCGGGCACGGAGAGCTGGTTGTCGAGCACGTGGGGATGGCCGGCGAAGTAGAGCTCGCCGCCCACGGGGATGGCGTAGTCGCCCACCTTGGCCTTGCCCCCCAGGTTCATCTTGATGACCACCGTGTCATCCGACGGGTAGACTTGGGGGTTCTCCATGTAGAGCTCGGGGTTGGACGCGGAGAAGAAGAGGCGTCCCTTCATGGAGGCCTCGAGCGCCTTGGAGAGCTCTTCGTAGCGGGCGGCCACGGGGATGGTCACCTTGAAGGGGCCGGAGGGCAGGGTGGAGACGTTCTGCAGCAGCGGCATCGCCACCTGCGTGGCCGGAGTGCCCGCGTCCAGGCCCGGGGAGCCGTCATCGGTGCCCGCGAGGGTCCCCGTGCTGGCGAGCTGGGTGCCGACGTCGGTGCCCGGCGTCCCGCCATCCGTGCCCGGAGCGACGCTCGGGCCCGGGGTGTAGCTGGCGAACTGGGTGTTGGCCGTCTGCGGGCCCGCATCGGAGGGCTGGGTGCCGCCGTCATGGATCGCGGGGGCGGCGGCGAGGCTGTCCACCGGGGTGCAGGGCAGCGTCACCGAGGGCATCACGACGATGCCGAGGTCCTTCTCCATCCCGTCGGCGAGCACGGTGGGAGCGGCCTCCAGGTTGGTCACCTTCAGCTCGGCGCAGGCCACCTGGTCGCCGCCCACGGGAATCTCGATGGGGCGCGCGAGGCGGGCGAAGGCGGTGGCCACCAGCGGGCGCACGTCGAAGCGGAACGTGTCGAGCGTATGGCTGATGAGCTCGCGCAGCTTGGCCTCGATGCTGCGGTTGACGGACTCCACGGGGCCGGAGGCCACCACCTGCACGTCGGTGGACTGCAGGAGCGCCTTGAAGTCCGCGGTCATCACGGGCTCGCCGGCGATGGTGATGGCGATGGGCATCTCGCGCTCGCCCATCATGTTGAAGCGGCCGTTGACCTTGACGCCGACCACGACGCGGCCGCGGTCGAACTTGAGCGACACCGGCTCGCGCTGCCAGGTGTAGTGGAGCGTCTGCCCGGCGAAGAGCTGGGCATCGCCCTCGCCCGAGCGGGGCAGGCTCTCGGCCATCTTCTTGGTGAGGGCCTCCCGGAAGATGGTGGCGTGGATGACGATGCGCGAGGGAGGCGGATCCGACACCGGGCGACCCCCATTGGCCGCGGGCGGGGGCGGCTGGAGGTTCTGCGACTCGATGCGAGGACCGGCGCAGGACAGCAGGGTGAGGGACGCGAGGAGCGCGGGAAGCGAGCGGAGACGCGAAGGAGGCATGGGAAGGAGGCACCGCGGGTGCGGGCGTGGAGCATACCCCAACCCGAGGCCGCCTCGCTCCACCCCGGCCGGGCTACCTCGGAGGGGGACGACCGAGCAACTCCAGCGTGCGATGCACCGCGTCCGCCAGGGACTGCTGGCAGGGGAAGCAGCCCTCGCCACAGCAGGCAGGCCACTCCGAGAGAGGCGTCCGCAGCATCTGGCTCACCGCCGACCGATAGGCGAGGGGTAGCCCCACGTCCACACAGGCCCGCTGCACCGCCTCCTTCACGGCGACATCGTTCACGTCCACGTCATCCATCCGCTTCACCTTGTACCCGACTCCGCGGGAGCGGCAAGCCGCGCCACAGGGGGCCAAGAACAAGGCCCCGCGACACCTGCTGGCGTCCGGGGCCCTGCTTCCACTCCTGTTCCGGAGATTCGGTTACGCCGTGGTGCGGTGCATGTGCTCGATCAGATCGATCTTCGTCACGATGGCGAGGACCTTCTCGCCCTCCTTCACCACCGCGACCTTGTCCTGGTTGAATACCTCACGCAGCCGGTTGAGGCTCGTCTCCGGAGAGACGACGCCCTGCAGCGGCGCCGTGATGCTGTCGATGGTGTCCGCGAACTTCACCTTGCTCGCCACCAGCGCGTTGAGCAGGTCGTACTCGTGGATCATCCCCACCGCGCGACCCTCCTCGCTCAGCACCGGCATCTGGCTGATGCCGCGGTTGCGCATCGTCTCCACCACCTGGTCCACCCGCTGGCCCTTGCGCGCGGTGATGACCTCGCGCTTGCCGTTGAGCAGGTCGCGCACCACGCCCGCGCCCTTCTCCTCCAGGAAGCCGTTGTCGCGCATCCACTCGTCCGAGTGGAACTTGCTGATGTAGCTCATGCCGGTGTCGGGCAGGACGACGACGATCGTCTTCCCCTTGCCGACCTCCTTGGCCAGCTGCACCGCCACGTGCACCGCCGCGCCCGCCGAGCCACCCGCGAAGATGCCCTCCTCGCGCGCCAGCCGCCGCGCCGCCACGAAGCTCTGGCGGTCATCCACCTGGCGCACGTCGTCCACCACCTTGAAGTCCATGGCACCGCACAGCATGTCCTCGCCGATGCCCTCGACCTTGTACACGTGCGGCTCGGTCAGCTTGCCCGTCTTGAAGTAGCCCTCGTACACCGAGCCCTCCGGGTCCACGCCCACGTTCTTCAGGCCCGGAATCTTCTCCTTGAGGAACTTGCCCGCGCCGCTCATCGTGCCGCCGGTGCCCAGGCCCGACACGAAGTAGTCGAACTTGCCCTCCGTCTGCTCGTAGATCTCCGGACCCGTCAGCTTGTAGTGGGCCTCGATGTTGTCCGGGTTGTGGTACTGGTTGAGCATGAACGCGCCCGGGGTCTCCCGGTGGATGCGCTTGGCCGTCTCGTAGTAGCTGCGCGGATCCTCGGCCGGCACGTTCGTCGGCGTCACCACCACCTGCGCGCCCAGCGCCTTGAGGCGGTTGATCTTCTCCAGCGACATCTTGTCCGGCATGGTGAAGATGCACTTGTAGCCCTTCACCGCCGCGGCCAGCGCCACGCCCATGCCCGTGTTGCCGCTCGTGTTCTCCACGATGGTGCCGCCGGGCTTGAGCTTCCCGTCCTTCTCGGCCTTCTCGATGATGTAGAGGGCCATGCGGTCCTTGATGGACGCGCCGGGGTTCATGAACTCGCACTTGACCAGCACGGTGGCGTCATTGGGGCCAACCAGGCGGTTGAGCTTGACCAGCGGCGTGTGGCCGATCGCTGAAAGAATCGTGTCGTGGATTTCCATCGGAAGCTCTCGTGAGGGAGGAGAAATCTGCGGCCCTTATAACTGCCCTGATGGTGCCGGTCGACCTCGGCCGGCTGCCTGTCCCCCATCTCAGTGCAACAGGCTCGCGCTCCGAGTGCTTCCGACACAGCGCGGCAAGGCCCGTGAGGCCCGTGCAGCGGTCAGCCACCCGGGCCCTGGCCCGGCATGTCGGGGATACGACCAGTCGTGAAACGCCCCGCACAGGAGCTTTGACCCGGCCCCCTCGGCACTCCCATATTCGCGCCTTCCTCTCATTACCCAGGGAGAAACGTTCACCTATGGAACTCGAGGCCGCGCTGCGCGACCAGGTGGGGAAGGCCGTTGGCCGCCCCGTGCCCCAGGCCCCCATCAAGAAGCTCAAGGGCGACGCGAGCAACCGCTCCTACTACCGCGTGGGCAACGCCCCCGAGAGCTGGGTGGTCATGGTGATGCCCCCCGAGGCCTCGAAGAAGAGCGAGGAGGCCTCCAAGGGGGAGCCGCCCAAGGAGCTGCCCTTCGTCAACGTCCACCGCTACCTCGAGAAGCTGGGCGTGCGCGTGCCGCGCATCCTCCGCTATGACGAGCCGGCGGGGATGATGGTGCTCGAGGACCTGAGCGACCTCACCTTCGAGGCGGCGCTGGAGGGCGGCAAGAACAACCAGGCCCTCTACACCCGCGCGGTGGACCTGCTGGCCCGCCTGCGCGCCCAGGCCGAGCGTCAGCCCGACGCGGACTGCCTCGCCTTCACCCGCGCCTTCGACGAGGACCTGTACGACTGGGAGCTCCACCACTTCCGCGAGTGGGGCCTCGAGGCGTGGAGCGGCAAGAAGCCCACCGACGCCGAGCGCGCCGAGCTGGACCGCACCTTCCGCGACATCGCGAAGCAGCTCGCCGCCGCGCCGCGTGGCTTCACCCACCGCGACTACCAGAGCCGCAACATCATGGTGAAGGACGGCGAGCTGGTGGTCATCGACTTCCAGGACGCCCTCCAGGGTCCGCGCCAGTACGACCTGGTGGCCCTGCTGCGCGACAGCTACGTGGAGCTGGATCGGGACTTCGTGGACACCATGCTCGACCGCTACATCGCCACCTTCGGCGAGGTGACGGGCGAGCGCATCGACGCGAAGTCCTTCAAGGCTTTCTTCGACCTGCTCACCATCCAGCGCAAGCTGAAGGACGCGGGGCGCTTCGAGTTCATCAACCGCGTGAAGGGCAACCCGGGCTTCCTGGTGTCCATCCCGGCCTCGCTGCGCTACGTGCGCGACGCCTTCAAGCGTCGGCCGGAGATGAGCGGGCTGCAGAAGCTGGTGGCGAAGTACGTCCCCGAGCTGGGCTGACAGGAGAGGGGAGGGGTCGCACATGAAGGCGATGGTCCTCTGCGCGGGGCTGGGTACGCGCCTGCGTCCGTTCACCGAGCGCTGGCCCAAGCCGGCGATGCCGTTCCTCGGGCAGCCCCTCTTCCGCTACCACCTGGCGGTGCTGCGGGCCGCCGGGGTGCAGGGGGTGGGCATCAACACCCACCACCTGCCGGACGTGATGGCGTCCACCGCTCGGGCCGAGTGCGCCCGGGCGGGCCTGCCGCTCCATGTGGTGCATGAGCCCGTCATCCAGGGCACCGGCGGCGGCATCCGCGGCCTGCGGGACTTCCTCGTGGGCGATGACTTCATCGTCTTCAACGGCGACATCCTCTTCCCGGTGGACCTGCGCCCCGTGGTGGAGGCACACCGGGCCTCGGGCGCGGCGGCCACCATGGTGCTCATGCCCATGCCCGAGAGCGAGAAGTACGCCGCGGTGGAGATGGACGCGGAGCGCCGTGTGCGCCGCATCGCCCGCTTCGGGCCCGGTGGCGAGGGGCTCACCCCCTGGCACTTCACGGGCGTGCACGTCATCTCCCCGCGCGTCTTCGACTTCATGACGCCCGAGGGCCCCGAGGACATCAACCGCGACGTCTACGTGCGGATGATGGAGGCGGGCCTCACGGTGCGCGGCGAGGTGGTGCGCGCGTACTGGTCCGACCTGGGCATGCCCTCGCGCTACCTGTCCACGGTGCGCGACGTGCTCTCCGGGCAGGTGCCGCTGGACGGGCTGGGGGCGGATTCGCCCTTCGCCGCCGCGCCTCGGGGGCAGGGGAACGCGTGGGTGCATCCCACGGCGCGCCTCGGGAGTGCCCAGGTGACGGGTCCGGCGCACTTCGACGCGGGGTGCTCCCTGGCGGACGGGGTGCGCGTGGGCGCCTCGGTGTCCGTGGGTGCTCAGGTGCGGGTGGGCGCGGGGGCTCGGCTGGAGCGCTGCGCCGTGCTCGAGGGCACCGAGATCGCTCCCGGCGAGGAACTGGTGGACGTCATGGCCTGGGGCCACCACCGGGTGCCCGCCCCGCTCCACGGGTAGTCCGAGGCTCCGTGGGGGTTCCCCTCGGGTTGAACCCGAGGGGGAGAACAGCGGCGAGGCTCAGTCGGCGTGGTAGCGCGCCAGCACGCAGGTGACGTTGTCGTTGCCGCCCGCCGCGTTCGCCAGATCGATGAGCTGCGAGCAGGCCTTGTCCAGCTCCGACGTCTTCGCCAGCAGCTCCTGCATCTGCGGGTCCGTCACCATGCCCGACAGCCCGTCCGAGCACAGCAGGAAGACGTCACCCTCCTGCGCCTCCACCTTCGCCACGTCCACCTGCACCAGCTCCTTCATCCCCAGCGCGCGGACGATGACGTTCTTGTGCGGGAAGTTCTCGATCTCCTCCGGCGTGAGCTTCTTCGCCTTGAGGTAGTCGTTGAGCAGCGAGTGGTCCTCGGTGACCTGCTTGAGCACGCCCTGGCGGAAGAAGTACACGCGGCTGTCGCCCACGTGCCCCACGTACGCCGTGTCGTTGGTGAAGTGCAGGGAGACGATCGTCGTCCCCATCCCCTTGTACTTCACCTCGCTGCAGGCCTTGTCGAAGATGCTCTTGTTGGCCAGCTTGATGCCCGTGGCCAGCCGGTTCTCGTCGTAGTTGCGCGTCTTGTCCATCTTGAATGGCCAGGTCGCGTCCTCGTCGCTCGCCGTCATCCGGAAGAACTCGGCCAGCTCGTCCACGGCGATCTTCGAGGCGATCTCCCCCGACGAGTGGCCGCCCATCCCATCGGCGACACAGCACAGGTTCTGGTCGGGCAGAATGAGGTAGTTGTCCTCATTGTGGTTCCGCTTCATCCCAACGTGGGTGTGGCCAGCAACCTCGATGCGCATGCTCGGCGAGTCTCCAACGGGTCCAGGATGTGCCGTGGACGGACAGGTAGGTTAACAAAGCGCCCGGAGGGGGGTCAAAACCCCAGAAGGCCGGAAGGTTGATCCCCTCACGGCCCGTTGGGGGTCAAGCGACCGGCTCGAACGCCAGCCGGTCCCCTTCCTGGGTGCCGCTCGCCTGGAGCGTCCCGGCGGGCAGCTCCAGCACCGATCTGGCCCGGAAGTACACCGTGGTGGCCCTCCAGGGCGGCAGGGCCGAGAACTGCTTGACGATGACGCCCTCCGGATCGAGGAAGGCCACGTCGAGCGGAATGCGCATGAAGAAGGTATGGATGGAGTTGCAGGGCTCGATGTGCATTCCCTCGCCAAAGGCCAGCGAGCGCCGGCCCATCAGCCCCACGAATCGGTCCACGAAGCTCGTGGCCCGCTCGGCGCGGTCCGCCAGCAGGCGGTCCCGCGTCACGTTGTTCACCCTCAGGCGCATGTCGCGCGTTCTACCCCAATGCTCCAGCCCCTGGCGCGCCCCTTCCACCTCGTCCTCGTCTCCCCCCAGATTCCCCCCAACACCGGCAACGTCGCCCGGCTGTGCGCCGTCACCGGCTGCCGGCTCATCCTCGTGGAGCCCCTGGGCTTCTCCATCGCCGACCGCGACCTCAAGCGCGCCGGCCTGGACTACTGGGACAAGGTCTTCCTGAAGCTCTACCCGGACTACGACGCCTACCTGGCCGAGTGGCCCTCGGCCAGGCGTTGGATGTTCTCCGCCCGCGCTGAAACATCCCTGTATGCCGCCCGCTTCGAGGAGGGAGACCACCTGGTTTTTGGCTCGGAGACCCAGGGGCTGCCCTCGGACGTCCTGGCCGGGGGCTCGGGGACCCCCGTCACCATCCCCATGCTCTCCGAGCGCCGCAGCCTCAACCTCTCCACCGCGGTGGGGATCGCCACCTACGAGGCCCTGCGGCAGGTGCAGCTGGGCGAGGCGGCCGGGCGGGCGGGCACGCCGACGAGTTGAGGGGAGGGGCGGAGGGGCTACACTGGGGCCCGCATGCCCCCCTCGCAGGTCGCCGAAACGCTGTACTCCGCCCACAAGTCCCGCGCCACCGGCCGGCTCACCCTGCATGTCGGAGGGCGTGAATCGCTCCTCTTCCTGCGGGGTGGAGACCTGGTGGGGACCCGGATTGGCTTCGGGTTCCAGACGCCCGTGCAGGCCCTGCTGCAGGCCGGACGCATCCAGGCGGAGTTGCTGGACGCGCTGTGGGCCCGCGACAGCGCTGGGGCGCCGGATGAGGATTTGCTAGAGGACCTCGGGCTGGCACGCGAGGTGGTGGCGGAGCAGCAGGTGCTCGCCCAGGTGCGGCGGTTGAGCGCACTCGCCGAGCGCGCCGCGTTCGAGGAGGGTGGGGTGGAGGAGATGTTCCGCCCCATCGCTGGCACTCGCGTCGTCCGCGCCGCCCTCGAGCCCGCGCGCGCCGATGCCCCCGTGGCGCGCATGTACCGCTGCGCGGACGTGGCGGCGTGCGTCCCCTGGGTGACGGGGAAGGAAGAGACGGCTTTCCTCGAGACGCTGGGGGACTTCCAGCGCTTGGAGGTGCTGGCGCCCGCCCAGGAGGTGCTTCTCCACCTCCTCGAGCGCGAGGGGCTCGTCGAGTCGCTGAGCATCGAGGCGTGGGAGGCTCGCGAGCGGGCGCGGCGGGCCGAGGAGGCTCGGCGTCAGGCGGAAGAAGAGGCACGGCGCCGGGCGGAAGAAGAGGCGCGGCGACGGGCGGAAGAAGAGGCGCGGCGACGGGCAGAGGAGGAGGCCCGACTGGCCGAGGAGGCTCGGCTCGCGGAAGAGGCGCGACTGGCCGAAGAAGCCCGCCTGGCGGAAGAGGCACGACGCCGGGCAGAGGAGGAGGCTCGTCTCGCTGAGGAAGCGCGCCTTGCGGAGGAGGCGCGCCTCGCCGAAGAGGCACGGCGCAGGGCTGAAGAGGAGGCCCGGCTCGCGGAAGTGGCTCGACTCGCGGAAGAGGCGCG
>NZ_DASVSO010000689.1:0-1654 GCF_036388035.1 Archangium sp.
CCTCCGAGGTGACAGCCAGGGATTTAACGAAACCGCACGGATGGTGCGTGCCGGAAGGGTGGGAGGGAGGCCGGGCGTGCGAGCGGAGAGGGGGAAGGAGAGGAAGTGGAGTGGAGTTGAAGAACCAGCTTGACGCGAGGGCCGAGTCCCCGTAAATCGCCGTTACTTCGAGCGGTTGAGCAGCGCAGAACCGCCCAGATAGCTCAGTTGGTAGAGCAGGGGACTGAAAATCCCCGTGTCGCTGGTTCGATTCCGGCTCTGGGCACAAAAAGCAAAGAGATTCCAGGGCGTTAGACTCCGGTCTGACGCCCTTTCTTTTTGCCCGCGAAGCTCATGGGCAAAATACGGGCAACCCCCCGCACGTTCTCCCCTATGGAGGTCGAGGACGATGGGCGAGGGCACGGGCAAGAGCCAGGACTACGCGGAGACGTGGGAGGGCGGGTTCGTCCGTCTCGATGCGAAGGGCCGGAAGGTCTACGTGATCCGCCGGATGATCAACGGGCGGAACTACAAGGTGAGCACTCGGGCTAGCACGCTCCGTGCGGCCATGGAGCAGCTCAAGCGGTTCGAGACCGACCCGGAGAACTACAACCCAGCGGGCCTGCCCCACGAGCAGCCGATCTACCCGGATGCACAGCTCGCGGAAGAGTTCCTGCTGTGGAGCCGGGACACCAAGAAGAACTCGCGCGAGTGGCTGGAGAAGCAGCAGCGTTACCTCGCGTGGTGGGCGGACCAGCTCAAGGGGCTCGACCTGCGGAAGCTCAGCCTCGTGGACCACATCAAGCCCGCGTTGAAGACGGCCGGGAACGTTCCTCACCGGATCGCGGTCCTCAAGAGCCTCTACTCCTGGTTGCGAAAGGAGAAGCACCTGCTCTCGGTGAACGAGGACCCGACGTTCCAGACGTTGGTGGTGCCCCAGGCTAGGCCCGAGCAGTGGAAGCGGGACAAGGTGATTCCTCGGGAGCATTACCTCTTGGCCCGGGAGCACCTGGCGCCCTACTGGCGCGACGGGATGGACGTGCAGGCGGGCACCGGCTGGCACGTCACAGAACTGGTGCGCTTCGCCAAGATGGGCAGCGTGGAGCCGTACCGGGGTGATGCGGAAGGCGTCGCGGGCGTGTTGGTGTGCCCGCAGACCAAGAGCGGCGAGCCCCTGCGCACCGCCGTGTCCGCCGAGGTGCTGGAGGCCGGGAAGCGGCTACTGGATCGGGGCACCTTCGGTCGCGAGAAGTACGGCATAGCCGTCAACGCGGCCTGCAAGGCGGCGGGTATTCCGTCGTTCACTCCGGGAAGGTTCCGGCACTCCGTCGCCACCTGGGCCATCGAGAAGGGCGCGGCTCCGGCCTCGGTGGCGGCCTTCCTCAACCACAAGAGCCCGAGCACCACGCGGCGCTTCTACGCGACGCACGCTGTCCCGGCCAAGATTCCCACCCTGGCTTAGGGCTCTGAGAGCGGCGGTTTCCTAATCCTTGATGGGTCCCTCGCCTCGGATGTGAGCGGCTATCTGCCCAATATTACTGGACAGTAGAGTTAGTTCACGTTCGCCAGCGGCCAGTTGAGCACGTACAAATTACGTACTTATCGGGTGGACCATCTCTTCGATGCATTTACCTGCAAGCGGTGGGCCGAAAGCACCTGAGCGGCGGCTCTTGAA
>NZ_DASVSO010000690.1:0-2518 GCF_036388035.1 Archangium sp.
TCCCGGTGGGCGAGGGCTTCGTGGTGGCCCAGGTGACCGAGCGCCAGCTGCCGGATGACGCGAAGTTCACCGAGAAGAAGAACGAGCTGCGCCAGCAGGCCGAGAAGGCCAAGCAGTACGAGGTGGCCGACTCCTTCCTCAAGTCCCTGAAGAAGCAGGGCAAGGTGCAGACCAACACCGAGGCCATCGACCAGGTGGTCGGCGGCTAGTCCCCGGGAGGGCCCGTCCCTCTCGTCGCTGGGGGCGTCACCCTTCGGGGCGGCGCCCCCTTCTTCATTTCCTGCCGGGCCGCATGGCCACGCCGCCGGGCATGTCCGCGTGCGGCACGGCGACGCAGACGTCGTCGCGGCCCCGGGCCTTGGCCGCGTACATGGCGAAGTCCGCCGCCCGCACCAGGTCCACCGAGGACAGGGCGTGCTCCGGGTAGGTGGCCACCCCGAGGCTCGCGGTGATGCTCAGGTCCAGCCCCGCCGCCTGCTGGAAGGTGCGGTTGCGGAAGGCGTCGCGGATGCGCGTGGCGCTCGTCACCGCCCCGTCCGTGCCCGTCTCCACCAGCAGCAGGGCGAACTCGTCCCCGCCGTAGCGGAAGACGGAGTCGAGCTGCCGGCAGCACGAGACGAGCAGCTCGCCCACCTCCTTGAGCACGGCGCTGCCCACCAGGTGCCCGTGGGCGTCGTTGATGGACTTGAAGCGATCCAGGTCCAGGAAGACGAGCGACACGGGGTGGTGGAAGCGCTGCGAGCGTCGCACCTCGTGCTCGAGCTGCGCGCGCAGGTGCCGGGCGTTGTAGACGCCCGTGTGCTCGTCCGTGATGGTGAGCTCCTGCACCCGGTGGAAGTTGCGCGCGTTCTCGATGGCGATGGCCGCGAAGTCCGCGATGGCCGTGAGCGCCATCAGGTCGTCCCGGGTGAAGGGCCGATCCGTGATGCCGTTCACCAGCTCGATGACGCCCAGCACCCTCCCCCTCGCGATGAGGGGCACGGCCACGATGGAGCGGGTGCGGAAGGCCGAGGCGTCGTCGAAGCGGGAGGCGAAGGCCGGATCGTCCGCCACGTCCTCCACCAGCCGGGCCTCCCCCGAGGAGAAGACGGTGCCGGCGATGCCCTCGCCCGGGCCGAGCTGCAGCCCCTTGAGCACGTCCGCCCCCTCCCCCACGGCGATCTCGAAGTAGAGCTTGCCGGTGCGCTCGTCCTGCAACAGGAGCGACCAGTTGCGAGGCCGCAGCAGGCTGCGCACCTTTTCCATCATCAGGTTCAGCACCTCCCGGAGCTCGAGCGTGGAGGTGAGCGCCTTGGCGATGTCGTTGTAGGCGGCGAGCTGCTCCACCGTGCGCGTCATGGCCGCGAGCAGGTCCGCGGGATTCATCTCGATCCACTCCAGGGCGCAGTTCTGCTAGAGCCGAGCCGTAACATGCACACACCAGTGGGTCAAACCCGACTCGTTCTCGCGTCCGCTTCGCCGCGTCGGCGCGAGCTGCTCGGCCAGCTCGGGCTGAGCTTCGAGGTGTCCGCGGCGGACATTGATGAGACCCCCCACCCGGGCGAGTCGGCCACAGCCTACGTCCTGCGTCTGGCCCAGGAAAAGGCCCGAGTGGTCGCGGCCCGCGCTCCCGGGGCCTGGGTATTGGCGGCGGATACCACCGTCGCCCTCGGGGACGAGCTGTTCGGCAAGCCCCGCGACGCCGCCGAGGCCCGCGAGATGCTCGGCCGGCTGTCGGGTAGGACACACGAGGTCCAGACCGGGGTCGCGCTCGCGGGCCCCACCGGCGAGCACTCCACGGTGGTGCGCACCCATGTCACCTTCCGCCGGCTGAGCGCGGGGGAGATCGCCTGGTACGCGGGCACCGGCGAGCCACTGGACAAGGCGGGCAGCTACGCCATCCAGGGCAAGGGGGGCTTCCTGGTGGCCTCGGTGGAGGGCAGCCCCACCAACGTCATCGGCCTGCCCCTGGGCGAGACGCTGGAGCTGCTCGCCCGGGCCGGACTCCCCCTGCCCTGGAGTGCCTCATGAGCGGCGTCGCCGAGCGGTTGCAGGAGATTCAGGAGCGGGTGGCCCGGGCGTGTGCCCGCGCGGGCCGGGCGCCCGGGTCCGTCACCCTGGTGGCCGTCTCCAAGTTGAAGCCGGCCGCCCTCATCCGCGAGGCGTACGCGGCGGGACAGCGGGACTTCGGGGAGAACTACGCGCAGGAGCTCCGGGACAAGGCCGCGGAGCTGGCGGACCTGGAGGGCCTGCGCTGGCACGCCATCGGGCCGCTGCAGACGAACAAGGTGAAGTACGTGGCGAAGGCCGCCCGGTCCTTCCACGCGCTGGACCGGCTGGAGGTGGCCCAGGAGCTGTCGCGTCGCCGACTGGACGCGCCCCTCCCCTGCTTCGTCGAGGTGAACGTGGGCGGCGAGGCGAGCAAGAGCGGGCTGGCCCCCGAGGCGCTCGGGCCCTTCCTGGAATCGGTGCGCGCGCTGCCGGGGCTGCGCGTGGAGGGCCTCATGTCGCTGCCCCCGCCCACCGAGGACGAGCAGGT
>NZ_DASVSO010000691.1:0-13702 GCF_036388035.1 Archangium sp.
GCAAGGTGGGTGTCTCCATCTCCTCGCTGCGGGACATGGAGACGCTCCTCCAGGGCATTCCCCTGGGCGAGGTCTCCACCTCGATGACCATCAACGCCACCGCGCCCATCCTCCTGTGCCTCTACGCGGCGGTGGGCGAAAAGAATGGCGTGGCGCTGGAGCAGCTCTCCGGCACCGTGCAGAACGACATCCTCAAGGAGTACATGGCGCGCGGGACGTACATCTACCCGCCTCAGCCCTCGCTCCGGCTCATCACCAACCTCTTCGCCTTCTGCGCGAAGCGGGTGCCGAAGTGGAACCCCATCTCCATCAGCGGCTACCACATCCGCGAGGCCGGCAGCACCGCGGCCCAGGAGATCGCCTTCACGCTCGCCGACGGCATCGCCTACGTGGACGCGGCGCTCAAGGCGGGCCTCGAGGTGGATGAGTTCGCCGGCCGCCTCTCCTTCTTCTTCAACGTCCACAACAACTTCCTCGAAGAGGTGGCGAAGTTCCGCGCCGCGCGCCGGTTGTGGGCGCGCATCATGAAGGAGCGCTTCAAGGCGAAGGATCCGCGCTCGATGATGCTGCGCTTCCACGCGCAGACGGCGGGCAGCACCCTCACCGCGCAGCAGGTGGACAACAACGTGGTGCGCGTGGCCCTTCAGGCGCTCGCGGCGGTGATGGGCGGCGCCCAGTCGCTGCACACCAACAGCCGGGACGAGGCGCTCGCCCTGCCCTCCGAGGAGTCGGCGCGGCTGGCGCTGCGCACCCAGCAGGTCATCGCCTACGAGTCGGGCGTGGCGGACATCATCGACCCGATGGGCGGCGCGTACGCGGTGGAGCGGCTGACGGACGAGCTGGAGGCCAAGGCCGAGGACTACATCCGCCGCATCGACGAGATGGGCGGCATGGTGGAGGCCATCGCGAAGGGCTACCCGCAGGGGGAGATCCAGGACGCGGCCTACCAGGCGCAGCGCGACGTCGAGGACAAGCGCACCGTGGTGGTGGGCGTCAACCAGTTCCAGGTGAAGGAGCCGCCGCCCTCGGGGCTGCTGCGCGTGGACGAGGCGGTGGAGCGCACGCAGGTGGAGCGGATGAAGAAGCTCCGGGCCGAGCGCGACAACGGCGCGGCCCAGCGCACGGTGGACACGCTGCGCAAGGCGGCGGCCAATCCGGACGAGAACCTCATCCCGCTCATCCTGGACGCGGTGAAGGCGTACGCGACGCTGGGAGAGATTTCGGACGCCATGCGCGACGTCTTCGGCGAGCACCGCGAGAACGTGGTGCTGTAGCGAGGAACGGATGGAAATGCTCGGCACACTGCGCAGCCTGACGGAGAACCAGCGCCAGAAGCTCCTCGAGCACCCGGACAAGCTCGAGGCGTTCATCGACGACGAGGAGGACTTCGGGGACACGCAGGGCGCGCGCTTCCTGGACCTCGACATCGGCGAGACGTGGCACGGCCTGCAGTACCTGCTGACGGGCTCGGCCTGGGAAGGCAAGCCGCCGCTGGACTTCCTGGTGCGCGGGGGCGAGGACGTGGGGGACATCCCCTCGGACGAGGGCACCGCGCGCGTCTTCACCGCGGACGAGGTGAAGGCGCTCTCCAAGTCGCTCGACGCCCTGCCCGAGAAGACGCTGCTGTCGCGCTACGACCCGGCGAAGATGCAGGCCGAGGACATCTACCCCGGCATCTGGGAGGAGCCGCCCGATGACCTGGATCCGAAGGAGGAGCTGCTCTCCTACTTCGAGGAGCTGAAGAAGTTCATGGCCGGCGTGGCCAGGCGCGGCCACGGCCTGCTCGTCTTCATCGGCTGAGCGCTCACCCGGCGAACACGTCGCGGCCCAGCTTGAGGGCGAGCGCCACCACCACCAGCAGCACCACCTTGCGCACCAGCGTGTCGCCCCCGCGCACGGCGAGGTGCGCCCCAATCCAGCCGCCGGTGAACTGGGCCGCGGCCATGGGCAGGGCCACGTGCCAGAGCACCAGGCCCCGGTACGCGAAGAGCGACACGGCCGCGAGGTTGGAGGCGAAGTTCACCACCTTGGCGTCCGCCGACGCCCGCGTCATCGAGTGCCCCAGCAACCCCGAGAAGGCGATGATGAGGAACGTCCCCGTTCCCGGCCCGAAGAAGCCGTCATAGGTGCCGATGAGGAGCGCGATGACCGCCCCCAGCGCCAGCATGCGGTTGCGCGGCGGCTCGGGCCGCTCCCCCGCCGGAGGCCCCCGGCGGAAGGCCAGGAAGACCGCCACGATCACCAACAGCGTCAGCACCAGGGGCTTGAGCACCTCGGGGCGCATCAACAGCACCAGCCCCGCGCCGAGGAACGAGCCCGCCAGCCCGAGGGGGAAGGTGACGACCGCCAGTTCCCGGCGCAACAGCCCCGCCCGGGAGAAGCGAATCAGCGCCGCGAAGGCGCCAAACACCGACTGGCCCTTGTTCGTGCCCAGCGCCACGTGCGGCGGCAGCCCGGTGGCCAGCAGCGAAGGCAGCGTCAGCAGCCCTCCCCCTCCGGCGATGGCATCCACCACACCGGCCGTGAGGGCCGCGACACACAGCAGGACGATTTCCAGGGGGGTGACTTCCACGAGCGGCCACCTACCACGTCCAAAGCTTGCGCGCGCGTCGACTCTGGGCGTCAATTCGGGGCTCGCGTCCCCCTCGCGGAGGTCCCCTCGTGTTCGCCCCCCTCGTCTCCGTGATGACCCTCGTGCTGCTGTCGGCGGCGCCCGCGGACCCCAAGGGGCCCACCTGCCGCTCCATCGACGGGCACGTGGCCTGCGGCTACCAGTGCAAGTCGGACGGCCAGCGCGTGCGGTGCGCCCAGACGCCCCAGGGCTCCTGTCAGGTCATCGACGGACAGGCCGTGTGCTTCGATCCGCCGCCCCACATCGTCCGCATCTACGGCGACGCCCTGCCCCCCACCGAGTGCAAGACGCTCGATGGGCAGGTGGCCTGCGGCTACCAGTGCGCCACCCAGTTCGGCAAGGTGAAGTGCGCGCGCACCCCGGCTGGCATGTGCGCCGGCCGCAACGACGAGCTCGTCTGCTTCGATCCGCCCCCCGAGGTGTACGCCGTCTACGGCCGGGAAACGCCCAAGGCCGAGTGCCGCGGCAATGGCGATGACATCTCCTGCGGCTACAAGTGCACCCTCGGCGCCGGGAAGGTGGCCTGCAGCAGGACGCCCATGGGCGTCTGCAAGAGCGACGGTCTCCGGCTGACCTGCTTCGACCCGCCCGCCCAGGCCTTCTGTGCCTGGGGCAAGTCGCTGCCGCCCCTGCAGTGCCAGCTCAGCGACAACCAGCCGGTGTGCGGCTACGGCTGCACCAAGGCCTACTCGAAGGTGGCCTGCGCGGCCACCCCCAATGGCCTGTGCAAGGTGTTCGACACCGAAGTCCACTGCTTCGACCCGCCGAGCGCCCAGGACGCCGACCCGGCCTGTCTGAGCCTCATCGGACTGGCGTCGATGGGCTCGCCCTGAGGGTCGAGTCCCGGTAGCTTGCTTTCCCCTGCCCCGCGACAGGGGTAGGGTGACCGGCGTACACCAAGGAGCGACATCGGAGATGGCGGAGGGAGACGTCCGGCAATACTTCGTGCGGAACGACCAGGGGACCATCTGGGGCCCACTGGCCCTGGCCACCATCGAGTTGCTCATCGATAACGGGGCCATCCAGGGTCGGCTCCAGGTCTCGGAGGACGGCATCAACTTCGCCTTCCCCGGACGTTTCCCGCACCTCCGCGATTCCTTCCCTCGCGAGCTGTGGGGCGACGTCGTGCCCCCAGGCCCGGCCGCCCCGCCCGCCCCCGCCGCGCCCAAGCCCGCTCCGCCCGGGCCCCCTCCGGGCACGGCCTCGGGAGCGCCTCCGCAGGGTCCCGTGGGTGTGCCCATGGCCGGACCCGGTGCCGTCGCGGCCTCGCGGCCCGGCGCCCCGCCTCCCGGTGGCCCGCCTCGTGCCGCCCCCCGGCCCCCCATGCCTGGCGCCGCTCCCCAGGCCACCGCGCCCGCGGCTCCGCCCGGTGCGCCCGCTCGGCCCTCCGCGACCTCCCCGTCCGTCGGCGCGGGCACCCCACCCGCTCCGGCCGTGGCCCCGAACGAAGTGCCCCCCGCGAGCGGACAGCTCGAGACGCACTCGCCCGTGCGCCTCTACGGCCTCCTCGCCGCCGGCAACCACACGGGGCTGCTCTCGCTCACCCTCGCGGACTGCACCGTCAGCATCCACTTCCGCAAGGGCAATCCCGAGTTCATCGACTCCTCGCACCCCGAGGACGCGCTGGGCACCTGGCTCCTCCAGGCGAAGCTCCTCACCTCCGAGCAGCTCCAGCAGGCCGAGGCCGCTCGGGGCCGCTTCGGCGGGGAGCTGCTCGCCGCCCTCTTCGGACTGGGTCTCCTCCAGCCGGCCTCCGCCTTCACCCAGCTCGCGCACCGCGCCCAGGCCATCCTCCTCAAGGGCCTGCGCGCCGAGTCCGGCTCCTTCACCTTCGAGGCCAAGGACCTGCCTCCCGCCAAGGCGATGCCGCTCGGCAACAAGTGGGCGGTGTTGAGCGACCTCGTGCGCCGCATCCCCAGCGCGGATCTCCGGCGCCGGCTGCAGCCGGTGCTGAACCTGCCGGTGATGAAGTCCAACGGGCGCGTGGCCACCGGCGACCTGCGCCTCACGCCCCATGAGGTGCGCGTGCTCGCCCTCATCGACGGGGCACGCGCGATGGGCCAGCTCCTCACGGACCTCCCCCAGGACGCCGACCACCTGCTGCGACTCGTGTTCCTCCTCAAGGAGCTCGATGGGGTGTCCTTCGCCGCCGTGCGCGCCGGGCCCCCCTCCGCCGCCCCCGCGCGACCGAGCGTCCAGACTCCCACCGTGCAGGCCGCCGCCGCTCCCGCGCGACCGAGCGTCCAGACGCCTACCGTGCAGGCCGCCGCTCCGGCGGCCGCCCCCGCCGCGAAACCGACGACTCCCGCTCCGGCGGCCGCTCCCACCGTGAAACCCGCGGCTCCGACTCCGACGGCCGCCCCCGCCGCGAAACCGGCGACTACCGCGACGGCCATCCCCGTCGCCAAACCCGCGGCTCCCGCTCCGGCGGCCGCCCCCGCCGCGAAACCGGCGACTACCGCGACGGCCAGCCCCGTCGCCAAACCCGCGGCTCCCGCTCCGGCGGCCGCTCCCACCGCGAAACCCGCGGCTCCGGCTCCAACAGCCGCCCCTGCCGCGAAACCGGCGACTACCGCGACGGCCATCCCCGTCACCAAACCCGCGGCTCCGGCTCCGGCGGCCGCCCCCGCCGCGAAACCGGCCGCCCCTGCCGCGACCCCCGCTGCCTCGGGCCCCGACGAGATTCCCGCGCTCCGCGAGCTGGCCGCGAAGCTGAAGGAACAGAATCACTTCGAGCGCCTGGGCCTGGGCGCGGACACCAATGGCCCGGCAGTGAAGCTCGCCTACTTCAAGCTGGCCAAGCAGTACCACCCGGACACCCTGCCGCCGGGCGCGCCTCCCGAGCTGGAGAAGCTCAAGGCGGACATCTTCGGCTATATCGGAGATGCCTACCGCACGCTCTCGGACGACAAGAGCCGCGCCGCGTACATCGAGGATCTCAAGAGCGGCGGCAGCCAGGAGTCGGAGGTGGACGTGGAGGCCATCCTCAAGAGCGAGGATCTCTTCCGCAAGTCCGGCCACTACATCAAGGCGAGGAAGTTCGCCGACGCGGTGAAGCTGCTCGACGAGGCCATCCAGCTCAACGGCGAGGAGCCCGAGTTCTACGCCTGGCGCGGCTACGCCCGCTTCTTCACCTTCGAGGACAAGAAGGTGGGCTACACCGAGGCCTACAAGGACATCCAGCACTGTCTGAAGAAGAACGACAAGGTCGCCTCGGCGTACTACTTCCTGGGCGTCATCGCCAAGCTGTGTGGTGACAACAGCGGAGCGCTGAAGCACTTCCAGAAGACGGTGGAGCTTCAGCCAAATCACATCGACGCGCAGCGGGAGATCCGCATGGCGGCGCAAAAGAAGTAGGGTGCGCCAGCGCGGGAGCGCCCAGGTGGGCCTCCCCATACGAGGAGAAGAATCTTGCCGTTGACCGGAAAGCAGCGCCGCCAGCTCCGCGCGCTGGGACACCACCTGGAGCCGGTGGTCATCGTGGGCCAGTCGGGAGTCACCGAGGGCGTCATCGCCGCCGTCGCGCAGGCGCTGCACGACCATGAGCTCATCAAGGTGAAGATCCACGAGGGTCCCGAGGACCGCCAGGAGGCCGCGCAGAAGCTGGCCGAGGGCACGGGCGCCGAGCTGGCCCAGCTCCTGGGCCGCACCGCCCTGCTCTTCAAGAAGCGGGAAGAGGACTCGAAGTTCGAGAAGCTCTGAGAAACGCCGTCAGCGCGTGAAGCCCGCCGCCTGGGCAGCCAGCTCGGCCCCCGTGCCCAGGCGCTCCAGCAGCGCGGGGCCGAAGTACTGGCGACGGGCTTCGCCCTCACCGGCCTCCACCCGCTCCGGCGTTTCCACATAGCCCACATAGCCGTCCGCCAGCCCCAGCACCCCCGTGGCCCCGGTGCGCCGCAGCAGCACCGAGCCCGCGCCCACCGTGGGCTCGCCCGGCAGCATCAGCAGCTCCAGCGGGCCCAACGTGAGCGCCCCCACCTCCGTCACCTTCGAGGCCGAGGTGCACAGGAAGTTGTCCCCCGCCGCGCGCGAATAGGACGGCACCAACCGCGAGGAGTCCGGCCTCGGCAGCGCCACCTCCGCCCGCGCGAAGGCCAGCCGCGTCTCCCCGACAGCCCCCGGCGCCGCCCGCTCGGCCAGCCCCGCCAGCGTCCGCGCATAGGCCCGCGCCTTCTCCACGCCCTCGCCCTCGTCGAAGGAGATGGAGGCGTTGCCCCCCGCGCCCTGCAGCACCAGCGTCACCCCACCCTGCTCCTCGCGAAGCTGGCTCAGGCGCCCCGGCCAGTCCGGGTCCAGCGAGGCACGCTCGCGGGGAACCACCGTGGGGTGCGCGGCGAAGACGAGCAGCTCGGCCACGGGGCCCCCGGCACCGCGCAGCACGGCGCGGGTGAGCCTCCCATCCGGCTCCTCGCCCCCCGAGCGCGAGCGCACCAGCCCCGGCTCCTGGGCCTCGCCCACCTCCAGCGTGACGTCGGAGAGCCGGGCCGCCGCCTCGTGGAGCGCGGCGCTCGCCCCGGCCACCACGGCCTCCTGGGCCGCCTTGCGGTAGCGCCCGGTGCCGGCGAGCTGCGACACCAGTCGCGCGTCATACCCGCCCAACGAGGAGTGGGAGTGCGTGGCCACCACCGCCACGCCCTGGAGCCCCAGGTCGGCGGCACGCTCGCGCACCGCGGCCACCACCGCATCTGGCACCAGCAGCAGCTCCAGCGAGACGACTCCCACCTTCACCTCGCCCGCGGCGAGCACCACCGCACGGGCCTGGGGCGTGACGTCCGCCTGGCTGGCCTCGGGGCGAGGAGGCTTGTAGCCCGCCACCACCACCGGGTAGGGCGGCTGAAGGGGTACCCTCGCCGCTCCGGCCCGCAGGGGGCCCTGGGCGCGCACCTGCCCGAGCAATACCGGCGCCCGCTCGCTCCACCGCCCACACCAGTTCCACGAGGCGAGCGCATAGGCCGACCCCAACGTCAGGAGCGTCAGGGGGAGCAGGGTACTCAGGACTCGCCGCCACCGGGAGGACATGCGGACAGGAAACGTACCCTTCCCCGAGGAATTCCGGGGAACTGACCGCCTGCCCCCTCCCTGCTCTCGATGAGCCCCCGGAATACCCCCGAGCAAGGCAGCCGTTCTCCTGTTCCGTTCGGCACCCGAAGGGGATAAGGCAACGCTCATGTGTGGCATCTTCGGAATCGTGGGTCACCCGGAAGCGTCCAACCTGACGTACCTCGGCCTGCATGCCCTCCAGCATCGCGGGCAGGAGTCGGCGGGCATCGTCGCCTCGGATGGCCAGAGTCTGCGCGCCCACCGCGAGATGGGCCTCGTCGCGGACATCTTCACCGCGCCGGTGCTCGAGCAGCTTCCAGGTAACGCGGCCATTGGCCACGTGCGCTATTCGACCGCGGGCGTCAGCCAGCTCAAGAATGCCCAGCCCCTCACCGTGGAGTACGTGGGGGGCCAGCTCGCGGTCGCCCACAACGGCAACCTCGTCAACGCGCAGGAGCTCCGCACCGCGCTCGAGGCCGACGGCGCCATCTTCCAGTCGGACTCGGACACCGAGGTCGTCATCCACCTCATCGCCCGCTCCAAGCAGCCCACCTTCGAGAAGAAGGTCGTCGAGGCGCTCTCCAAGGTGAAGGGGGCCTACAGCATCCTCTTCCTCACCGGCGACAAGCTGGTGGCGGTGCGCGACCCGAACGGCTTCCGCCCGCTGGTGCTCGGCATGCTGAAGAACGGCTGGGTGCTGGCCAGCGAGACGACCGCGTTGGATCTCATCGAGGCCGAGTTCCTCCGCGAGCTCGAGGCCGGCGAGATGGTGGTCATCGACGAGACGGGCCTGCACGCCAGCCAGCCCTTCCCGCCCACGCGCCTGGGCCGGTGCATCTTCGAGCAGGTGTACTTCGCCAAGCCGGACTCGGTGCTGTTCGGCTCGAGCGTGTACGAGGTGCGCAAGGAGATGGGCCGGCAGCTCGCCAAGGAGCAGCCGGCGCCCGGGGCGGACCTGGTCATCGCCGTGCCGGACTCGGGCGTGCCCGCGGCCATCGGCTACGCGCAGGAGAGCGGCATCCCCTACGATGTGGGCCTCATCCGCAGCCACTACGTGGGCCGCACCTTCATCGAGCCCCAGCAGTCCATCCGCCACTTCGGCGTGAAGCTGAAGCTGTCCGCGGTGCGCCAGGTGCTCAAGGGCAAGCGCGTGGTGGTGGTGGACGACTCCCTCGTGCGCGGCACCACCAGCCGGAAAATCGTGAAGATGCTCAAGGCCGCGGGAGCGCTGGAGGTGCACCTGCGCATCTCCTCGCCGCCCACGCAGTGGCCGTGCTTCTACGGCATCGACACGCCGAGCCGGCACGAGCTCATCGCCTCCAGCCACACCGTGGAGGAGATCGCCCGCTACGTGACGGCGGACTCGCTGGGCTACATCACGCTGGAGGGCCTGGGCACCGCGGTGGGTGACCGGGAGCGCAACACCTTCTGCACGGCATGCTTCTCCGGCCAGTACCTGACGGGCAACCTGGCCGTGAGCGCCACGCCCGAAGTGGCCGCCGTCCCGAAGCTCGCCACGGCCTGAGCTGATGGGCCACGGGGAGGGGGACGTCCCCTCCTCGGCTCCGGCTCCCATGCGTGGCAGGGCCTTCATGGCGGCGCGGGCTCGGCGGCGACTCGCGGGGGCACCTGCTCAGGCCCTGCTTCCGGCGAGTGCCCCCGCGCTACAGTCGCCCCCATGAAAGCGAAGCCCCTTCCCACCCGAGCGACCCCTCGCCCGCGCCGCTGGAGCGCCCTGCCCTTGGGCCTGCTGCTGCTGGCCACCCGTGCCTCGGCCGCCCGGCCGAAGGACGCCACCTGGGCCGAGCTCCTGCCCGTCGCGTCCCGGCCTCCCGCCGCACAGCCGAAGCCGGCCCAACCGGCCCCGTGCCAGCCGGAGAACTTCATCCCGGGGGAGACGCCCTCCAAGCGCGTCGACACGGGCGGCACGCCCGCGCAGCTCCACGAGCTCTCCACCGGCGAGCAGATGAACATCAACGGCTGGGAGCGGGAGAACGCGCAGGTGCGCACGCTGCCGGCGCCCTTCTCCCTCACCTACTACGCGTTCGGCTGCGCGAGTGACTTCTCCTACGTGCTCGACATCTCGCGTGGCGGCAAGCGCCATGCGCTCTACCAGCACGTGCTCGGCTTCGACGTCCACCCGAGGAAGCCCGTCCTCTTCTTCGCCCAGAACGAGCGCAAGAACGACCGCTACCAGAAGTTCGTCGGCCTCGTGAACCTCACCGACAAGCGCAAGACGCCGCTGCCGGCGCTCCCGTGCGTGTCGGGCACCCACGCGCGCTTCTCCGGAGAGCGGCTCATCACCTACGGGGACGCGCGCACCGGCAACGAGGGGAAGACGGACGTGTGCGTGTGGAGCCTCGACGGCAAGCTGAAGGCCCGGCTGCTCGCGGACCTCGACTGGACCGCGGGTGCCGGAGACATCCTGCTCGACCAGGTGGGCGTGCTGCCGCGCGAGCCCGACACCTTCTATGCCCTCCACCACGACCGCTTCGCGGACCCCTCCCACTGTGAGCTCCGGTTGCAGAGCCTCAAGCGCGCCAACCAGTCGCGCCGGGTGGACCTCGGCGTCTCCGAGTCGCAGGAGGCCTGCCTGCGCAACGAGACGAAGCTCGGCACCGCGAGCCTCAAGGGACGCTGAAGTCCTCCCGCCCGAGCCGGTAGTACTTCGCCGGCAGGGCCTGGAGCCCGACCCGACGCTCGCCGACGTACGACATGCCCAGCCGCTCCATCACCCGGATGGACGCGGTGTTGTCGAAGTCGGCACCCGCGAGGATCTCCTCCAGCCCCACCTCCTCGAAGCCGAAGCGGAGCACGGCCCGGGCGGCCTCGGTGGCGAGCCCCCGCTTCCAGAAGCTCTGGTAGAGGCCGTACAGGAGCTCCACCTCCTGGGTCCCATCGATGCGCCGCAGCCCGGAGAAGCCGATGAGCACGCCCGGCCACTCCTGGAGGGCGAGGACGAACTGGCCGTAACCCCGCTCCCGGAAGTCCCGCTCGCTCAGGGCGATCTGCTCCTGGACCTGCTCGCGCGACACGAGGTGCTCATCCCAGAGGTAGCGGCGGACATGCGGGTCGTTCCAGAAGCCGAAGAGGGCGTCCTCGTCCTCGGGGGCGAAAGGGCGGAGCAGCAGGCGTTGAGTCGAAAGCACCAGCAGGGCAATCCCTCCTTTCCCGGGTGGAGAGACAGAGTAAAGCCCCGCCATTTGTGATGCGGCTCAGAGCGTTTCGGCCCCGAGCGCACGCACGAGGATGCGCTCCTGCCGGAAGCGGCGCTCCAACTCCGCGCGATAGCCGCTCCACCACCCCCGGTCGAGCGAGTCGACCATCACCTCGAAGAGCACCATCTCGTCCCGCACGGTCTCGCCCTCCTCCTTCCAGGCCCCCACGGCCGGGGACTGCAGGAAGGCGGTGACGCCTCCGAAACGCTCGGTGAGCTCGGTGCGGACCTGCTCGAAGTCCGCCCGGCCGAAGGGACGCCGCTCGTTGTCACGCAGCGGCAAGAGGAACTGGACGACGTGCATAGCCTAGGAGTGGCTCGGCGCGTTCGGATCGAAACCGATCGGGCGCACCGCCTCCACGTCCTTGTCGCTCGTGGAGCGCAGGTCGTACTGCCCGTGGTCCTGGAACTTGGCGCTGTCCATGCGGGCCTCGGTCAGCGTGTCCGGTGTGAGGTCCAGCCTGTCGGCCGCGTCCAGCACCTCACTCAGACTGGCCTTGCGGATCTGGTCCTTGTCCAGCAAGAGACGGATGTCATCCCCGTCAATCGTGTCCACCGCGCTGAAGGGGACCCGGTAGTCCTTGGCGTAGAACACGCCCTTCTCCACGACGAAGGCATCCACCGCCAGGCCGATGACCTTGCCCAACCGGTGCCCGTCCTTGCTCTTCACATCCATGCCGACCCGAACGTCCATCCGCTGCGCCATGGCTGGCTCCTCGCTGCGGTGAGGAAACGGAGACGGCCGGACCCTCTCGGACGCCTCCCGGGGGAAGGTGAGACTCGAGGCATTCCCCCGCAGGAGGCGCCCGCTCCCTCCCCTCCCCCACGGGCCGACGGGCACACCCTTTCCGTCCGCCTTTGAACAACCCCCTCCGGGGAGGCGAGGCAACGTTCGCTGGGGGGTGCTCCACGGGGCTCCCCTCCTTCCAATATAACGGACGCAGGTACGAAGTCGGTGGGTTCCCGGCTGGAGAAAACGCTCGTGCCTCATCACAGGGGCATGAAATCCGATGACGGTCCGCTTCAAGGTAGTGCTGTTCGCGGCGGTGGCCGTGGGACTCGTCGCGTTGATTGGCGGGACGCTGTTCCACCACTCGACCCGGGGGCGGTTGAGCATGGAGCTGGTGCTCGGCACCCAGGAGAAGACCGAGGGCTATGGCCAGCTCGTCGAGGGGGCCGTCCTCTTCCAGCGGGAGCTGATCCACGCGTACGAGGTGGGTGGAGACGCCCAGGCGGTGCTCCAGGAGCACGAGCGGCGCGCTGGTGAGGCGTTCTCGCGGCTGCGAGAGCTGCTCGCGCGGGAGCGGGAGCTGACCGGGAGCGAGAGGACCGCGGGAAAAGAGGAGCGGCTGGCCCGGCTGGAGCGGACCTACCGGCACTGGCTGGAGCAGGCCACGGCCAGCGCGAGCGGGACCAGCGAGGGCGCGGAGCTACGGCTGTTGCACGGCTCGTTCGCTACCTTCGAGCGCGACGTGGAGCCGCTGCTGAAGCAGGAGCGGGAGGCGGAGCGCGCCGAGCTGGCCGAGCACAAGCGCATCCGCTTCAGCGCCTTCCAACGCCAGAGGCTCCTGGGCGTGGTGCTGCCCCTGGTGGCGCTCGGATTGATGCTGACGTTGGCGGTGTCCATCCTCCTGCCGCTGCACCGCTCGATGCGGGAGATGTTGAAGGCGGCCGAGCGCATCGGCCGGGGCGACTTCGAGCACGCGATGTCCGCGGAACGCGCCGACGAGTTCGGCACGCAGGCGCGCGCCTTCAACCGGATGGCCACGGAGCTGCGGGACACGGTGCTCGAGAAGCAGCGGCTGGTGCGCGAGCAGGCCGAGGCCTCCGAGCGGGAGGTGCGCCGCTACAACACCCTGCTGGAGGAGACCGTGCGCCAGCGCACCTGCGAGCTGGAGCAGGCCAATGCCCGACTCGTCGACAGCCTGCGTCAGCTCCAGACCACCCAGGAGCAGCTCCTCTTCTCCGACCGGCTGGCCACCATCGGCCGGCTGGCGGCGGGCGTGGGCCATGAAATCAACAACCCGCTCGCCTTCATCCTCAGCAACCTCAACTACGTGCAGAAGGAGATGGCGCGGCTGGACGGCGGCACCGCCTCGAAGGAGGAGCGGCAGGAGCTCCAGGACGCGCTCGCCGAGGCCCGGGAAGGCGCCGAGCGCGTGCGCTCCATCGTGCAGGATCTCAAGATGCTGTCCCACCCGGACTCGATGGAGAAGCGCCCGGTGGACCTGGGCCAGGTGCTCCGCAGCGCGGCGAAGATGGCGGCGCATGAGATCCGTGACCGGGCGCGGCTGGTGGAAGCGTGGGAAGACGTGCCACCCATCGACGGCAACAGCGCCCGCTTGTGCCAGGTGTTCCTCAACCTGCTCATCAACGCGGCGCAGGCCATTCCACCGGGACAGGCGGAGCGCCATGAAATCCGGCTCACCACCCGGCAGGGCGAGGACCCGGGGCGCCTCCTCGTGGAGGTGAGCGACACGGGCAGCGGCATCCCGCCGGAGCATCTGGAGCACATCTTCGAGCCGTTCTTCACCACCAAGCCCGTCGGGGTCGGCACGGGGCTCGGGCTCTCCGTCTGCCACAGCATCATCACCGCGCATGGAGGGAAGATCTCCGTGGAGAGCACGCCCGGGCAGGGCACGACGTTCCGGGTGAGCCTGCCGCGGACCCAGAGCGCCTGAGAATACCCGGCTGAGGGTCTACTCGACGCGCCGCGAGTCCCGTTCCAGCTCGGCCATGCGTGCCTCGCGTTGGGCCTCGGAGACGAAGGGCACCCGCGCCATGTCCTCCCGGGCCGCGAGGGCGACCCGGGCGAC
>NZ_DASVSO010000692.1:0-17283 GCF_036388035.1 Archangium sp.
GGGCCAGGTTGAAGCACTCGCCCGCGTCGCCCTTCTTGCAGCGCTTCTCGTGTTCACCCACCTGGCGGGCCACTTCCTCCTTGCCGAAGAACTCCTCGGCCTTGGACGGCGTCTGCGCGGCGCCGCGCGTCCCCACCAGGATGACGGTCAGGAAGAGGCCAAGGACCCAAGGGCGCCGAGCTTCCTCGGTGCGAGTGCGAAGCATGTGAACAACCTCCCGAGCATGATGGTCCATCACGGAAAGACAGGTATACCCAGGATTGCCTTGGACGTCGCGGAGATCGACGATCTCCCCCCGGCGGCATGGTGGCGGCCATCGAGGCCACGCTCGGCTGCCTCCTGGACTGAAGAGCGGAGGGGGGCTCGGGACGGAGAAACGGGGAAGGGCGCCCCGCGAGGCGGGTGTACCATCCGCGTCGCATGCGAGTCCTCCGCACCCTCTCCTTCCCGGCCCTGCTCGCGCTCGCGCTCCTCTGCGTCTACTGGGAGCCGGTGCGGCTCGATCCCATCCTCGGGAGGGATGACCAGGAGTTGCTGGCGCCCCTGCACGCCGTGCGCTCCGTGTCCGACTACCTCGAGGCCGTGCGCGGCAACGCCGTGCTGGACCGGCAGCCGGTGAGGGATTTGTCGTTCTGGGTGGACCTGCGGCTGAGCGAGTGGACAGGCGTGGGCACGCTGCACCTGACCAACGTGCTCCTGTGGTTCGGCATCGTCCTGGTGGCCGGCTCGGCGCTAAGCCAGCTGCGCCCGCCCTCGTGGGGCTCGCGCGCCGTGCTGGCCCTCTTCGCGCTCCACCCCGTCGTCGCCAACTCGGTCGCGTGGATCTCCGCGCGCAAGCACCTGCTGGCCGTGCTCTTCCTCCTGCTGGCCACCCGCGAGCTGCTGCGACTCACGGCGGATCCCCGGCGCAACAAGTGGGTGGCGGCCCTGTGCATCGCGGGCTGGTACGCGCTGGCCATGGCCTCGCAGCCGCTCGGACTGCTGTGGCCTTGCTGGGCGGCGCTCTGGGTGTGGCTCCAGTCGCCCCGGGAGTCGCGGCGCGCCCATCTCGGCGTGCTGCTGGGCTGCGTGCCCCTCCTCGTGGCCGCCGCCGCGGTCAACCTCGCCTACTACAACGGCCCCTACCTGCTGCGGTACGGCAACGCGAAGCTCACCGAAGGGGACACGGGCCTCGTCGTGCTCTCCCTCGGGCGGTACGTGTTCCAGCTCGTGGCGCCCCTGCGGCTCTCCGTGCAGTACTACCCGGGCAGCACGCTCAACCTCGTGGGGGCACTGCTCGCGCCGGCGCTCGCCTTCGCCGCCTTCAAGCTGGGGCCCCGCCGCGACGTGGCCGCCTGGCTCGGCTTCATCCTCTTCCCGCTCGCGCTCGTCACGGCGCGGATGACCAACATCTTCGTCTCGGACACCTACCTGCTGCTGCCCGCCTTCGGCGCCGCCGCGCTCGCCACCGTGCTCCTTCACGAGCTCGGCCCCAAGGTGGGGCCCGCCTGGCGGCCCGCGGCGATGGGCCTGGCGGCCGTGCTGCTGCTCGCGTTCGGGTTCGGCTCGTGGCGCCAGGCGCGGTCGTGGCTGTCGGACCGGGCGCTGTGGGAGCACGCCTACGCCACCGAGCCCACGCCGCAGAGTCTGGCCAAGCACGCCCAGTACCTGCTCGCCGATGGCAAGGTGGAAGAGGCTTTCGAGCACACGCTCCAGCTCAAGGAGTGGAACCCGGGCGAGCGTCACCTGCCCATGCTGCTGGCCCGCACCGCCTTCCTGCACCCGGGACTGAGCGTCTCCGAGAAGCTGCGATTCCTCGCGACCGAGGGCCTCGCCTCTCCGTGGACGCAGTACCACGCGGCGCTCCTGCACGGGCAACAGGGGGACTCCGCGCAAGCCTTCGCGCTGCTGCGGTCCCTCGTGGGATGGATGGGGGTGGAGCGCGAGGCCCTGCTGGCCGAGGCCGCCCAGGCCTGCACGAAGGCCCAGCACCTGGACTGCGCGCAGTGGCTCGCCGAGCAGCGCGCCGCCGTCACTCCCCCCCTGGATGCGGCCCGGTTGGACGCGCGCCTGGCCGGGCTCGGCTTGAGCCCCGACCTGCGGACGGTCTCGGCACCGGTGCCGTAGCGGCGTCTGGGCGGTCCTGCCCGCTCACCCGTCCGACTTGGGGGGCTCCGACTTCGTGCGCTCCTCGGCCCGCTTGTTCGCCTCGGCCTGCTTGCGCTCCTTCTCCTTGAGCGCCCCCATGCTGGAGCTCCACCACTCCGGCGCCGCGAACAGGACGAGGATCGAGAACACCACGATGCCGATGATCGACTCCCACAACATGGGCCCCTCCATGCCATCCGAACGATGAGCCGGCCCGAGAGCGTAATGTCGGGCCCTCGTCGGCACCATGAGAGAAACAGCGGGGGCCAGCAGGAGGTCTCATATCGCCCATGCCCGACGCGGAACCTCGGCCCCTCCAGTCCCCCTCCAGACAGACGAGATTGCCCTTCATGCCCTCCTCGTGGAGCGTGATAAGGCGGGCGCATGCCGAACAAGACGACCATCGAGGGGCTGGACGGACTCAAGGCGGTGCTCGGGCAGCGGCTGGGCGCCTCCGAATGGAAGGAGCTGACGTACGAGGACATCGCGCGCTTCGCCGAGGCCACGGGCGACTTCCAGTGGATTCACCTGGACCGGGAGCGGTGCAAGCGGGAGTCGCCGTTCGGAGTGCCCATCGCCCACGGGTACTTCAGCGTCTCGCGCATCGCGGGGCTGTTCTTCGAGATCATCGACGTCCAGGGCTTCGGGCTCGTGCTGAACTACGGGCTGAACAAGGTGCGCTTCCCCGCTCCGCTCAAGCTGGGTGCCCGCTACCGGTTGAGCCTGGAGCTGGCCGAGCTCAAGGACATCCCGAAGGGTGTCGAGGCCCTGCTGCGCGCGAACATCGAGATCGACGGGGAGCCCAAGCCGGCGTGCGCCGCGGAGGTGCTCTACCGGTTCATGCTCGGGTAGCGGAGGGGCCGCGACCCGGCCCCGCTTGCCCTCGGCCCCCTCCGCCACGGATGATCCGAGCGCGGAGGGAGTCCCCAGCATGGAACCCATCATCACCTGGCTGCGCGAGGTCCCCCTGTGGCTCGCGGCGCTCGCCTTCCTCGGGAAGAACGTGGCGCTGTTCCTGCTGGCGCTCGCGGCCGGAGAGGGCCTGGTGCGGCACTTCTCCCACCGGCGCATCACCCCCGAGCCACCGCCGCTCGAGCGCCACGAGGTGGTGCTCGCCGCGACCTGCGTGGTCCTGAACAGCGTCGTCACCTTCGCGGGCCTGCTGCTGTGGCGCGCGGAGTGGATCCGCTTCCGGCTCGATACGGGGCCGCGGGTGCTCGTGGACTTCGTCGTGCTCGTGCTGATGATGGACGCGGCCATGTACGTGATGCATCGGGTGGCGCACGCGCCCTTCCTGTACACACGCCTCCACGCCCCCCACCACCGCTACGTCCACGCCCGTCCGCTCACGCTCTTCGTGCTCAGCCCCCTCGAGGTGCTGGGCTTCGGCGCCCTGTGGCTCGGGGTCTGCGTGGCCTACGAGTCCTCGTGGCTGGGGATGCTGCTCTACCTCGCCTTCAACACGCTCTGGGGCGTGCTCGGTCACCTCGGAGTCGAGCCCTTCCCCGAGGGCTGGGTGCGCTGGCCCGTGCTCGGACGCATCGCGACGACCACGTTCCACGCGCGGCACCACCTGGAGTCTGACTCCAACTTCGGCTTCTACACGCTGCTGTGGGACCGGCTCTTCGGCACGCTCGCGCTCCCCTACTTCTCGCGGCAGTCCACCCAGCCCACGCCCGAGCCACGCGTCTGACGCCAGAGGAGCGGCAGGGCCTGGGCCGCCTTCGGGTGGATGTCGTGGAACAGGATGGTGCCGCGCCGCCACAGCAGCATCAGCGACAGCACGCGCCCGGCGGCCTTCGCGCCCGTCGTGCGCGCGTGCCAGTCCTGGGAGTCGATGTTCCACAGGATGTTCTTCATTCCGCTGCGCTCCAGGACCTGGAGGATGGCCGGGTTGCGCTGGCCGTACGGCGGGCGGAACAGCGTCAGCTTCGTCTGGCCCTCGGGCAGGATCTCCGCGAGCTTCGCGTGGAAGGACTCCATGCCGGCCACCGCCCCGTCCCACGTGGCGTGCGAGCGGTGCTCCTGGCCATGTGAGCCCACGCACATCCCCGCGTAGAGCGCCTTGAGCTGCTCCACCGAGGTCGCCTTCCGGCGGCTCTCGTAGTTGTTCCCGAGCAGGAAGAAGGCCGCGTGGATGCCCTGGGCCCGGAGCTGCGTGGTGAGCGTGTCCGTCCCGCCCCCCTTGGGCGTGGGGCCGTCATCGAAGGTGAGCAGGAAGCTCCGATCCGGCAGCTCCAGGCCGAAGCTCTCGGAGGGCGCCAGGGGGAGGATCTCACTCGTCACCTTCGGGAAGAGCCCCGCCAGCCGGACCTGCTCGTACAGGTAGCCCTGGTGGAAGGGCTTCTGCTCCGCGTACCAGGGCGCCAGCTCCGCCGGCAGCTTTCCGAGGGCCCCCTTCGCGGTCGTCACCAGCGCGTCCCAGCTCCCGGGCACGGAGCCCTCGCACAGGAGCGCCCCGTCCGCGCACGTCTCCCGGGCCTTGGCGAAGTTCTCCACCAGCACCTTGCGCATCCGGTCCTTCCACCGAGCCACCGAGGCGGCGTCCCCCGGAGCGTCATTGCTCGCGTCGGACTCCGCCATCGCCTCGACGAACACGGCGATCTCCGCGCGGGAGGCCACGTCGAAGGCCTTCGTGGACTCCAGGGGCCAGGGCCAGTGGGCGCGCTCGGTGAGCGACACCTTCAGGCCCGCCGCGTGGGCGGTGGGTGCGAGCAGGGAGACACTCAGGAGCGCGGTCAGGATGCGAAACGCACGGTGCATGGATTCCTCTCGGGAGACGTGGGGGACCGGGCCCTACTCTGCCTCACTACGCCGCGCGCTGATCCAGGATGCCCGAGCGGGCGATCCGCTCGACGGCCTCGGCGATCCGCTGCTCGCTCTGCACGAGGGCGATGCGCACATGGCCCTCGCCCATGGCACCAAAGCCACTGCCCGGGACGAGGGTGACGCCGGCCTGGTCCAACAGCGCCATGGCGAAGGCGAGGCTGGACTCGAAGCCGCTCGGCACGGGAGCCCAGCAGAACATGGTGGCCTTCGGCTTGGGGATGGCCCAGCCCAGGCGCTTGAGCCCGTCCACGAGCACGTCCCTGCGGCGCTGGTAGGTGGCGGCCATGTCGGCCACGCACTGCTGCGGCCCGGTGAGGGCGGCCACGGCGGCGAGCTGGATAGGCCGGAAGAGCCCGTAGTCGAGGTGGGCCTTCACCTCGGCCAGCAGCCCGAGGAGCCGCGCGTTGCCCACGGCGTAGGCGATGCGGGCGCCCGCGAGGTTGTACGTCTTGGACAGGGAGTTGAACTCCAGGCCCACCTCCATCGCGCCCGGCGTCTCCAGGAAGCTCGGAGGCCGGTAGCCGTCGAAGGTCAGCTCGCTGTAGGCGGCGTCATGCAGGATGACCGTGCCGTACCGGCGAGCGAAGGCAACGGCCTGCTCGAAGAAGCCGGGCCGGACGATGGCGGCCAGCGGGTTGCTCGGGTAGTTGAGCACCAGCAGCTTCGCCCTGCGCTTCACGTCCTCCGGCAGGGACTCCAGGTCCGGGAGGTAGCCGTGCGCTTCCTCGAGGGGCACGGGGTAGAGCTCCGCTCCGGCGAGGACGGGGCCCGCGGTGTAGATGGGGTAGCCGGGGTCGGGCACCAGCACGAGGTCCCCCGGATCCGTGAGGGCCTGGGTGATGTGGGCCAGACCCTCCTGCGAGCCGGTCAACCCGAGCACCTCCGAGTCCGGGTTGAGTGCCACACCGAAGCGCCGCTGGTACCAACCGGCCACGGCCTCGCGGAAGGCGGGCAGGTCGCGCATCGGGTAGCCGTAGTTGCCCGGGTCGCGAATGGCCTGGGCCATGGCCTCGGTGATGTGAGGCGCGGGAGGCAGGTCCGGGCTGCCGATGGACAGGTTGATGACGTCGGCACCGGTGGCGAGCTTGCGCTTGCGCGCCTCGTCCATGGTGGTGAAGACGGCGGCGGCGAGCTTCTGAAGACGCTGGGGCTTGCTGATCGACATGGCGCGGGCGCCCCTCTATCACGCCCGGAGGGAGGCAGGGGCTCCGGGCTCAACACCCGGTTCACTTCTCCAGGGCGGGGAACTCCCGGCCCGCGATCTTACCCAGGGTCCGCGCGACCGTGGCCATGCGAAGGATGGGCAGATCCGTCGGGGAGTCGCCGATGGCGAAGACCGGGCGCTCGGAGATGAGCTGACGGGTGGCGAGCACCTTGCCCTCGCCACAAGTGCAGGGCGGCAGCAGCTCGTCACTCAGCCGGCCGTCCACCTCGCGCAGGCGCATGCCGACCACCCGCTCGATGCCCATCCGCGCCGCCGCCACCCGCCCGAGCAGCTCGGCCGAGCCCGTGAGAATCCAGACCCGGTGACGCCGCGAGAGGGCCTGGGCCAGCTCGACGGTGTGGGGGTTGAGCCGGACCTCGCCACGCTCCAGCACCTCGGCGGCGATCGCCTCGACCTCAGCGGGGCTCAGCCCGGCCAGGGCCTGGGCGGCCACGTCGCCCGCGCCACACCAGTCGCGGGCCGCCAGCGCCTCGTAGGCAGCCCAGGGGTCGGTCGTCCCCAGCTGGGAGGCGGCCTTGGGCGGGAGCCGGTGCAGCAGCCGCCGCAGGGTGGCCTCGCCGATGTCCCCCACGAGCAGGGTGTTGTCGAGGTCGAAGACCGCGTCTCCGGGCGGCAGCGCATCCAACTGATCGAGCAGGGCTTTCATGGCGGGGAGTCTACCCGCATCCGCTCCTCGGGAAGAGGCGCTCCTCCATGAAGCCACAAAGTGTACATTTGACACTTACGGACCGAGCATCCGAGAATGAGGCATGACGCTCACCGGAAAGACCGCCGACCACGCCGCTCGCAGGGAGCGTGCCCTGCTCTCCCTGGATGGCCTGTCCGTGGGGGATGCGTTCGGCGAACGCTTCTTCCTGCCTCTGTCCGTCGCCGCGTCCATGGTGGAGCAGCGGGCCACGCCTGCCGGACCGTGGAGCTACACCGATGACACGGAGATGGCGCTCTCCATCGTCCAGGTGTTGGACGAGCACGGCCGCATCGACCAGGAAGCGCTGGCCCGACTGTTCGCCACCCGGTACCGAGACAATCCCCGTCGGGGCTATGGCGGCACCGCGCACGACATCCTCCAGGCCCTTTGCCAGGGCGAGCCGTGGCGCCGGATCTCCGCCCAGGTCTTTGGTGGCACCGGGTCCATGGGCAACGGTGGAGCGATGCGGGTGGCACCGCTCGGAGCCTGGTTCGCGGACGACCTGGACCGGGTGGTGGCCGAGGCACGCGCCTCCGCGGAGGTGACACACTTCCATTCGGAAGGACAAGCGGGGGCCATCGCCATCGCCGTGGCGGCCGCCTGGGCCCACCGGTGGCGCGAGACGCATCCTCCCGCGCGGCAGCTCTTCGAGGTCGTGCTGGAGCACACCCCGCCGGGTGCGACGCGGAGGGGGCTGGAGAAGGCACGGGCACTGCCGCTCGAGGCCGCTCCCTCGCTGGCCGCCAAGGAGCTGGGCAGCGGACAGCGCATCATCTCGGAGGACACGGTGCCCTACTCCGTGTGGTGCGCGGCCCGCCACCTGGGGAATTACGAGGAGGCGCTCTGGACCACGGTGTCCGGGTACGGAGACCGCGATACCACCTGCGCCATCGTGGGCGGCATCGTGGCCCTGAGCGCCGGGCGTGAATCCATTCCTCCGACGTGGCTCGCGGCCCGCGAGCCCCTCGAGCGGAGGGCCTGAGCCCGCGCTAGCTCACGCTCTCGGCGCTGTAGCGGGCGATGAGGCCCGTGCGCACGGCATGCCGGTAGACGCTCGTGAAGAACCCGCATGCCAGCAGGATGTAGAGCACGGCGAGCCCCACGCCCCACAGCAGCGTGGTGCCCGAGAGGGCGCCACCCGCGACGATCGTCCGCATGCCCTCGAACACGTAGGACGGCGGCAGCAGGCGCGAGATGAACTGCATCCACTCCGGCAGCGTCGAGAGCGGGTAGAAGACGCCAGCGAACGGCGAGACCACGGCGGGAATGGGCCAGACGAACCACTCCGCCGCTGGCCCGAGCCGCAGCACCACGGCCGTGCCGAAGATGCCGAGCGCGATCCCGAAGAGGAAGAGCACGAACAGGAACGGCACGATCATCACGCCGTAGACGAGCAGGGACAGGCCAAACACCGCGCTCGACACGACGAGCATCACGATGAGCCCGATCGAGCTCGTCGCGATGGCCGAGAGCACGAGCCCGCCGACGTACTCCGAGATGGACAGGGGCGTCGCGAAGAAGTTGAGGAAGTTGCGCGACCACACGTCCTCGAAGAACGCCATCGTCACGCCCTGCATGACGCGGGTGAGGAAGTCCCAGAGGAGCACCGCTCCCAGCAGCGTGTGGACGAAGTCGAGGCCGGACGCGGTGACGGTATTGAGGTACCGGGTGATGAAGCCCCACAGCACGATGTCGATGGCGACCCACACGAAGAGGGGGAAGACGCGCGCGGGGCTCCCTCGAATCAAATAGAACTGGCGAAGAACGATCGCGGCGGCGCGGTTGAAGAACATGGGGTCAGGTTCGCTCCAGCGCGAGCGGCTCGCGCGCCACGGTGATGAACAGCTCCTCGAGCGTCGCCTTGCCGTGCTCGCGCGGCAGGCTCCTGGGGTCGCCTTCGAGCAGGAGCTTCCCGCGCGAGACGAAGAGCACCCGGTCGCAGACCTCCTCGACCTCGTACATGTTGTGCGAGGTCCAGAGCACGCCGCCCGTCCCCTGCGTGACGAACTCGCGGATCCGCGTGCGGATGTCGCGCGCCGTCGAGGGGTCGAGCGAGGCCGTCGGCTCGTCGAGGAGGAGGAGCTGTGGGTGGTTGAGCATGGCCTTGGCCAGGGCCACCCGCGTCTGCTCTCCGGACGAGAGCACGCCGCACTTCACGTCGCGGAACTTCTCCAGATCAAACTGCACGAGCAGCGCCTCGATGCGCTCCGAGAGCCCCTTCACGCCGTAGATGAGCCCAAAGACGCGCAGGTTCTGCTGCACGGTCAGATTGCCGGGCAGGGGCGCGTAGACGGCGGCGAAGTTGGTATGCGCGAGCGCCTGGGACCGGCGCCTGGCCAGGTCCACGTCCTCGATGCGGATGGTCCCCGAGCTCGGCTCGAGGACGCCGAGGATCATGTTGATGGTCGTGGTCTTCCCCGCGCCATTGGGCCCAAGGAGCCCGACGATCTCATTGCGGCCCACGTCGAACGAGAGGCCGTCGACGGCGACGGTGGCTCCATACTGTTTGCGCAGCGCCTGGACCGAAAGGACCTTCGATGGAGAGGACGGTGACATAGGGACGCGGGAAACACTGGCACTACGAGCGCTTGAGGGCCACGAGGAAGCGCGCCTCGGCCACCAGGCCGCCATCCTCCGACTCCAGCCGCACCGGCATCCAGCCCTGCACCTTGTCTCCCGACTGACGCAGGGCGTCCCGGAACGAGGCCAGCACCTCCTCGGGCGGCTCGCACACCGCGTACACGGTGCCCTTCGCCTTGGACCGGAAGTCCGTCTCCACCCGATTCACCAACGCCTTGTAGGGACCCATCGGGAAGTGACGGAAGATGAACATTCCCATGGTCACCTCCATCACCGTCATCAGCGCGCCAAAGTAGATGCTCCCCACGTGGTTGCGCGTACGCCGCTTGAGGGGCAGCCGCGACCGCGACCGCGTCTCGGAGACCTCCTCCACCCGGATGCCCAGGCCGGAGGCCATGGGGATGATGCGCGGCAACGCCACCGTCATCATCAGGTTCGCCGCGGCCGGAGACACCCGGCGCAGCCTCTCCACCAATTCGAGCGCGAGCATGGCGCTCGTATAGCGCGGCCCCGGGTCAGACAGGGGCCCCCAGACTTTCACCTGTATTTCTGGTATGCCCCGCTGTCCCGGTATTCGTCCGGGTCCCCCCCTTCTCAATCCTTCGAGAGGTCTCCATGAGGTTATTCCCCCAAGCAGGGTTGGTCCTCGCCGCCACCTGCGCCGTGCTCCTCGGCGCGAGTGGCGACGCCTACGCCAATGCTGGCGTGGTCTTCGTCCACGGCACGGGCGACCAGTCGGTCAGCTCGGCGACGACTGGCTATTGGACGCAGAAGTCCATCGACACGATGCGCAACGGTCGGCCCTATCTGATCGTCGGCTATCCCGGAGCGAGCTGCGCTGGCTTCAGCCAGTGTAGCTGGGGCCCCATCGTCGACCAGATCGTCCCCTGGATGAACGCCAACGGCATCACCAGCATGACCGTCATCACCCACTCGAACGGCTCGAGCCCGCTGCGCTACATGCTCGGCCACACCGGCGCGGTGAGCGCCAAGGGCTACACGGTCAACACGGTCACGAGCAAGATTTCGCAGGTCATCTTCTCGGCGCCCGACCTGACGGGCACGCCGCTGGCGGACAAGGTGACGACGAACCGCTCCTTCCTCAACATCGCCAACAGCGTCGTCGAGTTCTTCGGCGGTGGCAGCTACAACAACCCCGCCGTGGTGCAGCAGCGCACGGACAACATGAGCGTGTACAACTCGAACAGTACCTTCGCCGGCACCCTGGGTGCCACCACGGTGGGCGGCAAGCCCATCTCCGTGGTGCGCGGCAACCGCGTCTACGCCAACCTCTTCTCGAGTGACGCGCACTGCGGCGGCTACCTCTACGCCGTGGGCCTCAAGGCCGCGGCGCTGCTCGGCTGGGGCAGCTTCAACGCCGGCACGGACGGCTTCATCGGCAACGACAGCTCGGGCTACTTCGGCAACATCATCATCGACGACGGCCGCCTCAACCACCACCAGTCGCGCCGCAGCTGCCACAACAGCGGCAACCTCATCGCGCAGAAGGTGGCCAGCGCTCCCATCCCCGCGCCCACGAGCCAGACCTACGCCCCCGAGACCACCGTGCAGGCCGCCGCCCAGGCCTGCAACAACTTCCACTCGGGCTACGCGACGGACTTCATGACCGGCCACACGGTCTGGAAGTACGGCTGCTCCTCCAGCCAGCTCAGCAACGGGACCCCCGAGCCCGACTGCCTCATCGCCTACGGCTACGCGAGCAGCTACCGCGTCCCGAGCACGGCGAGCTGGAACCCCTACCTCAATCCCGCCAACTACCCGACCTGGACCGAGGTCTGCCCCGACTCCTGGCAGGGCGACGGCATCTGCGACGCGTGCCTGGTGGCCAAGTACGGCTTCGACGCCACCGTTGGCTCGACGGGCGCCGATGACTGCGTGCAGGCCCCGCCGGGCGGCTCCAACTGGTGCGGGGCCCTCGCCTGGGACACCTACTACGGCCTCCACAACTACACCGTCGTCGAGGCGCTTCACTAAGGCCCGAGAAAGAGAACGACCATGAACTCCAACCGTTTCTTCGTTCGGTCCGCTGGCCTGTCGCTGGCGGTTGTCCTCCTCGGGGGTTTCACCCCGGAGCGCGCCATGGCGGCTTCCAACATGCGGAGCGCCTCGGGCGCCGCGCTCGCCCCGGGCGACGTGGCCCCGGGCCGGCTGTACTCACGCGACGCCACCGAGGGCATCGGCCCCGGCCGCGTCTCGGTGTCCAACCCGGCCTCGCCCAAGCAGCCGCTCGCGGCGCCGCTCGCGCCCGAGACCCGGCGCTCCAAGTCCACCGTGCTGCACGTGGCGCCGCGCTCGGCGGCCACGCAGCTCGAGCTGCCGATCGACGCGCCCGACGAGGCGTGGGTGATGATCATCCCCAAGGGCAACGATGCCAAGGCGGGTGAGGACGCGCTGCGCGACGTGGCGCTGTTCGACGCGAAGGGCGTCCGCGCCGACAGGCGGGCGACGCGCGATGCGCAGAACCAGATGGGCGTGGACCCGGCTCGCCTGAAGGCCGAGGGCATCCTCAAGCCCATCGCGATGCTGCGGCTGAACCGCGAGATGGGCCGCGGCAAGTACAAGGTGCAGATCGGCGCCAAGGCGGCCGCGCTGGGCGTGGCCATCGAGATTCGCGTGCCCTCCTCCACCATCGAGCTGTCGCTGACGTCGTCCGCGATGCAGCTCTTCCCGGGGGACGATGGCTACGTGACGGTGGGCCTGCAGTCCGAGGCGCCGGTGGATCACGTGCGCTACGAGGCCTCGCTCTACAACCCGCGCTTCGAGCGTGAGCGCACGGTGCCCGTGGTGAAGGTGGGCAACGAGTACCGCGCGATGGTGTCTCGCGCGATGAACGAGAAGGACGAGACGGGCGCGTGGGTGCTCGAGGTGCGCGCGGTGGGCTCCGCAGGCGGCCAGGACTTCGACCGCCTGGGCCAGACCGCCTTTGGCTTCGCGGTGCCGACGGCCCGCATCGCCTCGGTGGGCAAGGAGCGCCTGGTGCGTGAGCCGGGCGGCAAGGTGACGGCGCTCGAGGTGGACGTGGTGCTCGACAGCCAGGCGCTGGACCGTTACGAGGTGACGGGCACGCTCGTGGCGACGGATGCCAAGGGCGTCGAGCGTCCGGTGGCCGAGGCGCAGGTGACAGACCAGTTCGCCGCGGGCACGCACACGCTGACGCTGCGCTTCGAGGCGGGCCACGCGGGCCTGTCCAAGCTCGACGGCAGCTACGCGCTGCGCGGGCTGCAGCTCTACTCGCTCGGCACCAACACCCTGTACCACCGCCTCGCCAAGGGCCTGGACCTCCGCTTCCCGGCGGTGCGCGCCTCCGAGCTGGCGGCCGCCGAGGTCACCCCCGCCATCGAGAGCATGGTGCGCGCGGGCGAGTTCGACGTCGGTCAGTAGTGCATCGAGTCCGGGGGCACGGGCCACGACCCTGCCCCCGGGCTTTTCCTACCCGAGCGCCCGCACGTCGGGCCGATCGCGGTGCTGATCGGCCCAGCGGGTGAGCTCCGGAGGCAGGCGCCAGCCGAGCGACACGGCTTGCGAGGCGGGTGCGAAGGTCGACACGCGCTGGGGCAGCGTGGAGAACCAGTGCTCCGCGGTGAAGAGCCACATGTCCGCCGCCGACCAACCGCTCCGGGCAATGGTGGGGCGTGAAAGGGCCGCGACGCGGTGGGCCAGCGCATCCAGTGCACGCTGCACGCGGTCCATCGCCTCGCCCTTGACGGTAGGCCACGCCTCGGCGGTGTGGAGCGCGTAGTAGCGGACCCCCAGGTCGATGGTCCCGTTCAGCGCGACGTCGACGAGTGAGGCGACCTCGAAGATCGCGACGGCATCCTCCGGGCCCGTCGGCCACAGCGGAGGAGCCGAGGGGTACGCACGATCCAGGTAGTGGGAGATCGCCGTCGAGTCGCCCAGGATGCGGCCATCCTCCTCGACGAGAACGGGAATCGTCTTGAGCGGAGAGAGGCGCCGCGACTCCTCGAAGAGCTCCGGGTGGGCGCGGACATCGCGCAGCTCGGCGGTGAGTCCCTTGTGCGCGAGCGCGAGGCGGGTGCGACGGGCAAAGGGAGAGAGCGGGATGTGGAAGAGGGTGCGCATGGGCCCGGAAGTATAGGGTACAGGGTCAGCCAGCACACCGACGGCACGGCCAAGCACCCGGAGTGGCTGGGTTGGCGACCTCCCTCATGCTCGGGGAGCGGGGGCGACGTGGCCGGCCCGCACGGTGAAGTCGCCAAAGCCTTCCCCGGGTAGCCGCTCCTGCGCATAGGCGGCGAACAACGGCTCGAGCGCCGCCAGGATGCCAGCCTCGTCGATGTTCTCGCGGTACAGGCGGTTGAGGCGCTGCCCCCGCCTGTCACCCCCGAGGAAGAGGTTGTAGCGGCCGGGCGCCTTCCCCACGAGGGCGATCTCCGCGAGGTAGGGCCGGGCGCAGCCGTTCGGGCACCCGGTGATGCGCAGCAGGAGGTTCTCGTCCGCGAGCCCATGGGCCGCGAGGCGCTCCTCCAGCAGGCCCACCACCGTCGGCAGGTAGCGCTCGGCCTCGGCCATGGCCAGGGCGCACGTCGGCAGGGCTACGCAGGCGAGCGCGTTGCGGCGCAGGGGGCTCGCACGCTTGAAGCCGGCGAGGCCATGCGCCTCCACCAGGGCCTCGATGGCCGGGCGCTCCTCCGGGGCAATCCCCGCGATGATCAGGTTCTGGTTGGGCGTGAGGCGGAAGTCACCCTTGTGGATGCGGGCGATCTCCCGCAGGCCCGTCAGGTGCCGCTGGCCCTCGACATCCGCCACGCGGCCGCTGTCGATGTGGAGCGTCAGGTTCCAGCGCCCGTCGTGGCCCTGGATCCACCCGAAGCGGTCGCCGTTGTGCTCGAACGCGAACGGACGCGCGGGCTGGAGCGCGTAGCCGAGCCGCTTCTCCAGCTCGGAGACGAACCAGGCGATGCCGCGATCCTCGATGGTGTACTTGAGGCGCGCGTGCTTGCGGTTGGTGCGGTCGCCGTAGTCGCGCTGCACCTTCACCACGTTCTCCGAGACCTCGAGGAGCTGCTCGGGACGGATGAAGCCAATCACATCCGCGAGCCGAGGGAAGGTCGCGGCATCCCCATGCGTGGCGCCCATGCCACCGCCGACCAGGACGTTGAAACCGACCAGCTCCTCGTCCTCGATGATGGCGATGAAGCCGAGGTCCTGCGAGAAGACGTCCACGTCGTTGAGGGGCGGCACCGTGATGCCCGCCTTGAACTTCCGGGGCAGGTAGGTGTTGCCGTAGATGGGCTCCTCCTCGCCCCCGGCCACCTTCTCCTTGTCCAGCCAGATCTCGTAGTAGGCGCGAGTCTTCGGGAGCAGGTGCTCGGAGAGGCGGATGGCCCACTGGTGCACCACTTCGTGCGCCCGCGAGTCCACTGGGTTGGGGTTGCACATCACGTTGCGATTGACGTCACCACAGGCGGCGATGCTGTCGAGCAGCACGGAATTGATGCCCTGGATGGTGCGCTTCATGTCCCCCTTGAGCACGCCGTGGAGCTGGAAGGCCTGGCGCGTGGTGATGCGCAGCGTCCCATTGGCGTACGTGCGGGCGAGGTCATCCAGGACGAGCCACTGCTGCGGGGTGCACATGCCTCCGGGCAGGCGGGTGCGGAGCATGAAGCTGTAGGCTGGCTCCAACTTCTGCTGCCGGCGCTCCTCGCGGATGTCGCGATCATCCTGCTGGTAGCTGCCGTGGAACTTGATGAGCTGGGTGTCGGCCGGAGCGATGGCGCCCGTGAGCGGATCGGCCAGGCTCTCGGCCAGGGTGCCGCGCAACAGGTTGCTGCGCGCCTTGATGTGCTCCACCTCGGAGAGGACCGGAGTCGGGTTCTTGCTCATGGTGTGCCTCTCAGTAGACGTCGCGCTGGTAGCGCTGCTGCTCGCGCAGGGTTTCGAGGTGGGCTCGCGCGTCCTCGCGGCTCTTGCCGCCGTGGGTCGCGAAGATGTCGATCAAGGCCTCGTGGACGTCCTTCGCCATGCGCTGGGCATCACCGCAGACGTAGAGGTGGGCTCCGCCCTCCAGCCACTCGTACAGCTCGCGCCCCTTCTCGTGCAGGCGGTTCTGGACGTAGACCTTCTGGCTCTGGTCTCGCGAGAAGGCGAGGTCCAGCCGGTGCAGCTCGCCCTTCTTCACGGCCTCCTGCCACTCCACCTGGTAGAGGAACTGGGTACGGAAGTGCTGCTCGCCGAAGAAGAGCCAGTTGCGGCCGCTCGCTCCGGTCTCCGCCCGCTCCTGCACGAAGGCGCGGAACGGGGCCACGCCCGTGCCAGGGCCGATCATGATGACGTCGCGGCTCGGGTCCTTGGGGAGACGGAAGCGCTCGTTGGCCTCGATGAAGACGCTCACCGTGTCCTGGCTGGCACCGCGCGTGGCCAGGTAGTACGAGGCGGCCCCCATGTGGCGCGAGCCGAAGGCCTCGTAGTCCACCACGGCCACCGTCAGGTGGACCTCCTCCCCTACCCGCTTCTGGCTGGAGGAGATGGAATAGAGCCGAGGCGTCAGGCGGCGCAGCGCCCCCACCAGCTCCTCCGCGCTCCACGTCGCGGGATGCGCGCGGAGCACGTCGATGACCTGATGGCTCGCGAGCAACGTGCGCAGGGCCTCGGCCCCCTCCGGCGCGAGCAGACGCTGGAGCTCCGCGCTGCCGGAGCGCGCCGCCTGGCTCACCAGGAACGGGCGGCTCACGCGGGTGATCTCCAGGGACTCCGTCAGCCACCGACTCAGCGGGAGGATACGGCCCTCGCGCGTCACCTCGGTGGCGCCATCCAGCTTCAGCTCGGAGAGTAGCGCGGAGACCTGCTCCGGCGCGTTGTGGGGCACCACCCCGAGGGCATCCCCCGGCTCGTAGGTCAGGCCCGAGCCCTCCAGCGACAGCTCCAGGTGGCGCACGTCCTTGAGGGCCCCACGCCCGGTGATGCGCTGGTTGGTCAGCACCAGGGATGGATAGGGATTCTCACGGCTGAAGGTGGGCGCCACCACCACGGTGCGCAGCGGCGTGACCTTGGCCAACGAGGGCTGAGGCTCGAGCTCCGCCCGCGCCCGCTCCAGGGCCTCGCCCATCCAGGCCTCGGCCGCCGGCTCGAAGTCCACGTCGCAGTCGGCCCGCGCGACCAGCCGCGTGGCACCCAGCTCGGCGAAGCGCGCGTCGAGGACGCGGCCGATCTCGCAGTACTTCGGGTAGCTCGAATCGCCCAGCCCCAACACCGAGAACCGGAGCTGCCCGAGCGCCGGCGCACGCTTGCCCAGCACGAACTCGCAGAAGCCGCGCGCGTCGTCCGGGGGATCTCCGTCCCCCTGGGTGCTGATCACCACGTACAGGAGCCGCTCGTTCTTCAGCTCGCGCACGGGGTAGTCGCTGGCGCGGAAGCTGCGCACCGCGAGGCCCGCCGCCTCCGCCTTCTGCTTCAAGCGGTCCGCCAGCAGCCGGCTGTTCCCGGTCTGGGTGCCGTAGACGATGGTGAGCGAGCCCTGCGGCGCGGCCTGGGGCACCACCACCGCGGGCTGGGCCTGGTGGGACGCGGCCGGAGCCTGCCGGGCCGCGAGGCCGGCGAAATACCCGCTCAGCCAGGTGAGCGCCGAGGGATCGAGTCCCTCGGTGAGGCGCTGCAGCAGCACCCCCTTCTCCTCGCCCAGCTGCGTGGCGAGGGCCGCGATGGAGGAAGCAGTCACGGGGGAAGTCACGGCGTCGTCTCCTGCGCGGCCAGGACCTGCTTCACCTGGCGCTCCAGGTCTCGAGAGGGCTCCAGCTCGAGCCAGGGGGTGCCGGCGCCGCGGAGTTGATCACGCAGCCCCAGCCGCGACTGCGGA
>NZ_DASVSO010000693.1:0-12445 GCF_036388035.1 Archangium sp.
CGAGGAGGGCTACCTCCAGGGGCTCCAGGCGCTGTGCCGTGCCCACGGGGTGCTCCTCGTCCTGGACGAGGTGATGACGGGCTTCCGGCTGGCTCGCGGCGGCGCGCAGGAGGTGTACGGCCTGCGTCCGGACCTGACCACCTTCGGCAAGGTGATTGGCGGCGGCATGCCGCTGGCGGCCTACGGCGGGCGGCGCGACATCATGGCGAAGATTGCCCCCGAGGGCCCGGTGTACCAGTCGGGCACGCTGTCGGGGAACCCGGTGGCGGTGGCGGCGGGCATCGCGAGCCTCCAGGCGCTGCGCGCCCCGGGCGTGTACGAGCGCCTGGATGGCATCGGCCGCGAGCTGGAGGCGGGCCTGCGCGCCGAGGCGAAGGAGGCCAACGTCCCGGTCACCATCAACCGCGTGGGCAGCATGATCACCGTCTTCTTCACCGAGGGGCCGGTGTTCGACTACGCGAGCGCGAAGAAGAGCGACACGGCGCGCTACAGCCGCTTCTTCCAGGTGATGCTGGAGGAGGGCGTGTACCTGCCGCCCAGCCAGTTCGAGTCGGCCTTCCTCTCCCTGTGCATCAACGAGCCCGAGGTGGCGCACATCCTCCGGGCGGCTCGCAAGGCGTTCCGCTCCCTTGGACAGGGTGGCTGAGCCAGCACCCGCGCATGCGGGCTCCCTTGCCTTCGGCCCCTATACCCTGGTGCGGCGCATCGGGTACGGGGGGATGGGGGAGGTGTTCCTCGCGCGCGAGGAGGGGCCGGGCCGCGCCTGCGTGGTGAAGAAGGTGCTGCCGAGCCTGGCGGGGAACACGCAGTTCCTCGCCCGCTTCCGGGACGAGGCGCGGGTGGTGCGGCGCCTGTCCCACCCCAACATCGCCCGCGTGTGGGACATGGGCGAGGTGGGCGGGGAGCTCTACCTCGCCATGGAGTACGTGGCGGGCAAGACGCTCAACCGGCTCGCCTGGCGGCTGCGGCAGCAGGGGCGGGTGATGCCCCGGGGGCTGGTGCTGCTCATCGGCGAGCGCATGTGCCAGGGGCTGGCGTACGCGCACGACGTGACGGACGAGTACGGCCTGCCGCTGCACCTCGTGCACCGGGACCTGTCGCCGGCCAACGTGTGCATCTCCTACGGCGGCGAGGTGAAGATCATCGACTTCGGCGCGGCGCAGTCCACGCTGAAGGAGGCGCAGACGGCGCCGAGCGTGGTGATGGGCAGCATCGCGTACATGGCGCCGGAGCAGGCGCGCAAGCTGCGCGTGGACCGGCGGGCGGACGTGTACGCCGCGGGCGTGTTGCTCTGGGAGCTGCTCGCCTGGCATGCGCAGGCACAGGTGCAGGCGCAGGCGCAGAAGGGCGATGTCGTCGCGCGCTGGCGCCGCGCGGCCTACCCCCAGTGGGAGCCGCCCAGCCGCCACCAGCCGGACCTGCCACCGGACGTGGACGCGGTGGTGATGAAGGCGCTGGCCACCGAGCCCGAGGCGCGCTTCCCGGATGCCCGGGCCTTCGGGGCGGCACTGCGCGCGCTGCGGGAGAAGTACGCGCCCGGCGTGGGAGACGCGGACCTGGCGCGGCTGATGGGCGAGGCCTTCGCGCGGGAGAAGGCGGTGGAGGACGGCGTGCTCGCCGAGCTGGTGCGGCGCAAGTCCAAGCTCCGCCGGCCTCTCACCGAGAAGGAGCTGCCGACCTTCGCGCCTCCCACCGCGCTGGCCTTCGAGCACCGGGCCCTCGACGCTCCGGCGGACTTCGTGCCGTCCGCGGAGGTGGTGTTGGTGGAGGACGACACGCCGACGACGCCGGGCTCCGCCGAGTCCCGGACCGAGACCCCAACCTCTCGCGAGGTGCGGGTGGCCTTCGACGTGGAGCAGCAGGGCGAGGCGTCCGGGCTGGTGCGGGCCATCGAGGAGGGCGGGGAGGAGGAAGGGCTCACCCCTGGGACGGGGGGCTCCCGGAAGGGGTGGCTCACCGCGGGGCTCTTCCTCGTCGCGCTCGCGGCCGGCTTCCTGGTGGTGTGGCTGCTGACGTGAGGTGACTTCATTCCCGCGATTCGCTCGAGTCCGGGTGGGGTTCATTCTCCGAGCAGGGGCCTCCGCCTGGGAATTTCGACCTCCGCCCGCCAGCTATCACTTACTGAACAGTGCGATACGGTTTCGGGCTGACGGTAACTTTCGACCCACATCCTGTGGGATAGGCTCATGCTACGGGGGGTCGCCAGGAGGGATACATTGACCACCCGCATCCACGAGATTCTGAAGAAGTACCCGTCCGAACTGCTCGACGAGTGGCTCACCACCATGACGGCGAGCGGCGTGCGGCGCGACGCGCTGATGAAGGAGGGGGAGCTGCGCGATCAGTGCGCCGACTTCCTCCGGCTGCTGACGCGGGCGCTGGAGCAGGGCAACGTCTCCGATACCACCGCCTCCGTGTACGCGCCCGTGCGCGAGCTGCTCGAGCGGTTGTCGCGTTCGCGGAGCCTGCAGGGCTTCTCCCCGGCGGACACGGCCACCTTCATCTTCAGCCTCAAGCAGCCCCTGTTCAATCGGCTGCGCGGTGAGTACGTGAAGGAGGCGGAGGTGGTGGCCGAGGAGATGTGGTGCGCCACCATCCTCCTGGACAAGCTGGGCCTCTACACCACGGAAATCCACCAGCGCACGCGCGAGGAGGTCATCATCCGCCAGCAGCAGGAGATGATGGAGCTGTCCACGCCCGTGGTGCAGCTGTGGGACCGCATCGTCGCCCTGCCGCTCATCGGCACGCTGGACAGCGGGCGCACCCAGACGGTGATGGAGACGCTGCTGCAGAAGATTGTCGAGACGGGCGCGGAGATCGCCATCATCGACATCACCGGCGTGCCCACCGTGGACACCCTCACCGCCCAGCACCTCATCAAGACGGTGACGGCCACCCGGCTGATGGGCGCCGAGTGCGTCATCAGCGGCATCCGGCCCCAGATTGCCCAGACCATCGTCCACCTGGGCGTGGACCTCGCCGACGTGGCGACCAAGTCCAGCCTGGCCAGTGCCTTCAGCTGGGCCCTCAAGCGGCTCAACCAGACGATTGGCACCGGCGGGCAGGGGCAGCGGGCGCTGGCGGGCAAGGTCTAGGAGCCCTCCATGGAGCGCATTCCCATCCTCCGCATGGGGCAGGTGCTGCTGGTCACCATCCAGGTGGACATGCATGACCAGCTCGCCATCACCCTGCAGGACGACCTGACGTCGAAGATCGTCGAGACGGGCGCGCGCGGCGTGCTCATCGACATCTCCTCGCTGGAGGTCGTCGACTCCTTCATCGGCCGCATCCTCGGCAACATCGCCACCATGTCGCGCGTGCTGGACGCGCGCACGGTGGTGGTGGGCATGCAGCCGGCGGTGGCCATCACCCTGGTGGAGCTGGGCCTGTCCCTGCCAGGGGTCCGCACCGCGCTCAATGTCGAAAAGGGCATGGCGCTGCTGCACGCTTCCATCGCGGCCGAGTTTGGGGACCTGGATGGAAGTCTTGAGGAGTGAGGTCATGCCCATCCGATCGGCGCAGGACCTGGTGCTCGTACGCCAGGCCGTGCGCACGTGGTCGGCTGAGCTCAAGTTCAGCCTGGTGGAGCAGACCAAGATGGTGACGGCCGCCAGCGAGCTGGCGCGCAACACCCTGGACTATGGCAAGGGCGGGCATGTCACCCTGCAGCTGGTCCAGGACGGAATCCGTCGGGGTCTGAAGCTCTCCTTCGAGGACCAGGGGCCCGGCATTCCCGACATCGACCTGGCGCTGCGCGATGGCTACACCTCGGGCGGTGGCATGGGGCTCGGGCTGGGGGGCTCTCGGCGGCTCGTGAATGACTTCGAGATCGTCTCCAAGGTTGGGGAGGGGACCCGGGTCACGGTGATACGATGGAAGTGAACTCCACGGCGATTCCAGTCACGGAGAGCAGTCAGGCCGGCCATGCGCGCCGGACCGCCTCCGCGCTGGCCGCTCGCCTGGGTTTCAACGAGGAGGCCCAGGGCAAGGTGGCCCTCGTGGTGAGCGAGGCCGCCAAGAACCTCGTGGCCCACGCGCGCGAGGGGCAGATCCTCCTGCGCGCGCTCGACGGGGGCTCCCTGGTGGGGCTGGAGATGCTCGCGGTGGACAAGGGCCCCGGCATGGCGGACGTGGACCGCTGCATGCGGGATGGCTACACCACCGCCGGCACCGGAGGCGTGGGGCTGGGGGCCATGCGGCGCCAGTCCTCCCTCTTCGACATCCACTCCCTGCCCGGGATGGGCACGGTGGTGCTCGCCCAGTTCTGGCCCGGTGCTCCGCCGCCCCCGTCCGGGCTGGAGGTGGGCGTGGTGTGCGTGCCCAAGCCCGGCGAGGAGGTCTGCGGGGACTCCTGGCGGGTGGATCGCAAGGACGGGCGCTTCTTCGTCCTCGTGGCCGACGGCCTGGGCCATGGGCCGGACGCGGCGCGGGCCTCGCGCGCGGCGGTGGTGTCCCTCGTGGAACAGGGCCCGCGCGAGGTGGTGGAGATGCTGCGCGGAATGGACCCGGAGCTGCGCAGCACCCGGGGGGCCGCGGTGTCCATCGCCCTGCTGGACGGGGCCAAGGTCCATTACTCCGGGGTGGGCAACATCTCCGGGGCGGTGGTGACGCCGGGGGGCATCCAGCGGATGGTCTCCATGAATGGGACGCTGGGGCACCAGACGCACCGCATGCAGCAGTTCGACTACGCGTGGAGCCCGGAGTCCACCCTGGTGATGTGCTCGGACGGGCTGTCCACCCAGTGGCGGGTGGACCCCTACCCGGGGCTGCTCGCCCGGCATCCCAGCGTGGTGGCCGGAGTGCTGTACCGGGACTTCGCCCGCGGACGGGATGACATGACGGTGCTGGTGGCGCGGGAGGTGCCCGCCGGAAGGAGTCCGCGGTGAGTGTCTCCCTCTTCCAGGCCGAGCTGCGCACGGGACAGGACGTGGTGAACACCCGGCAGCGGGGCCGGCATGTCGCCCAGTCCCTGGGCTTCGATGGCCAGGAGCAGGTGCGCATCGCCACCGCCATCTCCGAGGTGGCGCGGCTGGCCGCCTCCGACGCCAGCGGGCGCATCGAGTTCCTCCTGGAGGAGACGCCGGTGCCCGCGCTGCTCGTCCGGGTGTGGGCCTCGGCCTCGCCGGACAAGGGGCTCGTCCTGGGCAGCACGCCGGAGACGCTCCGCCCGGGCCCCGCGCTCGCCCCCGCCCAGCGGTTGATGGACCGGGTGGAGCTGCGCCTGGAGGGGGAGGGCCGGCTCGTGCTGGAGATGACCCAACAGCTCCCGTTCGCCACGGGCACGCCGCGCGCCCCCTCGGTGGAGGCGCTCCGGGCCGAGCTGGAGCGGCAGCGGCGGGCCAACGCCACGGATGAGCTGCAGCGGCAGAACGAGGACCTGCTGCGGACGCTGGAGGAGCTGCAGGCGCGCAAGGCCGAGGTGGAGCGGCTCAATCGCGAGCTGGAGGAGACCAACCGCGGCGTGGTGGCCCTCTACGCCGAGCTCGAGGAGAAGGCCGAGGCGCTGCGCCGTGCCTCGGACATGAAGACGCGCTTCATCTCCAACGTCAGCCACGAGCTGCGCACACCCATCAGCTCCGTGCTCAACCTCTCCTTGCTGCTGTTGGAGCGCCTCGACGGGCCCCTCAACCCCGAGCAGGAGAAGCAGGTCCTCTTCATCCGCAAGTCCGGCGAGGCCCTGCAGGAGCTCATCGACGACCTGCTGGACCTGGCGAAGATTGAGTCGGGCCGGGTGGAGGTGCTGCCCACGCGCTTCTCCGTGGCGGACCTGTTCGGCGCCCTGCGGGGCATGCTGCGCCCGCTGCGCGTCCATGAGGACGTGGCGCTCGTCTTCGAGGAGCCGCAGGAGCCGCTGGCGCTGCACACCGACGAGCGCAAGCTGTCGCAGGTGTTGCGCAACCTCATCTCCAACGCGCTCAAGTTCACCCACCACGGCGAGGTGCGGGTGTCGGCGGCGGCCGGGCCTCGTGACACGGTGGTCTTCTCCGTGCGGGACACCGGCGTGGGCATCGCCCCCGAAGACCAGGAGCGCATCTTCGAGGAGTTCGTCCAGGTGGAGGGCTCCCACCAGCAGGGCGTGAAGGGGACGGGCCTGGGGCTGCCCCTGTCGCGACGGCTGGCGGAGCTGCTCGGCGGCTCGCTCACCGTGCACAGCCAGCTCGGCCAGGGCAGTACCTTCCATGCCACGGTGGCCAGCGACTACGCCCGGCGCCAGGGCGGGCCCGGGGAAGAGAGCGTCGCCGCTCCCGCGTTGGAGCAGGATGCCTCGCATGCGCGCACGCTGCTCCTCATCGACGACGATGAGGTCTCCCGGTACCTGCTCCAGCGGTTGCTCGCCGAGGACTCGCTCCAGTTCCGCGAGGCGGCCTCGGGGTCCGAGGGGCTGCGCCTGGGGCGCGAGGAGCGTCCCTCCGCCATCGTCCTGGACATGTCGCTGCCCGACATGGATGGTGCCGATGTGCTGGAGGCCCTGCGACGCCAGCCCGCCACCCGGAGCACCCCGGTTGTCATCCACACCAGCCGCTCCCTGACCGAGCAGGAGCGCGAGCGCCTCACGCCGCACGTGGTGGGTATCCTGCCGAAGAGCGGGCTCACCCGGGAGGCGGCGCTCGAGCTCGTTCACCGAGCACTCTCCAGGCCCTAGAATTCGTCCCCTGGGGGGCAGCCACCTCCATGTGCGGAGACCGCGTGTCTCATCAAGAACCCATCCTCCTCAACATCAACGACAACGAAGCCAACCGCTATGTCGTCACGCGCATGCTGCGCGCGGCGGGCTTTCGCGTATTGGAGGGCGGCACCGGGGCCGACGCCCTGCGGATGTCCAGCGAGGCGCTGCCGGACCTCGTCATCCTCGACGTGAAGCTGCCGGACCTCAACGGCATCGAGGTGTGCCGCCGGCTGAAGGCGAACCCGCGCACCGCGGGCATCGTCGTGCTGCACCTGTCGGCCAACTACATCCGCACCGAGAACAAGGTGGAGGGGTTGGAGAGCGGCGCGGACGGCTACCTGGCGCAGCCGGTGGACGCGGCGGAGCTGCTGGCCACGGTGCGCTCGCTGCTGCGCATGCGCCGGGCGGAGGACGAGGCGCACGCGGCGGCGCTGCAGTGGAAGACGACCTTCGACTCGCTCGGGGACGGGGTGTGCCTGCTGGACCGCGAGGGGCGGGTGATGCGCGCCAACCGGGCCTTCCGGGCGATGCTGGCGCTGCCCGAGGAGCAGGTGCTGGGGCGTCCCTTCGAGGCGCTGATGCGGGCCGCGTCGGGAGGCGAGGCCGAGCTGCCCCCGAGCTGTGGCGAGGTGCTGGCCTGCCACGAGGAATCCGAGGTGTGTCTGGGCGAGCGCTGGTTCCGCGTGGCGGCCAACCCGGTGGCGGGCGCGGAGGGCGTGGTGACGGGGGCGGTGCGCATCCTCACGGACATCACCTCCCGCCGCGAGCTGGAGGACGCGCTGCGGCAGCGGGCGGCGGATCTGGCGGAGGCGGACCGGCGCAAGGACGAGTTCCTGGCGATGCTGGCGCACGAGCTGCGCAACCCCCTGGCGGCCATCGTCAACGCGCTGCACCTGGCGGAGGCCACGCGGCCGGAAGCCACCGAGTCCAAGGCCATGCGGGTGATGGTGCGGCAGAGCCAGCACATGGCGCGCATGGTGGACGACCTGCTGGACGTGTCGCGCTTCAACCGGGGCCACATCGAGCTGCGGCGGGCGCCGGTGGACCTGCGGCAGGTGGTGCAGCACAGCTTGGACGCGCGCCGGCAGGCCCTGGTGGACAAGGGGCTGCACCTGGAGGTGGCGCTGCCCGCCGCGGGCAGCCTGTGGCTGAACGGGGACGCCACGCGGCTGGAGCAGGTGGTCTCCAACCTGCTGGACAACGCGAGGAAGTACACCGAGCCCGGCGGCCACGTCTTCGTCGGGGTGTCGCTGGAGGTGGAGGGCAAGGCGCGCCGGGCGGTGCTGCGCGTGCGGGACACGGGCATTGGCATGAGCCCGGAGCTGATGAAGCGCGTGTTCGAGCTCTTCGTGCAGGGCGAGCAGCAGCTGGACAGGGCCCGGGGCGGACTGGGCATCGGGCTGACGCTGGTGCGGCGGCTGGTGGATCTGCACGGTGGCACGGTGTCGGTACACAGCGAGGGCGAGGGGCGGGGCAGTGAGGTGACGGTGCGCCTGCCGCTGGAGGCCGAGCAGCTGGTGCAGGCCCCCATGCCGGTGGTTCGGGCGCCGAGCCCCGAGGACGGCAAGGCCCGGCGGGTGCTGCTGGTGGAGGACAACGACGACACGCGCGAGGTGCTGCGCGAGCTGCTGGAGATGTGGGGGCACCGGGTGGAGGTGGCGGAGGACGGCTTCAAGGGCGTGCAGCTCTTCCCGGCCCTGCGGCCTCACGTGGCGCTGGTGGACCTGGGGCTGCCGGGGATGGACGGCTTCCAGGTGGCGCGGAAGATCCGCGAGAGCGAGGGCGGCGAGGACGTCTTCTTGGTGGCGCTCACGGGCTACAGCGGGGAGCACCGGACGCAGGCGGTGGAGGCGGGCTTCAACCTGCACATCGTCAAGCCGGTGAACCCGGACGAGCTGGAGCAGCTCCTGATGCGACTGCCCGAGCGGCGCCCGTTGGCCTCCTAGAGCGCTCTCCTCTCGCCCATCCCCCCCCGACCTGCGCTATGTGGGGGGGCATGGCGATTGAGACAGAGACGGGGGGCACACTCCCCTTCGACCGCTTCTGGGACTGGATCCTGGACCACACCAACTGCATCCTCAGCATCGGCACGGAAGAGTCCTGGCTCTACGACGCCGAGGCGCTCCACTGGGTCCTCTTCGCGGAGGACAACGGCACGCCCGTGGTGCAGCTCATCCTCGGCAAGCGGCTGGTGGGCGAGATGGTGCTCGACACCACGGACCTGCTCCATGTGCAGGTAACGCCGGATCCCGACAACGTGGAGCGCGGCTACTTCCTCTTCAAGGTGGTGGGGGGCCTCAAGTCGGCGCCCCGCGTGCGCTACACCTTCCAGCTCGCCCACGGGCTGGAGAACCTGCCCACCACCACCCATGTGGCGGGTGTGGCGGGGCTGAAGCACTGACTGCCGGCGGGAGGCCCGGCGTCAGCGGGCCTCCCCTGGGGCGCTCAGGCCTTCTTCGAGGGCTTGTTGATGTCCGCGAAGAAGTCGTTGCCCTTGTCGTCCACGACGATGAAGGCGGGGAAGTCCACCACCTCGATCTTCCAGACGGCCTCCATGCCCAGCTCGGCGTACTCGAGCACCTCGACCTGGGTGATGCAGTCCTTGGCCAGCCGCGCCGCCGGGCCGCCGATGGAGCCGAGGTAGAAGCCGCCGTGCTTCTTGCAGGCCTCGGTGACGGCCGGCGAGCGGTTGCCCTTGGCCAGCATCACGAAGCTGCCGCCCTGCGCCTGGAACTGATCCACGTAGGCGTCCATGCGGCCCGCCGTCGTCGGTCCGAACGAGCCGGAGGCGTAGCCCTCGGGCGTCTTGGCCGGGCCGGCGTAGTACACCATGTAGTCCTTGAGGTACTGCGGCATGCCCTGGCCCGCGTCCAGGCGCTCCTTGATTTTGGCGTGGGCGATGTCGCGCGCCACCACCATGGGACCCGAGAGCGACAGGCGCGTCTTGATGGGGTAGCGCGACAGCTCGGCGCGGATGTCGGCCATGGGGCGGCGCAGGTCGATCTTCACCACCTCGCCCGACAGGTCCGTGTCCTTCGTCTCCGGCAGGTACTTCGCCGGATCGGCCTCGAGCTGCTCCAGGAAGATGCCGTCCTTGGTGATTTTGCCGAGCGCCTGGCGGTCCGCCGAGCAGGACACGGCGATGGCCACCGGGCACGAGGCGCCGTGGCGGGGCAGGCGGATGACGCGCACGTCATGGCAGAAGTACTTGCCGCCGAACTGGGCGCCGATGCCGGTGCGCTGGGTGAGCTTGAGGACCTCCTGCTCCAGCGCCACGTCGCGGAAGCCGCGGCCGAGCGCGTTGCCCTCGGTGGGCAGCGTGTCCAGGTAGCGCGCCGAGGCGTACTTGGCCGTCTTCAGGGCGAACTCGGCCGAGGTGCCGCCCACCACGATGGCCAGGTGGTACGGCGGGCAGGCCGCGGTGCCCAGCGAGCGGATCTTCGCCTCCAGGAAGGACAGGAGGCTCTGCGGGTTGAGCACCGCCTTGGTCTCCTGGAAGAGGTAGCTCTTGTTGGCCGAGCCGCCGCCCTTGGCCATGAAGAGGAACTTGTAGGCGTCGCCGTCGGTCGCGTAGAGCTCGATCTGCGCCGGGAGGTTGTTGTTGGTGTTGACCTCCTTGTACATGTCGAGCGGCGCCATCTGCGAGTAGCGCAGGTTGGAGGTCTGGTACGTGTCGAAGACGCCGCGCGAGATGGCCGCCTCGTCGTTGCCGGCCGTCAGCACGTACTGGCCCTTCTTGCCCATGACGATGGCGGTGCCGGTGTCCTGGCAGGAGGGGAGCACGCCCCCGGCGGCGATGTTGGCGTTCTTGAGCAGCTCGAGCGCCACGAAGCGGTCGTTGGCCGAGGCCTCCGGGTCCTTGAGGATGTGGGCGAGCTGGCCCAGGTGGCCGGGACGCAGGAGATGGGAGATGTCCCGCATGGCCTCGCGGGTGAGGAGCGTGAGGCCCTCGGGGGCGACCTGGACGAAGCTCTTCCCGCCGGCCTCGAAGGTCGTCACGTAGTCCTTCGTGAGCAGCCGGTAGGGCGTCTCGTCCTTGCCGAGCGGCAGCATCTCCTGGAACTGGAAGTCGTTCATCGTGGCCTCTCCAAAGGGTGGCTGGACCTGGACCGGGGAGCTTCGTCCCGATTGCCCCCGATTGTCAGCCGCGAGCCGCCGGTCCGGGGAGCCCCCCGGGAACACGCCAACAACCTGCCCTCATGCGAGCGACGAGCGATTGTAGAGGGGGCCGGCCGGGTGCCCGGGGAGAGGCCCACCCCGGGTGTCTGGACAGGGCTCCGGGCGGTGCCATCTTCCGGGGGCCATGACTTCCCCCGTCGTTCCCTGTGCGGCCATCTACCTCGACGCCGATGACACCCTGGTCCCGAGCACCGCCGACGAGCGCATCTCCTCGGATCGAATGGTGACGCGGGTGCGAGAGCTCGCGCGGAAGGGGGCGGGGATGTACCTGTGGAGCCGCCATGGCGCCGAGCACGCCCGCCGGGTGGCGGCGGAGCTGGGGCTCGAGGGGTGCTTCCGGGGCTTCCTCCCCAAGCCCGAGGTCCTCATCGACGCCCAGGCGCTGGAGGACTGGAGCATCTCGGAGATCCATCCGGTCGCCAGCATCGCGGTGCGGCTGGAGGACATCCTGCGCATCGAGCGGGGATGAGGGCAGGCGGCCGGGCGTGGGAGTGGCGCCCCTGCTTGCTCGCGGCCGGCCATCCCGGGACGTCCTTGTCCCGCCGCGCCCCAGGGGCCAACGTGTAGGGGATGGGGTCCGCCGGCAACATCACCTTCGATGACTCGCTCTGGCCGCTGCTCGTCGTGAAGTTCGAGGGGACGCCGACGAACGAGCAGGTCGAGGAGTATCTCGTCAGGCGGCAGTCCTACCTGGATAGAAAGCAGCAGCACGTCCTCATCTACGACACGCAGAGCTTCCGCGTGCTCACGAACGAGCAGCGCCAGCGGCAGATCGAGTGGCTGAAGGAGCGCGCGGCGGTGATGAAGAAGTACTCGCTGGGCAGTGCCCTCATCATCGTCTCCCCCATCACGCGGCTGACGTTGAGCATCGTCCTGCAATTCTCCCAATCGCCCACGCCGTACCATGCGGCGCGCTCGCTGCCCGAGGCGGCGCGCTGGGCGGCGTCACGGCTCCAGGAGGTGGGGCTCTTCCAGGAGGCCGCCCGCGTCCGGTCTCACTTCGGGCTGGCTCCAGGCCGGAACATCGCGTGAGCCGCTCCCGGGGCGGGGCGTGCTCAGTGCACGGTGCGGTGCTCGCCCAGGCGGCGGAGGAACTCCTGCTCGTCCACCGTCTCGATGCCGAGCGCCTGCGCCTTGTCGTACTTCGTCGCGCCTGGGTTCGCCCCCACGACCACGAATGAGGTGCTGCGCGACACGCTGGAGGTGACGCGGGCCCCGGCGGCCTCGGCCGCGTGCGTGGCCTCCTCGCGACTGAGGGTCTCCAGCTCGCCGGTGATGACCACCGTCTTTCCGGCCAGGGGGCCCGCGGCGGGCCGCGCCGGTGCCTCCTCGCGCAGCCGCACGCCCCCCCGGCGCAGCTTCTCGACGAGCCGCTCGTTCTCCGGCTGGTGGAGCCAGTCATGGAGGCTCTGGGCGATGCGGGGGCCGATACCCTGCACCGCCAGGAGCTCGTCGAGCGAGGCCTCGCGCAGCGCCTTCATGGAGGGGAAGGTCTGGGCCAGCAGTCGGGCGGCGAAGGGCCCCACGTGGCGGATGTTGAGGCCGACGAGCAGCCGCCAGAGGGGCCGGTGCCGCGCGTCCTCGAGGGCGGACAGCAGG
>NZ_DASVSO010000694.1:0-4568 GCF_036388035.1 Archangium sp.
ACGAGTCCGCCATCCACATCCACTTCTTCATCCCTCCCCCGCCTCCCAAGAAGGTCCCCAAGGACAAGGACTCCGAGGACGAGGATTCAGCGGACGAGGATGACGAAAAGGATTCCAAGTGAGCACTCCCCTTCGCTCGCGTCACGCTTCCCTCGCCGTGCTGGCCCTGGTGCTCGTCTCCTCCACCGCCCTGGCCGATGGCGGGACGGTGACACCCCTTCCCACCGTGGAGGAGATGCCCGATGGCAGTGAGCTGGTGCTCGCCCTGCGTCCCGGGGCGCCCTCGGTCTCACTGCACTACGTGGTGCGTACGGGCGGGCAGAAGGATGCGCACGGCAAGGAGGGTCTGGCGCACCTGCTCGAGCACCTCATCTTCAGCGGCAGTCATGACGTGCGGGGCTCGGACTTCCGCAACGCGGTGAAGGCCGCGGGCGGCAGCTTCAATGGCTTTACCGGCGCCCACGCCACCACCTATGTCCTGCAAGCCCCGTCGGCGGCCTTCCTCCCGCTGGCGGAGCAACTGCTGCGCATCGTCACCAGCCCCACGCTCGACTCGCGGATGATGCAACGCGAGGTGGAGATCATCCGCACCGAGAGCACCTACTTCAGCAAAGGCCCCGGCTTCCGCGAGCACCTGGAGGACACGCTCTTCGAGGGGCCCGTCACTCGATCCCTCCTCGGCACCGCGCAGACGCGCAACGCCATCACCCGGGAGGATGTGGTGCGCTTCTATACGGAGCACTACGTCCCGGCCAACACCAGCCTCGTCTTCACCGGAGGCATAGGGCGCGCGGAAGTGCTCGGGCTGCTGGAGCGTGCGGTGCGACTGCCCCCGTCGCTGCCCGACGAGCACAGGTCGGTGGAGATCGTGCCGCCGCTGCTCCCCATCGAGCAGGCCACGCGCGCCCCCTTCATCCTCATCGCCTCCGGGTACGCGGTGGAGCCGAAGGACCGAGCGCAGTGCCCTCGGGTGGCGGCCGTGCTGGAGATGCGACTGACGCGCGAGCTGCACATCGAGGAGCCCATCACCCTGGGCCTCGAAGTGCAGTGCATGTCGCTGCGAGGAAACACCTTCCTGATGGTGCTGGCCTCCAGCTCGTCGATGGATGCGAGCAACCTGCCGGACCGGCTGCAGGAAGCCTTCGCGCTGCTGGCCAAGAAGCCCATGATGGCCGCGGAGGAGAAGCTGGTGGACCAGCGCCTCCAGCGATTGCTCGCGCAGCAGGTGGATGACGATTCGCGGCGTGGGACGGAGCTGGCGCGCCAGGTGGCCCAACCGCGCACCGAGCGGTTGACGCCCGTGGAGCTGCTGGCCCCACCCGCCCCCCTGTCCCGCAGGGCCGTGCAGGACTTCGCCCGCCGCACCTTCGTGCCCGAACGCCAGGTGGTGGTGAACTTCTCTCCCTTCGCCGGGTGAAGCACGGCCTCCTGTGTCAGTCCGCCTGGACGTCGCCGGGGGCCTCCCCGTGGGTGAAGGTGCGGCGGTAGGCGGGCCACGCGTCCCACAGGTAGAGGCTGAAGGGCACCCACCAGATGAAGTCGTTGGTGAGGCACAGCACCAGGGTCGCCACCGGCCACTCGCCCTGGAGGATGAGGCCCGCCAGCCCGATCGGCCCCAGCACCTTGCCCAGCAGCCCCACCGCCGCCAGCGCGAAGCCATGCTCCGGCCGCCGCGCTACCTCGGCATAGAGGAGGCCGTAGACGCCAATGACCATGCCCAGGCAGGCGAAGAGGGCCGGCTGGTTCAGCTCCGGCATGCCCGCGAAGCGGAAGAGCCACTGCGGGTCCACCGCCGCGTAGAGCCCCCAGAGGATGTTGTAGAGGGCCGCCAGGGAGAACACCCCTCGGTGCAGGGAGCGCCGTTTCATGGAACCCGGACCTCCTCGACCGGCCAGGGCCAACGGCCCCCAGGAAGCTGGAGCGCGGCATACAGGTCCCTCAGCCCCGAGCTGAAAACTCCCCCCGCCATGAGGCTCAGCACAAGGCGCAGGGGCTCGGGGACGAGCACGGGCGCCCACTCCAGGCCCGTGGGCAGCCGCCACCACACGAGCACCTCGGGCACGAGGTGGGCGAGCACCGCGCCATAGAGGATGGCCATCACCGCGTGCATGCACCGCTCCCCCGGGAAGACGCCCCCGAGCGGCTGGCGCACCCGATCCTCCACCACGAAGTCCGCGAGCGTGATGACGATCTCCGTCGCGACGACAAGTGCGAGCACGGCCGCCCAGGCGCCCCGCCACGCCACCCAGGGCAGGCTGCCGAAGAGGAGCGCGTAGAGGAAGTCGCGCGCGGCGTGCAGCAGCAGCTCGGGGCGGGTGCCCGGAACTCGCGCGGGCAGCCGTGCACGCCATTCGTGGTAGTAGAGCGTGTCGAACGCCCCCAGCGTGCCCTGGATCGCCAGCAGCCACAGCGCGGTACTCATGGGGATTCCTCCTCGGGAATGACGAGGCCCTCGTAGGACAGCAGCCCGCCCACCAGGGCCGAGCCGACGCGCACGTGCACGCGCATGCCCTCCGCGACCTCGAGGGCCTCCGCCTGGATGCGTGGCGCGAACGCACCGGGCAGCGGCAGGCGCCAGGGTCCGAGACAGAGCCTCGCGCCGATCTGCTCGTAGTGGAGACCCGACTCCTCCGCTCGCAGGCGGAAGACACACTCCACGGGGCCGAGCTGCTCCACCAGCAGGCCCCCGCGCGCGCACTGCACGGTGGCGAGCGCATGGGTCCCGAAGGTGCGCTCCCAGCACTGCCCGGCGCCCTCGCGGCGGACCACGAGTCGGGTGGGCACATCCTCGCCGGCCGCTGGGAAGCGGCACAGCCAGCCAAGCAGCGCGGACAGGACACCCCTGCCCCGGCGAATCGTGAAGCGTCCGGTGGCGCGCCCCTCCCCGTGCAGGCGGCGAAGGACAGGAGGCAGGCCTCCCCAGGCCGGGCCGAGCAGCTGCTCGTACAGAGCGGGTTCCCTCGCCCTCTCAATCGCCGTGTGGGTGTCCGCCACGTGAGCCTCCCGCCGGAGTGCCCCGGTCTCCCCACATCCTGCCTCCTTCACTGGCGGCTCGGAAAGTCTCCGGGCGGGCAGGCACAAAAGTGCAGATCACCGCCAATATGCGATGCTGTAGGCCCCCTCAGGTCTGGACCCCGTGGACTCCCCGCTGAAGCTCACCCTCCTCATGGCATTGCTGTGCGCCAACACCGCGCTCGCGGCGGAGCCGGCGTCCGCCGAGCAGGTGCGCGCGGAGCTCGACCGACAGCTCCAGGCGATGGTGGACAGCACGCCCCCGGAAGTGCAGCTCCACTTCATGGGGCTCGAAGACTCCTCCGCCTACAAGCTCGTCGAGGTCCACTTCACGCTCGATGGCGAGCCACTCCAGGTGCCCACCGAGGACGCGCTCAGCGCTCCCGGTCCGCACGTGCTGGCCTCGCGGCAGGTGGCGGAGGGACCGCACACACTCGTGTCCAACGTCGTCTACATGGACGCCTCGTGGAGCCTGTTCAGCCAGACGTCCGGCTTCCTGTGGAACATGACCTCCACGCTCAACTTCCAGGCCCAGCGCGGCCTCAAGGTGCACGTGAAGGCCCTGTCCGTCCTCGTGCCCAACGCGAAGGACCCGCGGTTGAAGGTCAAGCTGGTCCACGACGTGACGGCGGAGATGACCGCGAAGCTCGACGACGGCTCGATGCCCGAGCCGCTCTCGAAGCACTCCACCCCTCCCGACGCGGGAGTCGTCGTCGCCCAGAGCACGCCGCCACCGGAGCCGCCGAAGACGACCCCTCGGGTCCCAGAACCCCTGCCGCTCCCCGCCGCCCAACCGCAGAAGGCGCGGCTCCTGGTGCGCGCGACGGTGAAGCGCAAGCCCGTGGAGGCGACGCTCTCCCTGCGTGGAGCCACCGCGCCGCAGCGGATCGCCCTGAATCGGGGAGCCAAGGCACCCGCGCAGGTGGAGGTGGCTCCGGGCGACTACACGGTGGACCTCATCGCCGCCGGCTACCTCGCGCAGACGCGCCGCGTCCAGCTGTCCGGAGGCAACGCGACGTCGCTCGACTTCGCGCTGGTGCGCGCTCCGAAGAAGAAGCTCGTGAAGGAGAGCAACGACCGGCTCGAGTTGCAGCAGCCACTGCGCTTCCCCGAGGGCCAGGCGGCGCCGAAGCCAGCCTCCCTCGGCTTCATTCCCGAGCTCGTGGACATCCTCGTGCAGCGCCCCATCCAGCGCATCCGCATCGAGGCCCACACCGACAACAAGGAGGGCGAGGAGGGCACGCGCAAGCAGCTCTCCGAAGCGCGGGCCCGAGCGGTGGCGGAGCTGCTCGTACGGGCGGGACTCGAGCCGGCTCGCATCGAGACGGCGGGCTTTGGTGACACCCGGCCGAAGGCGCCCAACTTCACTCCCGGCGGCCGGGAGCTCAACCGGCGCGTGGAGTTCATCATCCTCGAGCGGTAGTCCTCCGCTCGGCAACCGAGGGCCGCCCCCAACCCGGGGAAGCCCACTCCAGCCTCAAGTCCGGGTGGGGGATTCCAGATCCGGAAAGAAGCGCGCGTGCATGCGCGCGCAGTAGCTCACCAGGTTCTGGCGC
>NZ_DASVSO010000695.1:0-17298 GCF_036388035.1 Archangium sp.
GGCCGCGTTGTCGAACGGGTCCCTCACGAGCAGTCTCGCGGGCAACCACGGGAAGACCCTGGCCCCTACCTCCACGATCGAGGTGTACGGCGTGATGAGCACCAGCCGCGCGCCGTGGCCCCGCTTCGCCATTTCGACCGCGACGCCCGAGCCGAGCGACTGTCCCTGTAGCACCGTGAGCTCCCGAGGCACGCTCAACGCCCCGTGTAGATGCTCCAGTGCGGTCTCCGCTGCGGCGTAGATGCCTGTCTCGGAAAGACCCTGCCCCCCCGCGAGCCCGTAGCCCGGGTACTCCACCGCGTAGAAGCCGAGCCCCTCCTCCTGGAAGTGCTGCGCCAGCCACTCCGTGCTCGCGAGCTGCTCACCGTTGCCGTGGAAGTGCACCACCGTCGGAGCTCCCGCGGGCGCGGGCACATGCAGCGCGTACACCGTCGCTCCCTCGGGTCCGGGGATGCGCAGGAGCGTGGCGCCGGGCAGCGTCGGCTCGCGGGCCCCCGGCGGTACCGGGAACACGATCTGCCGCTGGTTGAGGAACACCAGCAGGCAGAGGCCCACGTACGCGATGACCAGCGTGGCCAGAATCACGAGCAGCATCCGCCTCGCCCTTTGGAGAAGACGTCCCATAGCGGAAGCTTAACGCACCAACGCTCCCATCCCTACTCAGGATCCAAGGCCCAAGCACCCTCTTCCCAGCGTTTCAGAGCCTCCTGTGCTTCGAAAGCCGCCAGTCCTTCCCCCTTTGCTACCTCTTGTAGAACAGCCTTGGCCTCCGCTGTCCGATAACGCAATAAATGCGCCGCAGCCGCGACACGCACATCCATACGAGGATGCGTTAACAGAACCATGAGTGCTGCTCGTCCTGCGTCACCATGACCTCGAAGTTTCTCGAAAGCAGCAACATAACGCTTTGCGTGTAGGTTGCCTGTTCTGGCGTCCCCCCGGAAAACAGCGTCCGTTTGCGCGGCAACGTGCCGGGAAAAATCATTCACCAGCTTTCCGAGACTCACTTGCAAATTCCGTTTGTGTCTTTGTCCATCAACCCCAAGCTGGTCGGTAGATGACCCGTTGTTTCTTCTGCGTGAAATTTGACGCGGCTGAACTACCTGGCCCGTCGACTCCTTGTTCTCGGCAACGTCGGCAGGGTCCAAGGACCAAGTTCCTTCTTCCCAACGCTGCAATGTTTCGGACGCCCCAAAAGCAGCGAGGCCGATCCCCTTCGATGTCTCCGTCAACACAGCTTTGGCCTCCGCAGTTCGGTATCGGAGCAGGTACGCCGCAGCCATGACGCGAACATCCATGCGCGGGTGTCTAAAGAGCACGGTGAGTGCATCCCGTCCGGCATCCCCATGGGAGCGCAGCTTCTTGAACGCGGCGATGCGCTTCTTCGCGTGCCTGTTTCCCATCTTGGCGTCCCCACGAAAAATCGCATCGGTCTGCGCTGCCGTGTGCTGGGCGAATGCCGCAACAAGCGCCTCAAGCTTCATTATCGATGCCCCTCTTCCGCAAGAAGGAACTCAAAGAGGCTTGAAGGTACCTGCTTTCCATTGCTCTAACGTCAACTCCGCTGAAAAGCCAACCAGACCGTTAGGAGCTTTGGCAAGTTCGGCAAGCACCCGTTCCCCCTCGTCCGGTGCGAACTCCAAGACCGATGCCGCAGCCCAGCAACGGGTGCCCGGGTCTGGATCATCGAGCAATCTCAACAATTGACGCTGCGCATCGAGACCTCTCGCACGTAGCTCCCTGTCGATTGCGACAAGAAGATCGAACATGCGGTTTCCGTCCTTGGGTTTACCCGCATAAATAGCACGCCACCTGTCAGCGGATAGAACTCTGGTTTTTTCGACGAGCTGTTCCGTTGAGAGTTTCTTCACCTCTGCCTTCTTCATGGAATGACCTCGAACTGTCTAAGGGCCCTCAATCCGAAAGCGCGCTGTTCCTCATAGGACTTCGTACGAAGCCACTCACGCACTATCAGACCACCCGTATCCCGGGACTTGGACGAGTAAAAGGCGCTTATTGCGTCATGCTTTGATTTATCAACCACAATCACGTTCTCAGTATTGTGGATGGCCTCGGGACCGAAACGCTCAACATTCACCTTGCGCTGCTCAACGATATGGTGCCACTGCTTGCCCTCGCCTGCTGGCCCCATGAAATCCTTGAAGTCATCAAAGGACTTGAACGCGCGATGACCGTTGGGAAGTCGCCTGCCCTGTTTGGGAGTCCCGCTCCCCCCTACGGAGGATTTGCCACCGCCGCTCCGGGCCGACATGGCAACAGCCGTAACTGGCAGGACAACTCGGATCGTCCCCTCGGGCACGGAGACGATGACCCGCTCGACCCCGGTTGCCGCGTCCACCATGCTCAGGCCAGCGTTGAGTTCTACTGTCCGCGAGGCCTGCCCAAAGCCGGGTAGCTTCGGCACCTTTGACACGAGCGCCGCGGTTTCACCTACGGCCGCCGTCCCCACCATGACGAGAATGCGCACGCTGTTGGGGCCAATGACTCGTCCAAACCGCTCGCCTGCCTCGCGCAGCTCCGCGAACGTGGTGGCGCGCGCCGAGTCCTCGGAGAGTTGCGCATACGCCCGGATCAGGTCGAAGAACTCCCATCCGAGATAGCCCCACATGAGCACGGTGAACGCGGCGGCTACGCCCTTCGTGACCGGCTCTGGCGCAAGCAGGAGCGCCATGTACGTCGTGATCGCAATGCTGACGGTCGCCAGCACCCGCGTGGGGTCGAGCATGGCCCGTACTTCCGTGCCCACGCCCTCCAGGGCCGGTCCCACCGCCAGGGCCAGGGCAATGTTGCGCTTGTCGTCGGCTTGCAGGTGGGGGCTGTCATCGAACAGCGTCAGGCAATCACCTGGAGTGCCGCGTCGCTCGCAATACCGCCCATAGGACGGCACCAGGTCGGATTGCCCCGCTTCTGCGCCCGAACCCCCGGAGCCGGGCGCCAACCCTCCGCCGCGTCGTCCAGAGGCAGAGGAGGCCACCCGCATCGGCATGTCGAGCACCAGTGTCACCAGGGCGGCTTGGAACTCCGCGTCCCCAACCCGCACCGGCTCGAAGTCCGTGGGCAACCTGGCGAAGACGAGCGCGCCGTTGCCCTCCTCTTCGCCCAGGGCCGTCGTTTGCTCTCGTGTCTTCAGGGAATCCCGTGGCGGTGGCGACGGGTCGTCGTACGCCGTCAGCCGGGCGCCAGGAGGTGCCCCCGTGGCACACGCGCCAAGGAGCACGAGCGCCACCAGCGCCAGCGCCCCCACGCGCGAGCGCCGCCGCTCACCCAAGTAGGGCAAAGGACGAGTAGACATGGCCGCACCGCTCCTGGCGAGTCGCGGGGTGACAGCCCGCCGCTCGTGGAGGTGTACGTTAGCCGGACCTCCGCTCGCCCATCAGTCCGAAGTGGTGCCGGACGCGAGCGGCGGCCTCGAGCAAACCAACCTCGTCCATCCTCCGCGCCAACCACGCCGCCCCCTGCTCCACGCGCGCGGCGATGAGGTACGGGTAGACCGGGGGCTTGAAGTGGAACACCCGATGCACGGAGCGGGGGCCTGAGAGGACGCTCCCGCGGACTCATTCCGTGTTGCACTCGTGTCCTTTTTACACTATGTTGGTGTCAACAGGACACGAACAAGACGGAGAAGGGCCATGAGCATCCGGTACATGAAGGCGCCGCCGACGACGTACGTGATGCAGTTCAAGGACGGTCGGGTGAAGCGCGAGGGGCCGGGCCTCTCCTTCTTCTACTGGGCGCCCACCACCACCGTGGTGTCCGTGCCGCTCGCCAGCTCGGACGTGCCCTTCGTCTTCAACGAGGTGACGCAGGACTTCCAGGCCGTCACCCTCCAGGGACAGCTCACCTACCGCGTGGCCGACCCCAGGCTGCTCGCCGGGCTGCTGGACTACTCGGTGCGGCCCTCGGGCGAGTACGTCTCGGAGGATCCCTCGAAGCTGGAGGAGCGGCTCGTCCAGTTGGCTCAGGTGCGCGCCCGCACGGTGGTGCAGTCCATGCCCCTGCGGGAGGTGCTCGTTCAGGCGGCCACCCTCGAGGGCAAGGTGCTCGCGGCGCTTCGGGAGATGGAGGCGGTGAGGATGCTGGGTGTGGAGGTGCAGGGCTTCGCGCTTCTCTCGACGCGTCCCACCCCGGAGATGGCGCGGGCCCTGGAGGCCGAGGCACGCGAGGCCCTCCAGCGGCGCGCGGACGAGGCCATCTACGCCCGCCGCAACGCCGCCGTGGAGCAGGAGCGGCGCATCAAGGAGAGCGAGATCGCCACCGAGCTGTCCGTGGAGGCAGGCAAGCGGCGGATCCGCGAGGCGCAGATCGCCGCGGACATCGCCGTGGAGGAGCAGCGCTCGTCCTTCATGGAGCGCTGGAGCGAGAACGAGCGCAAGGCCGCCGAGGCCAAGGCCTACGCGCTGGAGAAGACGCTCGCCCCGGTGCGGGAGATGGACTGGAAGGTGCTCATGGCGGCAGCCGGCGGAGGGAATGATCCCAAGCTGAACATCGCGCTCGCCTTCCGCGAGATGGCGGAGAACGCGGGGAAGATCGGCGAGCTGAACGTGTCCCCGGACCTGCTGCGCTCGTTGCTCTCGGCCCCGTCGGGCAACCCGAGTCGCCATGGCTGAGTACGAGAAGATCGTCCTCGTCACCCGAAAGACGCGGCTCGCCGAGCTGGTGGAGCGGTTCAACACGCGCTCGCAGGCGCGCTTCTACCTGGAGCACGCCGGCCAGGACTTCGAGGACTACGCGCGGGAGGACGACACCTACCGCCGGGCACTGGACGGACTGCGGGGGATGCTGGACTTCGGCCTGCCGGTGCAGCAGGTGGACCGGGCGCTGGTGCCCACCTTCCTCTTCACCGGCAAGGAGCTGGTGGTGACGGTGGGCCAGGACGGCCTGGTGGCCAACGTGGCCAAGTACGTAGGGACGCAGCCCCTCGTCGGCGTCAACCCGGACCCGGCACGCATTGATGGTGTACTGCTGCCCTTCGGCGTGGACTCGGCCCGGGTGGCGGTGCGCCATGTGCTGGAGGAGCGCGCCCGCTTCCGCGAGGTGACGCTCGCCGAGGCCGTGTTGAGCGACGGCCAGCGGCTGCTCGGTTTCAACGACCTGTTCCTCGGGGCGCGCACCCACGTCTCCGCCCGCTACACCCTGCACCACGAGCGCCGCGCCGAGTCCCAGTCTTCCAGCGGCATCATCGTCTCCACGGGAGCGGGCTCGAGCGGCTGGCTGTCCTCGGTGTTCACGCTGGCCCGAGGGCTCACGGAGGCCACCGGAGGCACACCGGGCGAGACGTGGCGGATGGCCTGGGAGGACCCTCGGCTGGCCTTCGTGGTACGCGAGCCCTTCATCAGCCGGCACTCGGCGGCGAGCATGGTGGGCGGGTTCGTCAGCGCGGAGACGGAGCTGCAGGTGGAGTCCCGCATGCCCACGGGGGGCGTCATCTTCAGCGATGGTGTGGAGGAGGACTTCCTCGCCTTCAACGCGGGCACCACGGCCCGGGTGCGCCCGGCCGCCCAGCGCGCCCGGCTCGTCGTTCACTGAAGACACGGCCGAGGGGCGAAGGGTCAACCCTGGAGCGCGGAAGCGATCGCCTCCAGTTGCTGCACCTTCACGTTCGTCACCTTCCCCGTCTTCTCCAGCGTCCCCTGCCCCACCAGGAACAGCGCGCCGTGGATGTCCTTACGGAACCGCGCGTACATGTCCGGCGTCACCACGAGGTTCGCGATCCCCGTCTCGTCCTCCAGCGACAGGAAGCAGAACCCCTTCGCCGTCGGTGGCATCTGCCGGCAGATGAGCATCCCTCCCACCGCCACCCGAGCCCCCGCTCGCACCCGCTCCAGCCCCGCCGCCGTCACCGCCCCACGCTTGCGCAGCATCGGCCGCAGCAGCTCCAGCGGGTGCTTCTCCAGCGACACGCCCACCGTCTCGAAGTCCTTGCTCACCCGCTCCGCCACGTTCATCTGCGGCAGCGCCACCTCCGTCCCGTCCATCGCCATCCCGAAGAACAGGTCCATCTCCTCCAGCGGGCCCAGCGCCTGGATCTCCCACAGCGCGTCCCGCCGCGAGCCGCTGAGGCTCCCCAGCGCCCCCGCCAGCGCCAGCCGCGCCAGCTCGTGCCGGGGCGCCCGCGTCCTCCGCGCCAGCTCTCCGATGCTCGAGTACCGCTGGCCCTGTCTCAGGGTCTCCACCCGCCGCCCCGCCGCCTCCTGGAGTCCTCGAATCATCCGCAGCCCCAGTCGCAGCGCCCCACCCTCCTCCAGCGTGCAGTCCCACCCCGAGTGGTTCACGTCCACGTTCAGCACTCGCACCCCGTGCCGCTGCGCGTCCGCCACCAGCGTGTGGGGCGCGTAGAAGCCCATCGGCTGTGAGTTCAGCAATGCCGCCGTGAAGGCCGCCGGGTAGTGGCACTTCAGCCAGGAGGACGCGTAGGCCAGCAGCGCGAAGCTCGCCGAGTGGCTCTCCGGGAAGCCGTAGTGCGCGAACCCGCGGAACTGGCGGAACAGCGTGTCCACGTACTCGGACGTGTACCCCCGCGCCACCCCGCCCTCCACGAAGCGCTGGTGGAAGGGCCCCAGCCGCTCCTCGGCCCGCTTGTGGGATAGCGCCCGGCGCAGCCCGTCCGCCTCCGCTGGCGTGAAGCCCGCGACGGCCATGGCCAGCTTCATCGCCTGCTCCTGGAAGAGCGGCACCCCGAGCGTCTTCTGGAGGATCTTCCGCACGTCCTCCGACGGGTACTCCACCGCCTCCCGCCCCTCCCGCCTCCGCAGGTACGGGTGCACCATGTCTCCGACAATCGGCCCCGGGCGGATGAGCGCGATCTCCACCACCAGGTCGTAGAAGCACCGCGGCTTCAACCTCGGCAGCATGTTCATCTGCGCCCGGCTCTCGATCTGGAACACCCCGATCGAGTCCGCGTTGCACAGCATCTCGTAGACCTGGGGGTCCTCCGCCGGAATCGTGGCCAGCGACAGCTCGCGCCCGTAGTGCTCCTTGATGAACGTCAGGCACTTCGCCAGTGCCGTCAGCATCCCGAGCCCCAGCAGGTCCACCTTCAGGACGCCCACCGCCTCCAGGTCGTCCTTCTCCCACTGCACCACCGTGCGGCCCTTCATCGCCGCGTTCTCCACGGGAATCATCTCCACCAGCGGCTCGCGCGTGATCACGAACCCGCCCACGTGGATGGAGAGGTGCCTCGGGAAGCTCTCGATCTCCTGCGCCAGCGCGAGCGTCTGCCGCACCCGCCGGTCCTCCTCCGACAGCCCCACCTCCTTCAGCAGCTCGGTCGACATCTCGCCGCCGTGCGAGCCCGCCACCTTCGCCAGCCGGTCCACCTGGTCCAACGACAGCCCGAGCGCCTTGCCCACCTCGCGCAGCGCCAGTCGTCCCCGGTAGCAGATGACCTCGCACACCATGCCCGCGCGGTGCCGGCCGTGCTTCTCGTAGACGTACTGAAGGACCTCCTCACGCCGCTCGTGCTCGAAGTCCACGTCGATGTCCGGCGGCTCCTTGCGCTCCATGCTCAGGAAGCGCTCGAAGAGCAGCCCCATCCGCACCGGATCGATCGCCGTGACGCCCAGCGCGTAGCAGACCGCCGAGTTCGCCGCGCTCCCTCGCCCCTGGCACAGAATCCCCCGCGAGCGCGCGAACCGGACGATGTCCCAGATGGCCAGGAAGTACCCCGCGAAGTCCAGGGCCGCGATCAGCTTCAGCTCGTGCTCGATCTGCTTGACCACCTCGGGCGGGACGCCTCCCGGGTAGCGCACCTGGAGCCCCTGGTACGTCAGCTCGCGCAGCCACGTCGCCGTCGAGTGTCCCGGCGGCAGGTCCTGCTCCGAGAAGTGGTAGCGCAGCCCGTCCAGCGTCGCGTGGCAGCGGCTCGCCAGCTCCAGCGTGCGCTCCAGCGCCTCGGGACAGTCCGCGAACAGCCGAGCCATCTCCTCGGGCCCCTTCAGCGTCCGCTCCGCGTTGGGCAGCCGCCGCGTCCCGAGCTGTCCCAGCGTCGTCTTGTACCGGATGGCCGTGAGCACGTCCTGTAGCGGCTGGCGGCTCCGGTGGTGCGTGTGCACGTCGTTGTGCGCGCACAGCGGCGCCCCGAGGGCCTTCGACAGCGCCCGCGACTGGGCCACCCGCGCCTCGTCCCCCGAGGACAGCGAGCGGCTCACGCCCACGTAGAAGCGCTCCGGGAAGGCCTCGGCCAGGGGAGCCACCTTCTCCGCGGGCACCGGATGCGGCAGGAGCGCCAGCAGGCCCTGGTTGCCCTCCGCCAGCTCGCGCCAGGGCAGGCCCGCCTCGCCCTTCGGGTGCATCATCCGGCTCTTGGAGATGAGCCGGCTCAGGTTCGCGTAGCCCGCCGCGTCCTGCGCGTACACCACCACCCTCGGGCCATCCATGAGCGTCAGCTCGCTGGCCAACAGGAACTTGAGGCCCGCCTCCCTCGCCGCCAGGTGCGCCTTCACCGCCCCGTACAGGCCGTCCCCGTCCGCCAGCGCCACGGCGGACAGCCCCTGCGCCGCCGCTGCCTGGATCAGTTCCTCGGGGTGGGAAGCCCCGCGCAGAAACGAGAAGTTCGAGCGGCAGACGAGCTCGGCGTACACGCTCGCCACCCTACTGGGCAGGCGTTCAGGCGGAAGGCCCGCCCCAGTAGGTCTGTTCAGTCTACCGGTCGTGTCACGTCACCGCCGAAGTGGGATCACCCGGCATGACCTTCTCGTGAAGTGCGTGAACGGGCGCGAACTCAAGACGTCTGATCGCAGGCTGGGAACGAGGAGGGCGTTCGTGCGAAGCAGCACGCATCCGTGTCCATCCTGTGCGTCTCCGTGGTGCGTTAGGCTCACGTCATGTCGCTTCGCCGGCACCAGACAACTTCTCCTCGGGAGCACCGGAAGCGGCATGCCCCGGCATGGGTGGGCGTGCTGCTGCTCGCGCTCGGCCTCGCCTGTTCGCGAGGCAGTGAGCAGCCGTCCCGGGTGCTCCTCCACGAGACCTATGTCTGGCAGCGCGCCTGGAGCCCGGAGCTGGGCCAGGCCCTCACGGAAGCGCCCGCCGAGTTGGGAGCGCTCCGGGTGCTGGCGCGGGAGCGGTCGGGGTCGGCGCGTACGCCGGTGGACGTGGCGGTGGATGTGGCCGCCCTGGCGCGGAGTGGCCGCGAGGTCGTGGCGGTGATGCGGGTGGACGGCACGGCGCCGCTCGACGGCATCTCGCTCCAGGAGGTCGTCGCGCATGCTCGGTCCTGGCGGGCCCGGGGAGTGCGCGTGCGAGGCATCGAGCTCGACCACGACTGCGCCACCGCCGCCCTGGACAGCTACGCGGGCTGGCTGGCGCGCGAACGGGCGGCGCTCGGGGACCTGGCGCTCTCCATTACTGCACTGCCCACGTGGAGCACCTCGCCCGCGCTCACCCGGCTGGTCTCCATTCCCGACGACATCGTCCTCCAGGTACACGCGGTGCGCGCGCCGACGCTCTTCACTCCCGAGGAGGCACGGGGCTTCACCGAGGCCTGGTCCCAGGCCACCAGCCGCCCCTTCCACGTGGCGCTGCCCACCTACCGCGTGCGGCTGCGTGATGGGACGCTCCTGTCCGCCGAGCCCCGAGAGGTGGCGCGCTTCCTCGCCGGGCTGCGCGAGCGCCCCGTGGCGGGAGTGGTGGGCATCCTCTGGTTCCGACTCGGCCACCGGGGCGATCCGGAGGCCTGGAGCCTCCCCACGCTCACGGCGGTGGTGCGAGGCGAGCCACTCGTCCCGAAGCTCCTCCCGCGACTGGTGGACGTGGGTGGGGGCACGCTGGACATCGTTGTCGAGAACACCGGCCGCGTGGATGCGGATGCTCCCGCGCGCCTCACCTTTTCCGGCAACCTCGAGATCCTCGATGGCGTGAGTGGATACGCCGCGCGAGGGGCCTCCCTCGTGGCGCGCACGCCTCCCCGCCTGCGCGTGGGCGAGCGCCGGGTCGTCGGCTTCGTGCGGGGAACCGAGGTGGCCATTGCTGTTCCGTAGCGTGTTGACGTGCGTGCTGGTCCTGACGCTGCTGGCCCCCGTGCGCCGCGCGAGCGCCTGCGGCCCCGACTTCCCCCCCGAGTACCTGGGCAACCGGGCCCGGACGCTGGCGGAGCTGCCCGATGGGGCCTTCCTGCTCGAGGCCTCGCGGCTGCTGCCGAAGCCGGCGGATGACTTCCGGGTGGTCGAAGGCGGGGAGCCGGAGGGAGCCCGGACGAGCGGCGGGGCCCGCGAGACGGAGCTGTACCAGGCCGGCGCGAAGGCCTTCCACGCGGGGAGCTGGGAGGAGGCCCGTGCCCGCTTCCTCGAGGTGCTCGCGCTGCCCGAGGAGGAGCGCCGTCACTTCTCCACCTTCGCGGCCTACATGCTGGGACGGACGGCCGACTCAGCGATGGAGGCGCGGGAGCGCTTCAACGCGGTGCGCGAGCTGGTCCGCCAGGGCTTCCACGATCCGCTGGGCCTGGCGGTGGCGAGCCTGGGAGAAGAGGCGCGGATACACCTGGGTGAGGGCGATGACGCGGGGGCCATCCAGCTCTACGCGCAGCAGGCGGCCCACGGGAGCACGAGTGGAGCCACCTCGCTGCTGATGGTGGCGCGGGGGATTGCCCGGGGTAAAGAGGCCCGCCTGAAGGAGGCGTTAAAGGATCCACTGGCGCAGCGCCTGCTCGCGACCTACGCCTGGACGCGTGGGCAGGATCAGGTGTGGACGGAGGACTATGAGCAGCTCCCGAATCCGCTGCCGCGTCTGATGGATGCGCTCGCGGCCGTGCCCGGGCTGGCCGGGGCTGATCGGCTGGCGGCGGGAGCGTGGCGCGCGGGCCGCTTCGATCTGGCTGAGCGCTTCGCCGGACAGGAGAAGACCCCGCTCTCCACCTGGGTGAGGGCGAAGCTGGCGCTGCGCCGGGGGGAGAGGGCCGAGGCGGAGCGACTCCTCGCCGAGGCCGCGGAGGGGCTGCCGGAGACGGATGACTGGTCGAGCGCTCCCGAGCTGATGGGCTCGCGGCGCCCGAGGTCTCGCGTGGAGGGAGAGCGGGCCCTGCTCGCGCTCGTGCGGGGAGACTTCACGCAGGCGGCGGAGCGCGCGATGGCGAGCTGCTCCTGGCAGGACATCGCCTACGTGGCCGAGCGCGTGCTGACGGTGGAGGAGCTCCAGCAGCTCATCGCGGCCCACGCGTCCGACCCGGTGGCCCGGTGCCAGCCCGAGCAGGCCTTCTTCGATGAGGGCCAGGACGTCGTCTCGCGTCTGCGCCTGGTGCTCGCACGGCGCCTGATGCGGAGCGGAAACGGTCCACAGGCCCTGGAGTACTTCCGGGGAACGAAGTGGGAGGAGCCCGCGCGCAAGTACGTGGAGGCGCTCGCGCGGGGACGGTCGGCCTGGGGGGCCGACGTGGACAAGGCCGAGGCGCTCCATGTGGCGGCGCGGCTCGCGCGCACGGCCGGCATGGAGCTGATGGGCACCGAGGTGGCGCCCGACTGGACCTGGGTGGAGGGGCAATACGACCTGGGCGCCCTGGATGCGCAGGAGCAGCCCACCGCGGACGCCGAGCGCCAGCGTCTGACGGCTCACGCGCCGCCGCACGCGGTGCGCTTCCACTACCGCTCCACAGCGGCGGATCTGCTCGAGGAGGCGGCGACGCTGGTGCCTCCCCGCAGCCAGGCGTATGCGGCGCTCCTCTGTCACGCCGCGCGGTTCTTGCCCGGCGATCCGGAGCGGGTCCAGCGCCTCTGGCACACCTACGTCCAGAACGGAGCGAGCATCGGCATGATCTTCGGCCAGAGCTGCCCGGAGCCGGACTTCGAGCGACTGCGGGCCCAGAAGCTCGCCATGCCGTGGGAAAGCTGGCGGCTCCGCACGCTGGCGACGGTGGGAGGAGGAATCCTGCTGCTGCCCATCATGGGCGCCGCGCTCTTCTTCCGTCGCAAACGCCGAGGCACGGAGAGACATCCCCCGGGGTAGTGGCGCACCCGAGCAAGCAGGCACACGCCTACCCGCCTTCCTCCCCTCGGCTGCCACCGGACGATTGGACTGCATGAGTCAGCCCTGGGTGGTACATCCGATCTCTCATGGACGAGACACAGGGCGAACAAAGCAAGAGGGCTGCGCGCCCGCAGAAGCAACCCCGGAAGGTGTCTCCTCGCTATCTGGAGAACGCCGCGCTGCACTACCTGAAGCGGTATGCGGCGACCTCGAGCCAGCTCAAGCGCGTGCTCCAGCGGAAGGTCGACAGGTCCATCAAGTTTCACGGCGGCGACCGCGCCGAGGCGGTCGGCTGGATGGACACGCTCATCACGAAGCTCACCCAGAGCGGGCTCATCAACGATGAGGCCTATGCCGGGATGAAGGCCCACTCGCTGCGCGCCTCGGGCCGCAGCTCCCGGATGATTGCCCAGAAGCTGCGGATGAAGGGCGTCGCCGCGGACCTCGTCACGAAGAAGCTGGCCGATGCGACAGCGGAGCTCTCCGAGGAAGAGGCCGCGAAGATCTGGGCGAGGAAGAAGCGACTGGGCCCCTTCCGCACCAAACCCCAGACCCGGGAGGAGAACCGGCAGCGGGACCTCGCCTCGCTGGCCAGGGCGGGGTTCTCCTTCGGGATCGCGAAGAAGATCATCGACTCGGACCCCGAGTAGCCCGCTTCGACATCGAGCGGGTCGCCATCCAAGGCCCACGCCTCCTTCATTCGCTCGCGAGTGCCCTCTCGATCGCCTCGACGACGAGCTCCGGAGCATCGAGCCAGGGCGCGTGGCCAGCGTCGGGAACCCGAACCATGCGCAGCCGTGCGTTCGTTGATGCGACGGCCTCGCCTGCTTCGGGCGCGGCCCACACGTCCCTCTCGCCCCACACGAAGGTCGTCGGGACCGAGAGGTCCTTCCAGCGGTCGCCGAGGACCAGTGCCGTCTTCATCCCAAACATATCGACGGTCTGGTCGAGCAGCGTGAACCAGCTCGGGGTGTTGCGACGCTGGCTCGCGGTCAGGAGATCGAGGAAGTCGTCCTCCAGACGCTCCGGGTGCGCGACGAGCATCTGCTTGTAGAAGGCGCGGGTGCTGTCGCGCGTCGGCTTCCGCATCATCGACCGCACGAGCGTCTTCAGCCCCGGCAACATCCCCAGCCTCATCTGGAGGGGCAGCGTGCGGGTGATCCCCGCCGGAGAGCCGACGAGCACCAGCCGAGGCACCCGCTCCGGGTAAGCCAGCGCGAAGGCGACGGACCAAAGGCCTCCCATGGAGCAGGCCACGATCGGCATGGACGAGAGCCCCTCGGCGTCGAGGATCTCGCCGAGGAAGCGCCGCGCGTGCTCCAGCACGTCCACGCCCCGGTAATCGAAGGGATCCGCGAGGCCGTGTCCGGGCCGGTCCACCGCCACCACGCGGTGTCTCCGGCCGAGCGAGGAGAGGATGTTGCCCCACTGGACCGCTTCGCCCAGGCCGCCGTGGAGGAGCAGCAGCGGCGGCCCTTCGCCGACCTCGATCGCCTGGGTCGTGCCGCCCGACCAGTGCACCCGGCGCGTGCGGTATCCCGGCGCGCAGCGGCCGAGGTAGGCGGCCTGGGCCACCTCGACGACATGATCATGACTGCTCGCGGAACCTGGTGACGTCGCGTTCTTCATCGGGGCTCAGGGGCGGATGCTGCCCGTTTCAATGGCACGGGCCGCGATTTTCGAGAGGATCTGGACACCGAAGATCATCGCCGCGAAGCGCTCGTCCTTCGTCAGGCCCTGCTTGTAGCGGTAGTAGATCTGCTGGGCGATCACCGACACCTTGAAGAGCGACAGCACGTAGTGGAACGCGATCCCGCTCACGTCCCTGCCGCTCTTCTCCGCGTAGCGCGCCACCACTTCCTCGCGCGTCAGGTTCCCCGGCAGCATCGTCAGCCCGAACGGCAGCGCCACCCGCTCCTCCGAGTCGTTCGCCTGCGCCCAGTACGCCAGCGCCATGCCCAGGTCCGAGAGCGGATCGCCGATCGTCGCCATCTCCCAGTCGAGCACCGCCCGGATGCGCGGCAGGTTCTCCGGGTCCAGCACCAAGTTGTCGTACTTGTAGTCGTTGTGGATCAGCGTCGGCGCCAGCTCGGCTGGGAGGTGCCCCGCCAGCCACTTCGCCACCTGCTCCATCTCGGGGATGTCGTCCGTGCGCGCCTTGCCGTAGCGCTCCGTCCAGCCCGACACCTGCCGGCCCAGGTAGCCCTCCGGCTTCCCGAGCTCCCCCAGCCCCGCGGCGCGCCAGTCCACCGCGTGCAGCTCGACGAGGTTGTCCACGAAGTTCTCGGACAGCCGCCGCATGAAGTCCGGCGTCAGCCCGATGCCCTTCGGGGGCTTCGCCCGGACGATGACCCCGCTCACCCGCTCCATCACGTAGAAGGGCGCGCCCATCGGCGACTCGCCCTCGCCACAGAATACCAGCGGCCGAGGCACCTTCGGGTACACCGGCAGCAGCCCGCTGAGGATGCGGTACTCGCGGCCCATGTCGTGCCCGGCCTTGATGGCCTTGGCGCCGAACGGGGGCCGGCGCAGCACCAGCTCCTTCTCGCCCATCCGCAGCAGGTACGTCAGGTTCGAGTGCCCGCCCGGGAACTGCTCCACCACCAGTGGCCCCGTCAGCCCCGGCACCTTCTCGGCCAGGTACTTCTCCAGCCACGCGACGTCCAGCTCCTCGCCCGGACGCACCGCCCGCGTCCGATCCATCCACTCGGGCATGCTCATTCCTCCCTCACCTTCTTCATGCCGTAGCGCTCGAGAATCCGCCGCGCCAGCGACGACTTGTGCACCTCGTCCGCTCCGTCGTAGATGCGCGCACCCCGCTCGTGTCCCCACCACCAGGCCAGCGGCGTCGCGTCCGTCAGCCCCATCGCGCCGTGCGTCTGGATGGAGCGATCCAACACCCGTTGCAGCACGTTCGCCGCGTAGAACTTGATGGTGGAGATCTCATCCCGCGCCTCCGTCGCCCCCTCTTTCTCCATCTTCCACGCCGCGTGCAGCACCATCAGCCGCGCGGCGTTGATCTCCGCCCGCGAGTCCGCGATCCACTCCTGCACCATCTGCCGCGTCCCCAGCGGCTTGCCCGGCGACAGCTGCCGGCTCGCAGCCCGCTCGCACATCAGGTCGAACGCCCGCTCGCAGATGCCCAGCCACCGCATGCAATGGTGGATGCGCCCCGGCCCCAGCCGGTGCTGCGCGATCACGAACCCCATCCCCTCCTCGCCCAGCCGGTTATCCACCGGCACCCGGCAGTTCTCCAGCAGCACCTCCGAGTGGCTCGCCCACCCCTCGCCCGCCTCGCCCGCCACCGGGATGTTGCGCACCCGCTGGAAGCCCGGCGTGTCCATGGGGACGATGATCTGACTCGCCCGCAGGTAGGGATTCGGAGACTCCGGATCCGTCACCGCCATCACGATGCAGAAGGACGCGCCGTCCGCGCCCGAGGTGAACCACTTGTGCCCGTCCAGCACGTACGCGTCCCCCTCGCGCCGGGCCCGCGTCCCCAGCCACGCCGGATTCGAGCCCGGGTGCTCCGGCTCCGTCATCCCGAAGCACGAGCGGATCTCCCCGCGCACCAGGGGCTTCAGGAAGCGCTCCTTCTGCGCCGCCGTCCCGTGGTGCGCCAGCACCTCCATGTTCCCCGCGTCCGGCGCCTGGCAGTTGAACACGTAGTGTCCCAGCGGGCTGCGTCCCAGCTCCTCCGCCAGGTGCGCGAACTCCATCAGCGACAGGCCCGCGCCGCCGTACTGCTTGGGCATGTGCGGCGAGGAGAGGCCCAGCTCGCGCACCTGGGCCCGGAGCGTCTCCAGCTCCGGCTGCAGCGCGTGGAAGCCCTTCGCCTGGAGGGGGCCCTCGAGGGGCTGCACCTTCTCTCGGATGAAGCGACGGACCTCCGGCAGGAGCGTCTTCAGTGATTCCGGGGGAGTGAAATCCATGGGTTCGTCTCCGTGAGACTCAACGCATCGTCTGCAGGTCGGGCTCCGGCAGGTGCGCCGTCCCGTTGAAGCTCCTCAGGGAGAGCCGTCCCCCCGAGAAGAGAAAGTCCGTACAGGCCGTGTTCCACACCACCATGCTCAGCGCGAATACCCTGTCCGCCGGAGTCTCCAGCGTCAGCCCCGTCGCCACCGCCGTCGTCCCCGCCGAGGTGAACGCCGCCACCTCCGCCCCCTTCCCCGACTCGCGCGTCATCCTCGCCAGCCCCGCCTGCACCCTCGACACGAACGCGCTCCAGGGCTCCACCGAGGGGTCCGCCAGCTCGCCCCGCGCCCACGCCCGCCCCAGTGGCTCCAGCAGGCGGAACAACCGCCGCTCCCCTCCTGGCCCCTCCAGCGCGCCCGAGGCCAGCACCGCCCGCACCGACTCGTCCCGCTCCGCCAGCTTCGGCAGCAGCACCCGGAACAGGGGCTCCGCGGCGTACTCGTCCAGCTCCGGCAGAACCACCGGCTCGGGGAACGCCAGCCCCCGAGCCCGGTAGGCCGCCGCCACCGCCTCGTACGTCTGCTGGTGGCGTCGGGCTGGGCCCACGTACACGGCCTCCCACGCACGTCCTACGGCGGTCCACGCCTCGCCCAGCTTCGCCGCCTGACGCTCGCCCAGCGCCGACAGCCGGTCCCGGTCGTACCACTCGCCGGACGTCTGCCCGTGCCGCACCAGGGTCAACACTCCCATCCGCTGCCTCCTCTCCGCGCCCGTCACATCGCCGTGGAGCCGCCGTCGACGACGAGCTCCGAGCCGGTCATCAGCTTGGACTCCTCCGAGGCCAGGTACGTCACCGCGTACGCGATGTCGTCCGGCTCGCCCAGGTGGCCGAGGGGGATGACGCGCGCGAGCCTCGCCTTGCCCGCCGCCATGTCACCGCCCAGGCTCGCCAGCCCGTCCACCATGGGGGTCTCGATGAACGTGGGGTGGATGGAGTTGCACCGGATGCCGTAGCCCTTGCGCGCGCAGTGCAGCGCCACGGACTTGGTCAGCAGGCGCACCCCGCCCTTGCTCGCGCAGTACGCCGGGAGGTCGGCCGCCCCCACCAGTCCCGCCACCGAGCTGATGTTGATGATGGAGCCCTTCGCGCCGCACTGCCGCATCCCCCGGATGGCGTGCTTGCAGCCCAGGAACACGCCGTCCAGGTTCACCGCCTGCACCAGGCGCCACTCTTCCAGAGAGATGGTCTCGACGTCCTTGGCGATGCCGATGCCCGCGTTGTTCACCACCACGTCCAGCCGGCCGAAGGTGGCCAGCGTCTCGTCCACCACCCGTGCCCAGTCCGCCTCCTGTGTGACATCCAGCTTCCAGGCGCGCGCGGCCTCACCCAGCGCGCCGGCCACCTCC
>NZ_DASVSO010000696.1:0-10628 GCF_036388035.1 Archangium sp.
TCCCATCAGGTCGTAACCGTGCGTACTTGCTGGGGCGTCGTCTAATGGCAGGACGTCAGACTTTGAATCTGATTATCAAGGTTCGAATCCTTGCGCCCCAGCCACCCTTCTTCTTTCCCTGGGTGGCGCGAGCTCCTGCGCTGCTCCCGTGATGCTCAAGGACGGTGGGCCCATGCCGCAGCCCCAGAAGGTGCTCCTGCTGGTCTCCGTGGGTAGCCCGCCGCCCGTGCTCATCCGAGAAGCGGTGGACGCCATTTCGTTTCAGCTCGGCCTGGCCGCGGTGGTGAGCAAGGTGGCCCTGCCCACCCCCACCTACGCCTTCAACAAGGACCGGGGCCAGTACCACTGCAACGCCATCATGCGCCGGCTGGTGACGCTGCTGGAGCCGGGGCAGTCGCTGGTGGTGGGCATCACCGACGTGGACCTCTTCGTGCCGGACTCGGCCTTCGTGCTGGGCGAGGCCGACCGGGAGTCGAAGAGCGCGGTGATGAGCGTGGCCCGGCTGCGCCAGGGCGTCGACGGCGAGCAGCTCCGGCGCCGCTTCCAGGTGGAGGCCGTCCACCAGGCGGGGCACCTGCTGGGGCTGTCCTACTGCGAGGATGCCCGGTGCGTGATGTTCTTCGCCCAGGCGCCGCAGGACTGCGACCGCAAGCAGCTAACCCTCTGCAACAACTGCCGGAATGAGCTGAACAAGCTGAACCGGTAGGCGAGCCGCACTCGTGCTTGAATGCCGCGCCCGCATGGACGTCTCCATGCGCGGTGACCCCGGAAATGGGGCGCCCTCTTTCGGGCCGGACACAGGAGCACGAGTCTATGAAGGCGTTGTGGAGCATTCTGGGGTGCGCGGTGGTGGCGGTGGGCCTTGCGGCCTGCGAGCCCCTTGATGACCTGGACCTTGGCGGTGGCGGCACGGGCGGCACGGCCTTCAGCCGTGGCTACGTCTTCATCCGCGGCGACAGCAACAGCGACCGCAACGTGTACGCGGTGGACGACAACGGGGATCCGAACTCCCCGCTGCAGCTCACGACCCAGGGGGGGGCCTACCACCCCACGGTGTCGCGCAACGGCCTGGTGGCCTTCGTGTTCAAGTCGGGCTCCACCGCCGAGCTGCGCGTGGTCCCCACCACCGGCCAGGGGACGCCCTCCACGCTGGTGGCCAACACGAGCACCGGCTGCACCGACTGCCGCGACTTCCGCTACCCCACCTTCAGCCCGGACGGCAGGACGATCGTCTTCACCGTGGTCGGTGGGAGCGGCTCCGGGCGGCTGGCGCGGGTGAACACGGACGCCAGCGGCTTCACGTTCCTCACCAACACCGCCTCCGTCTACGGTCCAGCCTCCTTCATGCCGGATGGGCTGAGCGTGCTCTCGGCGGCCGCCAGCTCCAGCAACGGCAACTTCAACACCCTCATCGAGGTGAACATGATGAGCGGCACCGCGACGACGCGCTCCTTCTCCCTGGGCAACACGGCGATCTCCGTGGTGTCTCGCATCACGGTGTCGCCGGACGGGAGCAAGGTGGCCTTCGATGCGCGCACCAGCAGCGGCGGCACGCGCGTCTTCGTGGGAGATGTCGGCCAGATCATCTCCAACTTCACGCAGGTGACGCAGGCCGGGGCGGAGGACACCTATCCGAGCTGGCGCGGCGCCACGGAGCTGAGCTACCTCTCCGATGCCGGCGGCGGTGACAACATCTACCGCATCAACGCCACGGCGGTGCGCGGCTCGGGCAGCCTCATCGTGCCCAAGGCCATGGAGCCCGCCTACGGCGGCAGCTTGTAGTTGAACGAAGGCCCGGGGACCCGCTAGCGGGTCTCCGGGCCTCCGGGGACGACTGAGCCTCGGGTGAGGCGGACTACTCGGGCTTGGCGTTCACCGTGGTGCTCGGGGCCACCGTGCCGGCGCCCTTCTTCACTTCCATGGCGTCCGCCACCAGCTCGGTGATGTCCTTCACCTTGATGCGCTCCTCGCGGCCCGTGTCGTTCACCGCGTCGTTGAGCATCGTCGAGCAGAACGGGCAGGCCACCGCCACCACGCCCTTGCCTCCCGGCTCCTTGTAGTCGCCCACCATGCCCGGCTTCTGCTTGTCCGTGGCCGACGGGAAGGGCGTGCTCGGGTCCTCGGCGTGCTGGAGCGTCAGTGCCGCCTCGTTGAGCCGGTTGTGGTTGATGCGCGTGCCGATGTGCTCCTCCATCCACATCCGCCCGCCACCCGCGCCGCAGCAGAAGCCCTCGCGCTTGCTGCGCTGCATCTCCACCACCTCGAGCCCCGGAATCGCCTTCAGCACCTCGCGGGGCGCGTCGTACACCCCGTTGTGCCGGCCCAGGTAGCACGGGTCGTGGTACGTCAGCTTCTGGTTCATCACCTGGGAGAGCTTGATGCGCTTCTCCTTGAGCAGGTCATTGATGAGCTGCGTGTGGTTGATGACGCGGTACTCGCCGCCGAACTCCGGGTACTCGTTCTTGATGGTGTTGAAGCAGTGCGGGCACTGGGTGATGACCGCCTTCACGCCCATGCTGTTCCACGACTCCACGTTCGTCTTGGCCAGCGTCTGGTACAGGTACTCGTTGCCCATGCGGCGCGCCGAGTCTCCGTTGCACATCTCCTGCTTGGAGAGCGTGGCGAAGCTCACGCCGGCCTCGCGCAAAATCTTCACCAGCGCGCGGCTCACCTTCTTCTGCTTGTCGTCGTAGCTGCCCGCGCAGCCCACGAAGAAGAGGTACTCGTACGGGCCGCCCCCATCACCCCAGGTGGGCAGCGCCAGGTCCTGCGCCCACTCGTCGCGCTTGTCCTGGCCCAGGCCCCAGGGGTTGCCCTGGCGCTCCATGCCCTCGAACACGCGCTGGATCTCCGACGGGAACTCCGCCTTCACCTGCACCTGGTAGCGGCGCATGTCGATGAGGCGCGGCACGTTCTCGATGAACACCGGGCAGGCCGTCTCGCACCAGCCGCAGCTCGTGCACGCCCACACCGTCTCCGCCTTCAGCGCGCTGCCGATGAGCTCGGGCAGCGGCTCGGTGGTGCCCGAGGGGCCCCGGCCCTCCTCAATCCACATCTGGTTCTCCCAGGCCCAGTGCTTCAGGTCCTGGTTGACGCCCTTGTGGGTGAGCGGCTTGCCGGTGATGTACGTGGGGCAGTGCGTCTGGCAGCGACCGCACTCGGTGCAGGAGTACAGGTCCAGGCCCTGCTTCCAGGTGAGGTCCTTGAACGTCGCGGCGCCGAACTCCTCCTTCTCCAGGTTGGGCGTGGGCAGCTTCGCGCTCTGCGTGTTGCGCTGGCTCTGCCCCAGGCGCAGGAAGAAGACGTTGGGCAGGCCGGTAATGACGTGGAAGTGCTTGCCCCAGGGCAGGAAGTTGAGGAACGCCAGGACGATGCCCAGGTGGATCCAGAAGCCCGCCACGCCCAGCACGTGGGCCGCCGTCCAGCCCAGCGGCCGCATGGCCATGCCCACCACGCCGGTGATCGGCTCCCACCACACGAAGTTGCCCGTGGCCGCCGGCATCGACTGCTCGCGCGGCACCATGTGGCTGCCGCCGAACATGAACTCGGTGATCATCAGGCCGGAGATGAAGCCGAGGATGAGGTAGGCCTCCCACGAGGGGCTCATGCGGTCCGGCTTCACGCTGGCGCGCACGTACACGAAGTAGGCGGCCCCCAGCAGCGCGCCCGCCGCCACCACGTCCTTGGCCAGCAGGTACACCCGGTAGACGTTGAGCAGCAGCGGGTGGGCCGCCCAGAACGGGTCCGTCAGGTCCGTGAGCAGCACCAGGGCCGTCTCGGAGAAACCCATCACGAACATCATGATGGTGCGCAGCGCCAGCACCATGAACGCCGCGTAGATGAGCACGTGCATGAGGCCCGGCGTGAACTCCTCCGGATCCACCATGCGCTTCTGCCCCAGGCCAAAGCGCACGAGCGCCGAGACACGCTGGGGGATGTTGTCGAGCCGGTTCTCCTTCTTCATGCCCAGCAGGACGCCGATGCGTCCGCTCATGGTGATGGCGAAGATGGAGAGGCCGATGACGAGCAGCAGGCCTGTGATGATGGGACTCATGGCGGTTCGGTGAACCTCGCGTTGGCCCGCGCGGCCGGGGCCGGATGCCGCGCTGCGGCAATGCTGTAACCCTGCAACCCTAACAAGGTTGATTCGCGAATCAAGCGCCCGGACGGGCCCGGGGTGACAGAGTTTTTACTGGATGCATGGCTCGCTCGTACCTCGGGCGAGGGAACGTTGACAGCCTAACCTTCCTCCACCACGTTTCCGGCCCGAAGGACCCGTGCGACGTGCGCCCACGAGGGGTGTGGCCGTCTGGCGTGGGAACGCATCCAGACATGAGAAGCTTTCGAGGAACCGCGGGCTGGCTGGCCCTGGCGCTGGCGGCAGTGGGGGGTTGTACGGACTCGAGCCCGGAGGCCGACAAGGCCCCCGAGGCGCACCTGGGGCGGCGCGGTGACGCCCTCTCCCTCGGGACGGCCGAGCTGGTGAAGGACATCCTGCCGGCCCCCGCCGTGCCAGGGCCCACGGCCGCCAGTGAGCCGCGGGACTTCCTGTGGGTCGGGGACACGCTCTATTTCACCGCCACCGACGCGCTCCACGGGCGCGAGCTGTGGGCGAGCGACGGGACGGCGGCGGGGACGCGGCTCGTGCTGGATATCGCTCCCGCGTCCATGAGCGCGGAGCCGACGGTGCTCACGCAGTACAAGGGGTACCTCTACTTCATCGCGCGCGATGACGTGTCCCAGCGGTTGTGGCGGAGCGACGGGACGGCGGCGGGGACCCAGCCCTTCGGCCCGGAATCGTTGGACTTCTACGAAGTGACCGAGATGGTGGTCATCGACGGGACGCTCTACCTGGCCGCGGGTCTTCCCTCCCCGATGAGCGGCCTGGAACTGTGGAAGAGCGACGGCAGGCGCGAGGGCACCGTGCGGGTGGCCGATGCCGCCGCGGGTGGCCCCATGTTCCCCCAGCAGATTCGCGACGTGGACGGGACGCTCTTCTTCATCGGGGAGGGCATGGGGACCGGGCGCGAGCTGTGGAAGAGCGACGGGACGCAGGAGGGGACCCAGCTCGTCAAGGACCTCAACCCGGGGACCTCGGGTTCCGAGTTCAGTACCGACTCCCCGATGGTGGTGGTGGGCAAGACGCTCTATTTCATCGCGAACGGCAAGCTGTGGAAGAGCGACGGAACGGAGTCGGGGACCGTCCTCGTCCAGAACGCCCTGCGCATGGAGCCCTCCTTCCCCCATCAGCTGACCCGAGTGGGGGAGACGTTCTACTTCGTCGCGCAGGACTGGGAGGCCGGGCACGAGCTGTGGAAGAGCGATGGCACGCCCGAGGGCACCGGGGTCGTGAAGGACATCCTTCCCGGTTGGGACTCCGGCGAGCTGCTCGCCCTGCGCGACGTGGGGGGCGTGCTCTACTTCACCGCGAATGACGGGGAGACCGGGCGCGAGCTGTGGAAGAGCGATGGCACGCGCGAGGGCACCGTGCGCCTCACGGACCTCCAGCCCGGCTCGGCGGATTCGGTGCTGAGCGAGCTCGTCGTGGCCAACTCCGGCATGTACTTCTTCGCGGCCGGCTCCACCAGCGGGCAGCTCGAGCTGCGGCGGTATGACGTGAAGTCGGACGCGACGTCGTTGCTGCGCTCCTACAAAATGCCGGCGAGCTGGTATGGGAAGGTCCAGTCCGCCTCCTCCGGGGGCACGCTCGTCTTCGCGGCGGACGCGGTGGGCCTGGGGCTCGAGCCGTGGAAGACGGACGGCACGCCGGAGGGCACCGTGCTGCTCAAGGATGTCGAGGGGAGCGGCACGGGCTCCGGCAGCCAGCCCAAGAGCCTGACGGACCTGGGCGGCACGCTCCTGTTCTCGGCCAGGGGCCCGAGCGGCGGCGTGGAGCTGTGGAAGAGCGACGGGACGACGGCGGGCACCGAGCGGGTGAAGGGCGGGTTCCAGTCCATCACCACCTCCTCCACCATGAAGATGGTGAGCATGGGCGGCGTGATGTACTTCGAGGCCACCACGGCCGAGTTCGGCTCGGAGCTGTGGCGGAGCGACGGGACGGAGGCGGGGACCTGGCTCGTCAAGGACATCAGCACCGGCAAGCCGAGCAGCAACCCGACGCTCACGGTGGTCCTGGACGGCAAGCTCTTCTTCACCGCGATGACGCCCACGACCGGGGGCGAGCTGTGGGTGACCGACGGCACCCCGGAAGGCACGCGGATGGTGAAGGACATCAATCCGGGCACCGCCTGGTCCACCATCTCGGTGATGACGGTGTGGAATGGAGCGGTCTGGTTCGCCGCGCAGGAGGCCGCGAGCGGGCGCGAGCTGTGGAAGAGCGATGGCACGCTCGAGGGCACCGTGCGGGTGCTCGACATGCGCCCGGGCACGGCGAGCTCCTCCCCCGGGCCGTGCACGGTGGTGAACGGGTCGCTCGTCTTCCCCGCGACCGACACCACGGGGAAGAGGCTGCTGTGGAAGCTGGACGCGGGGAGCACCACCCCGCAGCAGGTGACGGTCTCCGCTCCCGGGGTGATCACCGAGGCGCTGGACAGGCCGACGCTCGTCGATGGGAGGCTCTTCTTCTTCTCCACCGACTTCTGGGGTGACTTCCCCGCGCTCTGGACGTACGACGGGAAGTCCACCCGTGCCACGCTGGTGTCCCCGGGGGGCTTTGGCCGCAGCGTCGTCTATGTGGCGAGCACGGGCAAGAAGCTCCTCTTCCGGGGCTTCGACGAGGCATACGGCCACGAGCTGTGGGCGAGTGACGGGACGGCGGCGGGGACACGGATGCTCAAGGACGTGTTCCCGGGCCCCCTGAGCGGCGTGGAGGGCATTCCCATGCTGGGGCTCGCGAGTCGGGGCCTGGTGCTGTTCCGCGGCACGGACGGGACGTACGGCCAGGAGCTGTGGGTGTCGGATGGCACCGAGGAGGGGACGCACCGGCTCGGTGACGTGGGGCCGGGCGCGAGGAGCAGCGGCGTCGAGCGGTACGCGCTCAGCGGCAACAACCTGTTCTTCAACGGGAATGACGGGACGCACGGCGACGAGCTGTGGCGCGTCACCCTGCCGCCTCCTCCCGACTCCACCCCGCCCACGCTGACGTGCCCGGTGGCGGTGACGGTCGAGGCCACCTCCGCCTCCGGCGCCACCGCCACCTGGGCGGACGCCCAGGTGACCGATGACGTCACGGCCTCGCCCACGGTGACGTACAGCTCCGCCTCAGGCTCGTCGTTCTCGCTGGGGAAGACGAGCGTGAAGGTGACGGCGAAGGACGCGGCGGGCAACGAGTCCTCGTGCTCCTTCGACGTGACGGTGCGCGATGCCACCGCTCCGCGGGTGACGTGCCCAGCGGACGTGGAGGTGGAGGCCAGCGGCCCCGACGGTGCCTTCGCGAGCTACGAGGCCGCCTCGGCGAGCGACGCCGTGACGGCCAGCCCCGAGGTGACGTACAGCCAGGCCTCGGGCAGCACCTTCCCCGTGGGTAGGACGAAGGTGACGGTGACGGCGAAGGACGCGGCGGCCAACACGGCTTCGTGCTCCTTCCACGTCACCGTGAAGGACTCCGGCCGGCCCTCGCTGACGTGCCCGGTGAGCGTCGTGGCGGAGGCCACCTCGGCCTCCGGTGCGCTCGTGATGTACGAGGCGGCCTCGGCCTCGGACTCGGTGTCCTCGGCGGCGGTGACGTACAGCCAGGCCTCGGGCTCGGAGTTTGGCCTGGGCACCACGAAGGTGGTGGTGACGGCGAAGGATGTGGCCGGCAATGCGTCCACGTGCTCCTTCGACGTGACGGTGCGCGATGCCACGGCCCCGGTCCTCACCTGCCCGGCGGACCTCTCCGTCGAGGCCGCGGATGGCTCCGGTGCGGTGGTCTCCTTCGCGGCGGCCACGGTGAAGGATGCCGTGACGGCCAGCCCCGAGGTGACGTCCAGCCACGCCTCTGGCTCCACCTTCGCGCAGGGCGAGACGGTGGTGACGGTGACGGCGAAGGACGCGGTGGGCAACGCCAACACCTGCTCCTTCCGCATCACCGTGAAGGACACCGTCGCCCCCGCGGTGACGTGCCCGGCGTCCATGACGGTCGAGGCCACGGGCTCCACGGGGGCGGCGGCGACGTTTGCCGCCACCGCGACGGACGCGGTGTCGGCCAGCGCGGCGGTGACGTACAGCCACGCCTCGGGCAGCACCTTCCCGCTGGGGACGACGAGCGTCACCACCACGGCGAAGGACGCGGCGGGCAACGAGGCCACGTGCGCCTTCTCCGTCACGGTGCGCGACACCACGGCCCCGAGCCTCACCTGCCCGGCGGACGTGGAAGTCGAGACGCGCGAGGCCCCGGGTCGCTCGGTGGAGTACCCGGCCGCCACGGCGAGTGACGCCGTGACGACGAGCCCGGCGGTGACGTACAGCCACGCCTCGGGCAGCGACTTCCCGGTGGGCTCCACCCTCGTGAGCGTCTCCACCCAGGACGCGGCGGGCAATGGCGCCTCGTGCTCCTTCCACGTCACCGTGAAGCCCGCGGCGAAGTCGGATGAGGGCGGCGGCCTGGGCTGCGCCTCGACGGGCAGCTCTCCGCTGGGCCTCTGGGGCGCGCTGGCGATGCTTGCCTGGGCGGCCCTGCGGCGGCCTTCCGCCCGCCGGAGCTGAGTCGTCGAGTCGAAGTCCCGCCCGGCCCGCTTCCAGAGCGGGTCGGGCGGCTCTCTCCCCTGAAGGCCCCGCGTGCGCGCGGTCCGCTCGGGCTTCGGGGGAGAGGTCACAAGGGGGCGTCAGACCGCGCGGGAATCATCCACGACATGAAGAGCATTCGAGGAACATGGGGCTGCCTGGCCCTGGCGCTGGCGGCGATGGGCGGGTGTACGGACTCGGGGTCGCGAGCCGACGCACCGACACTTCTGGGCCAACAGCGGAGCGCGGTCGCCGTGGGGGCCCCCGAGCTGGTGCGGGACTTGCGCCCCGCCGCGTCCAAGAATCCGCCGAGCGATCCGGGGAGCTTCGCGGTGATGGGCGGCACCGTCTTCTTCAACGCGGGGGACACGCTCCACGGGCGCGAGCTGTGGGCGAGCGATGAGACGGGGGGCACGCGGCTCGTGCGCGACATCCTGCCCGGTGGCCGCGACTCCCATCCAGGCGGGTTCGCGGCGGTGGGCGAGCTCATCATCTTCTCCGCGGTCGAGGAGGACGGCACGACCCGCCAGCTCTGGCGCAGCGATGGCACGGCCGAGGGCACCCGGCGCATCACGAACATGGCCGGTGGTTTCCAGGTGTGGGAGCAGCTCGTCGTCGGCGAGACGCTCTTCCTCTCGGTGGTCGACGGGGCTGGTGACGTCGAGCTGTGGAAGAGCGACGGGACGTCCGAGGGCACCCTGCGGGTGAAGGACCTCTGGCCGGGAGGCTCGTCCTCGCCCGTGTTGATGCAGGACGTGGGGGGGACGCTCTACTTCGCCGCGAACGACGGGGTGACCGGGTTCGAGCTGTGGAAGAGCGACGGGACGCCCCAGGGCACCGTGCAGGTGATGGACATCACCCCTGGGGCCGCGAGCACCTTTCTCGGCCGGGAGCTGGTGGTCATGGGCGGGACGCTCTACTTCACCGCCGCGCACCCCACCGAGAACGGGGTCGAGCTGTGGAAGACCGATGGAACGGTGGAAGGCACCCGGCGCGTCAAGGACATCTGGCCCGGCCCCGAGGGCTCGGCTCTCATGTACCTGACGGTCCTGGGGGACGTGCTCTACTTCATCGCGGACGACGGCGTCTGGGGCCGGGAGCTGTGGCGGAGCGACGGGACGGAGGAGGGCACGCGGAGGGTGAAGGACATCCTCCCGGGCTCGAGCGCGTCCGAGCCGTACGGCTTCCATGTCGTGGACGGGGTGCTCTACTTCAGCGCGCGGACCTGGGACTTCGGGCGCGAGCTGTGGAGGAGCGACGGGACGGAGGCGGGCACCTGGCGCGTCACGGACATCGAGCCGGGAGAGCGTGACTCCCTGCGCAGCACGCCCGTCCGGGCCGGCTCCCGCCTGTACTTCTTCGGGATCCGCTCCTCGGGCGGCTACCAGCTCTGGCGGTACGACACGAAGACGGGCGACACGGCGCAGCTGCACTCCTACAGCCCGGTGGTCTGGTACGGCACTCCCCCCTGGGACACCGCCTCCGCAGGGGACACCCTGTACTTCTTCGCCGACGACGGGCGGGGCGTGGAGCCGTGGAAGACGGATGGGACGCCCGAGGGCACGGTGCTGCTCGAGGACATCCACACGGACAACGGCCACAGCGCCCCCAGGAACCTGGTGGACCTGGGCGGGACGGTCCTCTTCTCCGTGTCCGGCGCGGGCTCCGACGCGCTGTGGAAGAGCGACGGGACGGCGGCGGGGACGAGCCTGCTGCGCGACGGCTTCGCGGCTTTGTGGAGCAGCCACGAGGTCGTGGGGGGCGTGGTGTTCTTCCCCGCGAGGACGGCCGAGGCCGGGGTGGAGCTGTGGCGCAGTGATGGGACGCCCGCGGGGACCTGGCTCGTCAAGGACATCAACCCTGGCCCGACGGGCAGCGACATCCAGCTGCTGGGGCAGGCGGGCGGGAAGCTCCTCTTCTCCGCCTGGAGTGGAGGCTTCAGGCTGTGGGCGAGCGATGGGACG
>NZ_DASVSO010000697.1:0-32731 GCF_036388035.1 Archangium sp.
CCAGGGCGGCTGCACGGCCCCTGGCGACTCCGTGGATGACACCCCGTTCGAGGGTTCCGCCGCCTACGGCTGCCCGACGGGTCGCGACACCTGCGCCGCCTCCGGCGTGGACCCCATCCTCAACTTCATGGACTACACGGACGACGCCTGCATGGATCGCTTCTCCGCTGGCCAGTCGGCTCGCATGGACGCGCTGACCATCCAGTACCGCGGGATTTGATTCGCGCCTGAAGCCCTGAAGTCCCGACGCCGGAGCGCCCCTTGCGCTCCGGCGTTTTCTTTTGCGGGTTCCTCACCTTCTCGGGAATTGGAAAAACCAGGAAGTCCTGATGGTGCATTGATTTCAAACTATCACCGGGGTATAACGGCTCCCCACTCTTCCTGGGAGTCGGAAATGTCCCGTAACGTCGTGTCCAAGTTCGCGGTGGTGGTGGGTTCCGTCATGGCGCTCGCGGGTTGCAGCACCGCGGAGCAGCAGCCGGCCGAGGAGCGCGCGCAGCAGGCGGTGGACGCCCGGGGCTGCGCCACGCAGGAGCTGCCCGAGGCGGAGCAGCTCGCCGTGGAGCAGGCCATCGCCGGCCGCAAGAGCGCCCAGGTTCGCGCCAACGGCTCGGTGACGGTGAAGGTCTACTGGCACGTCATCAACAACGGCACGAGCACGTCCCAGGGCAACGTCTCGGACGCGCAGATCGCCAATCAGCTCTCCGTGCTCAACGCCGCCTACGCCAACACGCCGTTCAAGTTCACCCTGGTGTCCACGGACCGCACCACCAACTCCCAGTGGTACGGCTGCGCCGGCGGCGCCTGTGAGAAGAAGATGAAGAGCGCGCTGCGCAAGGGCGGCGCGGGCGACCTCAACATCTACTCCAACAACATGGGCCAGGGCCTGCTGGGCTGGGCGACCTTCCCCTCCAGCTACGCCTCGCAGCCGAGCCTGGACGGCGTGGTCATCCTCTACTCCTCCATGCCCGGCGGCAGCGCGGCCCCCTACAACCAGGGCGACACCCTCACCCACGAGGCCGGTCACTGGCTGGGCCTGTACCACACGTTCCAGGGCGGCTGCGCCAACCCGGGTGACAGCGTGAGCGACACCCCGGCCGAGGGCTCCGCCGCCTACGGCTGCCCCACGGGCCGCGACACCTGCTCCACCACCGGCGCGGATCCCGTCACCAACTTCATGGACTACACGGACGACGCCTGCATGGACCGCTTCTCCGCCGGCCAGTCGGCTCGCATGGACGCGCTGGTCGCCCAGTACCGCGGCCTGTGAGTCCCGCCTGAGGTCCTGAAGTCCCGACGCCGGAGCGCTCCACGCGCTCCGGCGTTTCGCTTTTCGCGGGGGCGGGCTCCACGGGGCCGGTCGGGTCTTCCCTCTCTCACCCGCTCTGCCCGGTTCACGGAGAGTCCCAAATAGCCGCACAGGTAGAATATTGCAGAATTATCACCTTCCCCCTTGATGGCGCCTTATTCGTTCTATATAAGGGGTAGCAACTTTTCCCGAGGGGTTGGAAATGTCTCGTAACTTTGTGTCCAAGTTCGCGGTGGTTGTTGGCTCGGTGATGGCCCTGACGGGTTGCAGCACCGCGGAGCAGAAGCCGGCCGAGGAGACCACGCAGCAGGCCGCGGCCATCCACGGCTGCGCCACGCCGACCCCGACCGAGGCCGAGGCCGAGGCCGTTCAGCAGGCCATCAGCCAGCACCGCGGGGCGCTGGCCGCCGTCGGCTCCATCACCATCCCGGTCTATGCCCACGTCATCAACAAGGGCACGGGCATCTCCAACGGTGACATCCCGGACTCGATGATCGCCGACCAGCTCGCCGTGCTGAACGCGGCCTACGCGAACACCCCGTTCCGCTTCAGCCTGGTGGCCACCGACCGCACCACCAACTCCACCTGGTACACCGCGGGCCACGGCACCACGGCCGAGAGCCAGATGAAGACCGCGCTGCGCAAGGGCACCGCGGACGACCTGAACATGTACTTCAGCAGCCCCGGTGGCGGCCTGCTGGGCTGGGCGACCTTCCCCTCCAGCTACGCCTCCAACCCCAAGAACGACGGCGTGGTCATCCTGAACACGTCGCTGCCCGGCGGCACCGCGGCCCCCTACAACGAGGGCGACACGGGCACCCACGAGGTGGGTCACTGGCTGGGCCTGTACCACACGTTCCAGGGCGGCTGCCAGAAGACCAACGACTACGTCAGCGACACCCCGGCCGAGCAGTCCGCGGCCTACGGCTGCCCCGCGAACCGCGACACCTGCCGCGAGACGGGTCTGGACCCGATCACCAACTTCATGGACTACACGGACGACTACTGCATGGACCGGTTCTCCGCCGGCCAGGTCTCCCGCATGGACTCCATGTGGACGCAGTACCGCCTGGGCAAGTAGTCCGCGCCTGAGGTCCTGAAGTCCCGACGCCGGAGCGCACCTCGCGCTCCGGCGTTTTCATTTGCGGGTCACTCGAAGAGGGTGAGCACCACGTCCAGGAAGGGCTCGGCGTCGGGACACCTCACCGCAAGTCGCGGGCCCTCCGACCGCGCCGCACGAGCAGGGCGAGTCCCAGGAGAGACAGGGGCGCGAGCGACGGAATGCTCGTGCCACAACCGCATCCACCGGGCTGCGCCTCGGGGTCCGGCGCTCCTTCACCTCCCGAGCCCAGCCCCGCGTCGGAGCCCATTCCGGCATCCAGCTCTCCGCCCGTCGTGCCGCTGTCGCCGCGGAGAAGGCCCCCACCACAGGGCGAGCAGGCCCAAGTCACACGGCGGGCACGGCGCCGCGGAGTCGCGGCGGGAGCCGGAGCCACAGCCCCCGTTGCGCGGGGCGTTCGCGTCCTGGCGATTGCACGAGGCGCACGGGCCGAGCTCCTCCAGGGACGAGGGCCGTCCCGACTCGCGCGGGTGGAACCCTCAAGGGGTCGACGCGGACGAAGCCCGCGTCCTCGAGGTTGACCACCTTGTCACTCGTCAGCACGGCGTGGGTGAAGTCGCCGCGGCGCGGCCTCACCTCCGTCTTCCCAACCCGCAAAAGAAAACAGCGGGCCCCCACGCTCGTGGGAGGCCCGCTGCTCATGTCCGAGACGAAGAGTGTCTCGGGCCGGGGCTTACTTGCCCGCGCGGTAGGCGGTCCACTGGCTGTTCATGCGGCTGTTCTGGCCCGCGGAGAACGTGTTCATGCAGCTGTCGTAGCTGTAGTCCATGAAGTTGGTGATGGGGTCCAGGCCGGCGTAGGTGGTGCAGCTGTCACGGCCCGTGGGGCAGCCGGAGGCGCCGGACTGCTCGGCCGGGGTGTCGCTCACGCTGTCGTTGGTGCTGGTGCAGCCGCCCTGGAACGTGTGGTACAGGCCCATCCAGTGACCGACCTCGTGGGTGCCCGTGTCGCCCTGGTTGTAGTTGGTCGCCGTGCCGCCGGGCAGCGAGGACTGGAGCACCACCACGCCGTCCTTCAGCGGGGCGCTGGCGTAGCTGGAGGGGAAGGTCGCCCAGCCGAGCAGGCCGCCGCCCATGTTGTTGGTGTAGAAGTTGAGGTCGTCCGCGCTGCCCTTGCGCAGGGCGTTCTTCATGTTCGTCTCACACGTGCCACCGGAGCAGGTGTAGTACGAGTCGTTGTTGGTGTAGTCCGTGCCCGCCAGGAAGAAGCTGAAGCCCGCCGGCGCGAAGGCGTTGTTGAGGACGGTGATCTGGTCGTTGATCTGCGTGGTGGTCACGCCGCCAGCGCCGGAGCTGCTCCGGATGACGTGGAAGTAGACGGGGATGGAGGCGCCCATGGCGCGCACGGTGCCGCCCATCGCCTGCTTGGCCTGGAGGGCCTCAAAGCGGGCCTCGAGCTCCGCCACCTGCTCGTCGCTGAACGACTCGGCGCCGCAGTTACGGGGGTCCGCAACCTGGGCCTCGACACCCTCAGCGGCAACCTGCTCCGCCTCGTCCACGGGACCGCAGCCGACCATCGCAGCAACCGCACCGACCGCCACAACCGTCTTTCCGAACATACGCATGTGTGTCTCCACCTTTTCCCGCTCGGGGGGGGGCCAACTGAGGGGAGGCCACTTTTAAATTAGTCCGGGAAAATGATCAAACCCTTTATTCTTTTTTAAGCGGGAATTTCTTGACTCCCCGCGACAATTACTTGCAGGTCCAATGGATGGCTTCGCGGCGGGGGCGCGGTGGGAGTTGCGCCCACGCGCCAGTGCGCGCGGGACTCTGGCGTAGCATCCAGGGGACATCGTGAGCCCCCGCGGCTCGCGTCCCCGAGAGGAGATGAAGTGAAGGCGCGATTGACATTGATGGCGGTGGCCGTGCTGCTGCTGATGCCCTTGGGGGCCCAGGCCGAGCCCCGGAAGCTGGTGTTGCTCTTCACCGGAGACAACCGGGGGGAGATCGCCCCGTGTGGCTGCAAGCAGGAGCCCCTGGGGGGGCTGGCCCGGAGGAAGACGGTGCTCGATGCGGAGCGGGCCCGGGGCCTGCCGCTGGTGTTGATGGACGCGGGCAACGCGCTCTTCCGCGAGCCCACGCGCCAGGCGGAGCCCCTGGTGCAACAGAAAGCGGAGCTGGTGCTCGAGCAGATGGAGGCGCAGGGCACGGTGGCCATGGCGGTGGGCGAGCGCGACCTGTCGCAGGGCCTCGCCTACCTCCAGAAGGCCACGCGGGGGCCCAAGAAGAAGATGAAGCTGCTGTCCGCCAACCTGGTGGACAAGGCCGGCAAGGCGCCCTTCGCGGCCTCCATGGTGGTGGAGGCCGGAGGACTGAAGGTGGGCGTGGTGGGCGTGTCCCCCGAGGGCGCGCCAGCCGGGGAGCCCTCGTTGAAGGGACGTCCGCCGAAGGAGGCCGCGCTGGCCGAGGCGCGCAAGCTGCGCCAGAGCCGCAAGGTGGACGTGGTGGTGGTGCTGGCGGCGATGCCCTACCAGGAGGCCGTGAAGCTGGCCCTGCTGGCCAATGACGCGGTGGACTTCGTGGTGCAGTCCCACGACGTCAAGGGCATGGGCATTGGCGAGCTGGTGGGCAGCCACGCCGCCGTCTTCCCCGCGGGGGAGCTCGGCAAGCAGGTGACCCGGCTGGAGCTGAGCGTGGAAGGACCGGGGCCCTCGGTGGACCTGGGCACGGCGACGCGGGCCCGCAAGCAGTTGCAGGTGGTGGAGGACAACCTCCTCAAGGCGCACGAGCGGCTGGCCAGCGCGAAGGACGAGCAGACGCGCGGTGACCTCACCCGCACCATCGTCGAGCTGGAGGGCCGCATGCGGCAGCTCGAGTCGGAGATGGACGTGAAGGCGCCCAAGGGCGGGCGCGCGCACCAGCTCTCCTACATTCCCCTGGGGCTGGTGGTGGCGGATGATCCCACCCTGAAGCAGCGGGTGGAGCAGCTCCAGCCGAGCGGCACGGCCAACGCCGAGCACTGAAGAAGCGCTACACGATGGCGTGGGCGAGGAGCTGCTCGAAGACGCGCGGCTTCTCGCCCAACCAGCGCACCAGGGAGCGGCGCACTCGCGGCCTGCGCGCCAGCATCAGCAGGCCGTGCGTCAGCCACGCGTACTTGCGGAAGGCGCGCTGGAACGTCCGCTCGTAGGGCAGCAGGGACTCGCGCGTGGCTCCCTTGGCCAGTGCGTCCGGCAGCAGGTGGCCGAGGGCCTCCGCGCAGGTGAAGGCCAAGGACAGGCCCTCCCCCGTCACCGCGTCCACGTACCCCGCCGCATCTCCCACCAGCGCGAAGCGGTCCGCCACCCGGGAGCGCGCCGCCCGCGCCAGCGGCCCCGCGCCCCGGGCCTTCGAGTCCGGCTCCGCGCCCGCCACCCGCGCGGCCAGCACCGGGAAGCGCGAGAGCAGGGAGTCGAAGCCGATGCGCCCCGGCAGCCCGTCGGCCCACAGGAAGGCCACCCCCACCCGCTCCTCCCCCGCCGGCGTCACGTACGCCTCCACGCCGTCCGACAGGTGCACTTCCACGAAGGGGGCCCAGGGCTTCAGCCGGAAGTGGCGCCGCAGCCCGAAGCGCCTCGGTCCGCTCACCTCCACCTCCAGCCCCTCGGCGTGCCGCAGGGGCGAGGCGAGCCCGTCCGCCGCCACCAGCATCCGCGCCCGCAGCGGCCCCGTCGCCGTCTCCAGCTGCCACCCGTCCGCCGTGCGCCGCTGGCCCACCACCGCGCAGCGCTCGCGCAACTCCACGCCGAGCGTCCGCGCCCGCGTGGCCATCGCCGTCACCAGCGCCACCCGCCGCACGCCCAGGCCCCCGGGCGCCGGCAGTCGTCCTTCCGCGCCGCTCCCGTCCTCCTGCACGTAGCGGATGCCCACGAAGGGCGCGCACTCCCTCGGCTCCAACAGCGCGAGCGCCCCGAAGCGCTCCAGGGCCGCCACCCCCGAGGGCATCAATCCCTCACCGCATGCCTTGTCCGGAGGCACGCTGGCGCGCTCCAGCACCACCGCGCTCAGGCCCCGCTTCGCCACGGTGAGGGCCACCGCCAGCCCCGCGGGCCCACCGCCCACCACCGCGACGTCCCAGGCCCTCACACCCCGCGTCCCGCTCGGACGAGCGCCAGCGCGCTCCTCGCCATCTCCACCGCCAGCCCCACCATCCCCACCTTCCTCGGGGCCGTCAGCTCGCCCGCGAGGTAGCGCCGCAGCGCCTCGCTCCGGCGCAGCTTCCCGCTCGAGGTGCGCGGCAGCGTCCCCGGCTCCAGCACCCGCACCGTGTGCGCGCGCACCCCCGTGCCCGCCAGCACCGCCTCGCGCACCCGCTCCTCCAGGCCCTCCACCTCCACGCCCGGCGCGCGCTCGGCGAGCAGCAGCAGCGCCTCGTCCTGCTCCCCTTCCGGCGTGAAGCCCAGCGCCACCGCGCAGCCCGTGCGCAGGCCCTCCACCCCCTCCAGGCACTCCTCGAACTCCTGGGGCGCGTGGTTGGCGCCGCGGATGATGACCAGGTCCTTCGCGCGGCCCGTGAGGAACAGCTCGCCGTCCGCCTCGAAGCCCAGGTCCCCCGTGTCCAGCCAGCCCTCGGCGTCCAGCGCGCGCCCTGTCGCCTCCGGGTGGCCGAAGTAGCCCGCCATCACCGAGGGCCCTCGCGCGAGCACCCGCCCCACCCGCCGCTCCGGCAGCGCGTGGCCCAGCTCGTCGCGCACCTCCACCTCGCAGCCGGGCACCGGGCGCCCCACGGACACCACCTCGCGCGGGCCCTCCACCACCCGCCGCTCCGTGGCCAGCACCCGCGCGTCCACGCCCAGCGCGCGCGGCCCCCGGCCCGCCGGAGGGAAGGCGACGGCGAGCGAGGCCTCGGACAGCCCATACACCGGCCGCAGCGCCCCCGCCTGGAAGCCCCAGCGGGAGAAGCGCTCGGAGAAGCGGCGCAGCGTCTCCACCGACACCGGCTCCGCGCCGTTGAGCGCGTGCCGCCAGTGCGAGAGGTCCACGCCCTCCAGCTCCGCCTCCTTCACCCGCTTGAGGCACAGCCCATAGGCGAAGTTGGGCGCGGGCGAGACGAAGCCCCGGTGCCGCGACAGCGCGCGCAGCCACAGCGCCGGGCGCGCGAGGAAGACCTCGGGAGGAAGCAGCACCATGCGGCCCGGGTAGTACACCGCCGACAGCAGGCAGCCGATGAGCCCCATGTCGTGGTACAGCGGCAGCCAGCACACGCCCACCGGCGGCCCGTCCGTCGGCGGCGGCAGCTCGGCCTCCAGCGCCGCCAGTTGCGCCATCAGGTTCGCATGGCGCAGCGCCACCGGCTTGGGGTCCACCGTCGAGCCCGAGGAGAACTGGATGAGGGCGAGCGCCTCGGGCCGCACGGGCACCTCCACGTCCCCGTCCTCGCGAGACACCTCCTCCACCGTGTGACAGCCGAGCCTCGGGCGCGCCGCCGCCACGGACTCGCCCAAAAGCAGGCGCACCTTGCCGTCGGTGAGCACCACCGCCGCGCCCGACACCTCCAGCATGCGCGCCGTGGCGCGGTGGTACTCCTCCAGCCGCCCCAGCCGCACCGGCGGGTAGAGCGGCACCGGCACCGCGCCCGCCAGCAGCGCGCCGAAGAAGGCATCCATGAAGTCCGGCGAGGTGGGCAGCAGCACCGCCACCCGCTCCCCGGGCGCCACCCCCAACCGTTGAAGGCCCGCGGCCGTGCGGCGGGCGCGGGCATACACCTCGGCCCACGAGAGGCTCGTCTCCCGCTCGGCCGCGTCCACGAAGACGAGCCCCAGCGGCGAGCGCGCCGCGGCGGCGAGCGCCTCGGGGACGGTGGCGTACTTCACCGGTGGCAGTGGCGGCCCTTTCATGGTGCTCCTCCAGCGCATGCGGCGTGAGACTCCTGGACAGTCCGCGAGGCCACCAGGCGCATGAGGTCTCCCACGGTGCTCACCCCCAGCGAATCCTCCATCGACAGGCGGATGCGGAAGCGGTTCTCCAGCTCCACCGCCAGCACCGTCAGCCCCAGGCTGTCGAGCTGCAGCTCCCGCATCAGGTGGTGGGCGGGCTCCACCGGCCCCTTCCAGTCCAGCTCCTGGGCGAGGATGCGGCGAATCTCGAAGAGGACGATCAACTCGTTGTCAGCCATGGTGTAGTACCTCCGGGAAGTCGTGGCGCGGGAGCCTCACCAGCGCAGCAGCACCAGCTCGGCGCAGAAGCCCGGGCCCATGGCCATCATCACGCCCCAGTCCCCGGGCTCGGCCTTGCCGGACTCCAGCATGTCCCCCAGCACGAAGAGCACCGAGGCCGAGGACAGGTTGCCCACCTCGCGCAGCGAGGCCCACGAGTGCTCCAGCATGCCGGGCGCCAGCTCCAGCGCGTCCTCGAAGGCCTGCAACACCTTGGGGCCGCCGGTATGCGCCACCCAGTGCTTCACGTCCTTGCGCGTGAGGCCGTGCTCGCCGAGGAAGCCGTCCACGTCCCGGCGGATGTACTCGCGCACGAGGCTCGGCACCTTCGCGGACAGCACCACCTTGAAGCCCGAGTCCACCACGTCCCAGCCCATGATGCGCTCGGTGTCCGGGTAGAGCACCGAGCGCGTGGCGACGATCCGCGGGCCGGACGCGGCGGGGGCCCGCTCGGCGCCCTGGAGCACCACGCACGCCGCGCCGTCCCCGAAGAGGCCCGAGGCGATGATGTTGGGAATGGAGAGGTCCTCGCGCTGCAGCGTCAGCGAGCACAGCTCCACGGCGACGAGCAGCGCCGTCTCGTTCTTCCAGCCCCGGAGGTAGTCCGAGGCCCGCGCCGTGCCCGCCGCGCCCGCCACGCACCCCAGCCCGAAGATGGGCGTGCGCTTCATGTCCGGGCGCATGCCCATGCGGTTCATCAGCCGCGCGTCGATGCTCGGCGTGGCGATGCCCGTCACGGTGACGAAGTAGACGTGGTCCACGTCCCGGGGGGTGAGCCCCGTCTTGTCCAACGCCCGGCGCACCACCTGCTCGCCCAGGTCCAACGCCACCTGAATCCAGGCGTCATTGCGCTGCTGGAAGGTGACGAGCGCGCCGTACTGCTCGATGGGCAGCGCGAGGAAGCGCCCGTCCACCTTCACCGAGCGGTGCAGCTCCTCCAGCCGCTCGATGTTGAAGTGCCGGGTGGCCCACATGTCTCGGAGGGCCCCGATGATCTGCTCCTGGTGGGCGTAGTGCGGCGGGAGCAGACGCTCCACCGCGCGAATGACGGGAGAAGAGTCCTGGTGGGCTGCGGAATTCATCGGCGCCGTCCCTGCTGGGTGGGTAGGAACGACGGTTAATCACCCTGCCGTCAGGGTGCGACCTATGGTGAAGAGATTGAACGCGTCACGTCGTTCCCCTGTCGCCCACCTGCCGGCTGGCTGACACCTCTCGCATCCACCACACGACCCCGAGCGCGCGCGTGTCGGTTGGATCACAACACCCTGTACCGTGGCCCGATGGGCGGGAGCCCAGGTGCGCCTACACGACGCCAGTCGGAATCCCAGGTCGACTGGTGGACCCGTGGGCTCAGCGCAGCGGCAGCTCGCGGATGTCGAGGTCCTCCAGCGCCAGGCGCCGCACGGCCCCCACGAAGCGCTCGGTGCCGATGAGCATCGTCTCGAAGTCAGTCAGCCGGAACAGATCGGTGTGTGTCGGGAGGGAGGCCGCGTCCAGGATGGGGTCATCCGGGCGTGGGAAGTAGTCGTGCCCGCACTTGGAACAAGGCGGGCGCCGATCCTGTGGGGTGCAGTCCGGATGCAGCCGGCCGTGCGGGAGAATTTCCAGCTCCAACAGTTCCGGGTGTTTCTTCTGCCGAAAGCGCAGCTCCGTGGGAAAACCTCGCAGGCCCCGCACGCCCTCGGCCTGCAACTGCTCCAGTGCCTCTCGGTGCACCAAGGGCCTTGAAAGGAAGCAGAAGAAGAGCGGACTGAAGGTGCCCGTAGCCGTGCCCACCAGGGGACCCAATTGGGCTCCTGGCTTGAGCTGCGCCCCAGGAGGTACGAGGGGGCGCACCAGCTCGCGCAACCGGACGAACTCATCGAAGGGCTCCGGCCGGGGCTTCTCGTACTCCTTGCGCTCCGGGAGCGAAGACAGGTCCGCGCTTGGGTATGAGGTTGCGCTCCCGGCCCACGTGGCTCCGCACTGCGGGCAGCGGAGCCCGGGCAGGCCACCCCACTTGTGGCTGGCGTGAAGGTCTCCCGTGTAGCGCGACTGCTCGGGGAACTGGAGCCAATAGAACTTCGTCATCTCCTCACCTTCACCCCTCCAGCAGCCAGATTCCCGACAAAGTCCGCATGGACGGAGGATTCCAGAGCACGTCGCCCGGGCGACAGGTTGGGCAGACATTTTCCACCTGCGGGACAGATGAGGAGCACGTGTCCGTCGTCGGCCGGACATCCCAGGCCGTGAACGTGGGAGGCACGCGGGTTGCTGAGGAGGACCCGGCATGAAACGCGCATTCCTGCTGTGTGCCCTCGTCGGTGGCCTCCTCCTGAATTCGGAGGCCGAGGCCGCGCGCTACGCCTCACCGGGCCCAAGCGCCCGGGCCTCCGTGTCGCTCTCGAACCGGGCCGTGACTCGCGCCTCCCTCTGGGTGGGCCTCCCCTCGCTCAAGCGGGTGAGCCGCTCGGTGAACGATGACTGCTCGGGACTCGCCAACCTCGCCTACCGCAAGCCGGGCCTCCACCTGCTGCCCGAGCGCACCCTCCCCGGAGAGGGCGGCGTCAAAGCCATCCACCGCAAGGCCAAGAGCCTCGGCGCGCTGCGCAGCCGGCCCCGCCCGGGAGACCTCGTCTTCTTCCGGGAGACGTATGACCGCAACCGCGACGGCCGGCGCAACGACGGGCTCACGCACATCGGCGTGGTGGAGCGCGTGGAGGCGGACGGCACGGTGACATTCGTGCACCGCGCGGGCGGAGGCGTGAAGCGCTCCAAGCTGAACCTGCACCAGCCGAGCCTCCGCCGGGACGCGAAGGGCCGGGTGCTCAACGACTACCTGCGCCGCTCCGAGAAGGTGCCGCGGCCCCGGCTCGCCGGGGAGCTGCTCGCGGGCTTCGCCGCCGTGGACGCGCGCTGGTTCACAGCGCTTTGACGAGGGCCGTGCGCTCGCGCACCGTGTCCTCGCTGTCCAGAGCGAAGCTGCGCGCGTGGCCCATGTCGTCGCGGAGGAAGCAGGCCGTGTCCTCGGCGAGCGCCTCGACGGCCTTGCGTCGCTTGGGGGCCAGCTTGTCGAAGGTGCCGAACACCACGGCCTCGGCGTCCGGGTCGTACTCCCACAGGCCCACCAGCGTGTCCCCGTCGAACAGCGAGCGCATGTGCATGTAGCGCGTGTCGCCGAGCGTGCCACCACCCTTGGTGTTGCCCCACACCGGAATCTCCCGCGCGTGGTGCTTGGGGTCGGTGAGGAGCGCGGGGCCTCCGTGGAAGGCGAGGTAGCCGTCCTCGAACGCGAGCATCGAGAGGGACGAGGTGGCCGGCGCCTTCTCCCGCAGCGTGGGGAGCTCCTCCTCCAGCACCCAGGCCTCCTCGGCGAAGCCCTCCACGGCCACCGGCACCAGCGGCAGCTTCTCCATGGCCGCGCGGGCGTCGCGCTGGGAGAGCGCCGTCCAGGCGGCGAAGTTCTCCACGGTGGCGGGCCCGGCCTGCCGGAAGAAGGTGGCGGCGAGGCGCGCGTGGCGCTCCACGGCCTCGGTGGGCACCTTCGCGCCCGTGAAGGGATTCTTCGCCGGCAGCCGCCAGAGGTAGCGCTCGGTGTCGAGCCGCCCGTCCTCCAGGGTGCGCTCCAGCTTGCCCTCGAACTCGAGGTGCCGCAGGGCCGGGGGCAGCGTGGAGGAGATGCCCACCTTCTTGCCCTTCTCGCCCAGGCCGCGCACGGTGCCCTCGGGCAGCGCCTTGCGCAGCGCGTCCGTGGACAGCGGCCCCTTGCGCAGGGCCTTCAGCACGGCCTCGCCCACGTCGGCCAGCTCCGTGGGGGCGATGCCCACCTTCTCGTGCTCTCGGTCGGCGCGCTTGCGGTGCTGCTCCTCGGCGATGCGCAGCATGAGCGGCACCTCCGCGCGCGGCACGAGGTAGATGCAGCCGCGCACGGCGGGAATCACCTGCAGCCGGGATTGCGCCACGGCCTCGTCGAGCTGCTCGCGCTTCAGCCCGGGGACGCGGGCCCGCACCGCCAGGTACACGTCCACGCCCCCGAGCGTGCGCGGCCAGCAGGTGGCCGCCACCACCTCCTCGACACTCCCGGAGAGGGGCTCGGCGAGCCCCTGCTTGCGGTGCCAGTGCGCGCGAGCGCGGTCCAGGGAAACGCTGAGTGCGGGGGGGGTGCCACGGGCCATGTCCAGTCGTCCTCCGGGGCGCACTCTACGCGAGCGGCCCCGGTCTTGACGATGAGGCCCGGCGCGGGACTACGGCAGCGGCGCGGCCTCGTCCGTCTCGAGCGGCACCTGCATGCGCGGCTCGCTCTGGATGAGCTCGGAGAACATGACCTCCATCTGCTCACCGATGACGGCCAGCTCCTCCTTGGTCATCAGCTTCTTCACCTTGGGGAAGAGCTCCTTCTCCTCCTCCTTCACGTGGTGCTCGATCAGCTCCTGGAGCACCATCACCTTCGCCTTGAACTGCGCGTCAGCGGGGTCCATCTCCAGAAGGTCGGCGATCACCCGCTTGGCGGACAGGTGCTCCTCCACCGCGTGTTGGAGCTTCTCCATCGTGGGGCCCACGTAGACGCTGGGATAGAAGAGCTTCTCCTCGATGGTGGCGTGCGCCGCGAGGTTGTCCGCGATGCGCGCGGCCAGATCCATCAGCACCTCGGGCTTGCCCTCGCCGGCCTTCTCGAACTTCTCGAACAACTCCTCCACCTCGCGGTGCTGCTGCTTCAACAGTTCGATGGCGTCCATGTCGGCTCCTGGCTGTGGGTGGCTCAAAGCGTGTGTGGCCAAACTTCGGCACGGACTCGGGCGGCGCCAACTGCACCCTCGGCCACCACCTGCCGGGCCGGAGGGCAACCTGACGCCGTGCGTCACCTTCTTCCCTGGACTCACGAGGTCAGGTGCCGTGATATGCTGGACGCACGCTCGCTCCCCGGAGGGTCAGGCTCCCAGCGCGTCCCTTGACGCCCTCGCGCGGCTTTCCTTCCCCGGGCGGGGGGCCAACATTGCGCTGTGGCGGGGCGGGTGTACCCAAGGGCCGCTCCCGGGCCAGCGTGGAAGAGGAAGCTCCGTGTCACGGAAGGTCTCCACCGTGGAAGAGCCCGAGGGCGAGGTCGACCGGTTCCGGCGTCTCCTGTTCACGCTGGGTCGGCTGCACTCGCTGAGGGACCCGCTCGCCAGCGCCTGCGAGCGGATGGACCTCACCGCGCCTCAAATCCACGCCCTGCTGTGGCTCGGCCAGGACGGAACCCTCACCATGGGCGAGCTGGCCCGGCGCCTGGGCATCACCGAGAAGACGGTCACCGGCGTGGTGGACCGGCTCGAGCGCGAGGGCCACGTGCAGCGCGAGCGCAGCCCCGAGGACCGGCGCGTCGTGCGCTGCCGGCTGACGGCCTCGGGCGCGCGGATGTCCCGCCGGCTGGACCGCACCGTCGAGCAGCAGCTGGGGCGGATGCTGGAGCGGCTGGACGCCACCGACCGCCGGGCCCTCTTCCGCATCCTGGAGAAGCTCATCGCCTCGGCCACGAGTCCCTGACAGCTCCCCTCCTCACCCGCCGGACGGGTGGCCTCGGGAGTCATGGACGCGTGGGCCCGACTGCGCTTCACTTTGGCCCATATGACTTCCCACGAAGCAGAGAAGGCCCTGGCGGAAGCGGACGTGGTGCCGTGCGTGGAGATGGGACTCGCGGACGCCCGGAAGCTGGTGGAGGCGTGCCTCGCCGAGGGCGTGCCCGCGCTCGTCCACCGCGAGGCGTGCAGCAAGCCCTCGTGCTCCCCGAAGTTCCAGGTGCTCGTGCGTCCCGAGGACACCTCCCGGGTCGCGGGCCTGCTGCGCCAGGGCTGGATGGACAGCCTCCAGCGCGAGGGGCTCGTCCCGGCGCAGCCCGCCCCGCAGGCGGTATCCGAGGACGGGGAGCCCCCGTGCCCCGCGTGCGGCACCGCCGCGCCCCTCGTCCAGGGCGCGTGCAGCGACTGCGGCCTGCAACTGGAGTGAGCCGGCCGGCCGCGGGCCGGGACTACTGGCTGCTGGAGGAGGGCGGCGTCGCCGGCTGCGTGCGCTGCACCACCTCGGCCGAGGGCGCCGTCGTGGGCGCGAGCAGGGTGAGCTCGGCCACCACCGGGTAGTGGTCGGACGCGCGCACGCGCAGCACCCGGCTGCTCTTGGGCATGAAGTGGTCGCACGCCATCACGTAGTCGATGCGCAGGTTGGGGATGACGGGCAGCGGATAGGTGTCCGCGTCCCCCTGGCCGCGCAGGGCGAACACGTCCATCAGCTCGCGCCGGAAGAGCTGGATGGAGCGCGAGTCGGGCGTGTCGTTCATGTCGCCCATCAGCAGCTTGGGCCGCGGATCCTTCGCCATCAGCGCCATGATGGCCGCGCTCTGGCGCACGCGCACATCGCTGTTGAAGGGGCGCCGGGTGAGGTGGGTGACGTAGACGCTCACCTCCTGGCCATGCACCTTCATGAGGACACGGGCCACGGTGCGCGGCTCGGTGCCCTCCTGCACGGGCAGCGGGTGCTGCTCCACGGACACCAGCGGGAAGCGCGAGATGAGCGCCACGCCGTAGTCACCGCCGTACAAGCCCGTGGTGCGGAAGTGGGCGTAATAGGGCAGGCCCGTGCGCTGGGCCAGCTCCACGGACTGATCCAACCCGTTGGCGCGCCGCGTGCCGACGTCGACTTCCTGGAGGGCGACGATGTCGGGCGAGGCCGAGCGGATGGTCTCCGCCACCTTGTCCAACCCATGGCGGGCGGACTGGATGTTGAAGGTCATCACCCGGAGGTCTCCCTCGCCCCGCGAAGTCGAGGGCTCCGGCGCCGCGTGGGCGCGCAGGGACGGGGAGGAAGCACACGCGACAGAGGTCGCGAGCATCAGGCCGGCAAGGAGTCGGACGAGGTGCATGAAGAGGGGCGATGATGTCAGCAATCCGCACCGCCGTCCTCCGCCCCTCCGAGCCAGCCCGGAGAGCAGCCGGGCCGCCACCGGGGCGTCAGGAGCGGTGCCGCTCGGCCTCGCGGTAGAGCGGCGTGAGGGGTGAGCGCCTAGAGCCACGCGAAGGCATCGCGCATCGCCTCCCGGCCCCCGCGCTCCAGCACCTGCCCGTGGCACGGCACCACCCGCTCGAAGTCCCACTGCAGGACGCGGTCCCTCCAGGCGCGCAGCGCCGCCCGGTCCCTCACCAGGGCCTTCTCCAGCTTCGTGGGCCCGAGCCGTCCATACACCCCGCTCCACTTCAGGTACGTGCGCAGCAGCCACGAGGAGGCGTCGTGGATGTTGAAGGCCAGGTCCGTGAGCAGCAGCGTGCGGCTGGGGCGGTGCAGGAAGACGAACTCCTCGAGCTTGGGGATGCCGTGCGCGAGGAGCAGCTCGAGCGTGGGCGACTGGCCCACGTCCATCATGTCCGACAGCTCCACGTCGATGCGCAGCTCCGGCCGCTTCTTGCGCAGCCCCGCGGGCGCGAGCACCTTCGCCGACGGGTAGGCCGCGGCCCAGTCCCCCAGCCACAGGTGGTGCATCGTATTGGGCGCCACCAGGAAGCGCACCGGCCCCACCGCGTCCACGGCGCTCCGCACGGCCGCGTCCAGCTTCACCGGCGAGTGCAGCCACAGGCCGCCCTCCGGCAGGCGCACCACCGTCATCCGCCCGCCCAGGTCCATGCCGGCCAGGCGGAAGGGGACATCCAGGACGAGGAGGTCATCACTCAGGGGACGCAGCATGGCGGGGTTCCTCCCTCTTCAACCCACACATCAAAAGTCAACCGTTGGTCAGAAATCATGCCAGCACTCTTCCTCGCGAGGTGTGGTTCTACTTGCTCCCAAGTAGGCAAGGAATCCATAGTTCTCTGGGTTGCATCCGCAACCGGCCCGAGCGGGCTCGAGGAGAATCGCCATGAAGAAGGACACGAAGCAGGGCAAGAAGCCGTTCTTCGCGCGTTTGTTGGAGACGCAGGAGCTGGAGCACGTGGTCGGCGGTGTCGCCATCATCGGCACCGACGGCACCAACAAGTACCCCTCGGACTCGGATGAGGTCGCCCTGCCGTTGACGGCCAACCCGACCCTCGGCGGCGTCACCCACAAGTACCCCTCGGACAGCGACGAGGTCGCGTAGTCCCACCGAGCCCCCGGTTCCACGCCCCATGCCCCCCGCTCGCGACACCGTCCTGCTCCTCACCCACAGTGGCGACCACTACACGGTCGACCGGGTGGCCGAGGAGCTGTCGCGGCGGGGGGCCCGTCCGCTGCGCGTCAACACGGATGAGTTCCCCTCGACGTTGGAGCTGACGTCGGCACTGGGCGCCGAGGGCAGTGAGGTGGTGCTGCGCACGGCGGCCGGAGCGCTGCACGCGGAGGAGGTCCGGTCGGTGTGGCTGCGCCGGTTGGTAGCGCCCCACCTGGATGAGGAGTTGGAGCCCTCCTATCGGGAGGGCTGCGTGCGCGAGTCGCAGGCGGCACTCGAGGGCTTTCTCGACGGGCTGGCGGAGGCGGGCTGCCGCTTCGTCAACCCGCTCGAAGCGGACAGGGCCGCTGGCAACAAGCTGCGCCAGCTCCGGCTGGCCCGCGCCATGGGGCTGGAGGTGCCGCGCACCCTCGTCACCAATGACGAGGCGCGGGTGCGGGCCTTCTTCGAGCAGGTGAACGGCCGCATGGTGGCCAAGATGCAGACCCCCCTCACCCAGTCCATGCAGGGGGGCAACCCCTTCGTCTACACGACGGCGATCGGCCCCGAGCACCTCGAGGAGCTCGACGGGCTGCGCTACAGCCCCATGGTGTTCCAGGAGCGCCTGGACAAGGCCCGCGAGCTGCGGGTGGCCGTGGTGGACGGGCGCTGCCTGGTGGGCGCCATCGATGCCTCGCGCTCGGTCGCGGGCCAGGTGGACTGGCGGCGCTCCCGGCCGGACGAGGTGCGCTGGGAGCCCGGCGAGCTGCCAGCGGACGTGGCCGAGCGCCTGGGCCGCCTCATGGCGTCGCTGGAGCTGGTGTACGGCGCCGTGGATTTCATCGTCACACCCGAGGGCCGGCACGTCTTCCTCGAGGTAAACCCCGGGGGCGAGTGGGGCATGCTCGAGCGAGAGCTCGGCCTGCCCATCGCCGCGGCCCTGGCCGAGGCACTCGCGGCTGGCGCCTCCCTCTGACGGCAGTCGCGGGAAAGTCCATGGCCATCCTCCTCGTCACGCACTCCAAGGACAACCAGGCCCCCCTCTCCGTGGCGCGCGCCCTCGAGGCTCGCGGCGAGCGGGTGTACCGGTTCGACACGGACCTCTTCCCCACCCAGCTCCAGCTCGCGCTCGACGAGGGCGGCGGCGGACGGCTCTCCGGGCCCGCGGGCCCGCTCGAGCTGTCGGACGTCACCGCCGTCTGGTACCGCCGCAACTCCACGGGGGCGGCCATCCCCCAGGACATGGATCCCCAGCTGCGCCAGCCCTCGGTGGAGGAGAGCCGGCGCCTGGTGTTCGGGATGATGGCGGCGCTCGGCGTCTTCCAGCTCGACGCGCTCGAGGTGGTGCGGCGCGCGGAGCACAAGCCATTGCAGCTCCGGCTGGCGCGCGAGCTGGGGCTGGAGGTGCCGCGCACGGTGATGACCAACGACCCGGAGGCGGTGCGCGCCTTCGCCGCGAGCTGCCCCAGCGGCGTGGTGACGAAGATGATGTCCTCCTTCGCCGTGTACGACGAGCGGGGCAAGGAGCAGGTGGTCTTCACCACGCCGCTCAAGCCCGAGGAGCTGGAGGACCTGGAGGGGCTGGACCTGTGTCCGATGACCTTCCAGGAGCGGCTGACCAAGGCGGTGGAGCTGCGGGTGACGGTGGTGGGCGAGCGGGTGATGGCGGCGGCCATCGACTCGCAGGCGCTGCCCAGGGCACGCGAGGACTGGCGTCGCGAGGGCGTGACGCTCGTCGACGCGTGGACGCCCTACACCCTGCCCGAGCCGGTACAGGCCCGGGTGCTGGGGCTGATGGACGCGCTGGGGCTCAACTACGGCGCGTTCGACTTCATCGTCACCCCCGAGGGGCGGCACGTCTTCCTCGAGGTGAACCCGTCGGGCGAGTTCATGTGGTTGATGCGCAACCCGGGCCTGCCCATCGACGAGGCGCTGGCGGACGTGCTCACCGGGCGCGCGCCGCGCCGGCTCGGGCCCAAGCCGCCAGCGCGGGGGTAGAGGCGCCCCGGACGCTCAGGCCGGAACCACCTGCACCGGCAGCCGCACGAGCCCCCGAATCTGGATGGACGGGTGCCACCGCGGCGCCTCCGGCCTGCGGGACAGGCCCTGGATGCGCGGGAGCAGCGCCTCGAGCGCCACACGGGCCTCCAGCCGGGCCAGGGGAGCGCCCAGGCAGAAGTGGATGCCGTGTCCGAAGGGCAGGTTGGCCGGCTCCTTGCGTCCGAGCACGAAGCGCTCCCCGTCGGAGACGTACTGCTCGTCCCGGCAGGCCGAGCCCAACAACAGGATGAGCACGGAGTGCTGCGGCAGCTTCACGCCCCCCAGCTCCGTCTCCGCCGTCGTCAGCCGGAAGGTGGCCTGGGCCGGAGACTCGTAGCGCAGCACCTCCTCGATGAACGAGCCGAGCAGCCGCGGCTCGGCCCGCAGACGCTCCAGCAGCTCGGGGCGGTCCGCCAGGATGAGGGCGGCGTTGCCCAAGAGGTTGACCGTCGTCTCCAGCCCGGCGGCCAGCAGCAGGAAGAGGAAGGCCACCAGCTCCGCCTCCGAGAGCGCCTCGCCCTCCACCCGCGCCTCGAGCAGCCCGCTCACCAGGTCATCCCCGGGATGGCGGCGGCGGTGCTCCAGCACTTCCTTCAGGTAGCCCTCCATCTCCTGCACGGTGCGCTGGACCTGCTGCTGCTGCTCGAGGTCCGTCGCGGAGATGGCGCTGATGGCGGCGAGATGGTCGGACCAGTGCTTGAAGCGCGAGTAGAGCGAGGCATCCAGCCCCATCAGGTGACCGATGGCGGCGGCGGGCAGGGGGAGGGCCAGCGCCTGGAGGAAGTCCACCTCGCGGCGCTCCAGCAGCGCGTCGACGAGCCGCTCGGCGGTGGTGCGCAGGAAGGGCTCGAGCCGGGCGACGGTGGTGGACGTGAAGGCGCGGCTGATGAGCGCCCTCGACCGTCCGTGCCGGGGCGGGTCCATCACCAGCATCGAGCGCGCCAGCGGGTTGTACCCGAGCCAGGACGGCTCCATGGAGCGCACGAGCCCCTCGGAGGAGAAGAGCTGGGGGTTCTTGAGCACGCTCATGACGTCCGCGTGGCGGGTGACGGCCCACACCCCTCCCGGCTCCACCTGACACACCGGGGCGTCGCGCCGCAGCCCGGCGAGGATGGGATAGGGGTCGGCCACGAATTCGGGGGACAGCAGGTTCACGCGTGCGCTCAAGGTTGGCACCTCCGCGCCGCATGCTAGGCCATGGCCCGGCGCCAACCCAACATGGGGGGCGCTCGCCACCTCGCCCCCTGGCGGGGCTCCCCGGGATGAGGCGATGATGGGCCCGCCCTCCATGCACTCCTCCTCAGCGCCGCCCGAGCGCGCGCGGTTGGAGGCCCTCACCGGCCTCCGTTTCCTCGCCGCCTTCCATGTCGTGCTCTTCCACGCCGCGCTCTGGGAGCGCTGGTCCGGGCCCGCGGCCGTGCGGCATGTCGTGAGCGCCGGCTACGTCGCCGTGGGCCTCTTCTTCATGCTCTCGGGGTTCGTCCTCACCTACACCCACGGTGGCCCCGCCCCCGTGTCCCGGACGTCCTTCTACGCGGCCCGCTTCGCGCGCATCTACCCCGTCTACGCGCTCTCCCTGCTGCTCGCCCTCCCCTTCGCCCTGCGCACCCACCTGGAGCACGGGGGTGTGGGCCCGTTCCTCGCCGAGGGCCTCGCCGCCTTCTCCCTCGTCCAGTCCTGGCATCCCAGCTTCGCCATGGCCTGGAATCCGCCGGGCTGGTCCCTCTCCGTCGAGGCCTTCTTCTACGCCTCCTTCCCCTTCCTCGCCCCGCGGCTGGTGGTGCTCTCCCCCCGGCGCACCCTCGCCGTCATGGCCGGCGCCCTGGCCGTGCTGCTCGCCCTCCCCCTGGCCTGGGCCCTGAGCGGCCCCGAGGGGTGGAGCACCCGCTACGACACCGAGGGCCTCTGGCTCGACGTCCTCCGCTACCACCCCCTGGTGCGCCTGCCCGAGTTCATCCTCGGCATCTGCCTGGGCCGGCTGTTCGCGCACGCGCCCCTGCGCGCCGCCCTCGCCCGCCACGCCGGCCTCCTGGCCACGAGCGCCACCGCGCTGCTCCTCGGGGTGCTCGCCCTCGGGCCGCGCGTGCCCTACGTCCTGCTCCACAACGGCCTGCTCGTCCCCGCCTTCGCCGTCCTCCTGCTCGCGCTCGCCACCGACCAGGGGCTCCCCGCGCGCCTGCTGCGCCACCCCTGGCTGGTGCGGCTCGGCGAGGCCAGCTACTCGCTCTACATCCTCCACACGCCCGTGGTGATGCTGGTGCGCTCCGTGGGCAGCCGCCTGCTCGGACGCGAGGTGCTCGACACCCCCGCCTTCGTCGCCGGCACCCTCGCCCTCACCGTCGTCGCCTCGCTCGTCAGCTACCGGCTCGTCGAGCAGCCCCTGCACCGCCGCCTGCGTCGCGCCTTCGCGGCCACGCCCAAGGCCCCGCCCGGAGTGGCCGGGGCCCCCGCGGCGCCCGCTACGGAGCGCGCATGAGGCTGGTGAAGGCCTCCGCCGACGAGTAGTCCACCAGGGTCTTCACCCGGTGGGGGCTCCGGGTGAGGTCGACGCCCGGCGTCACCTTCGCGGCGATGCGGACGACGTACGTCTGCCCCGACTGGAGCACGCCCGGCGGCACCTGGAGCCGCCGCCCCTGGGTGAAGAAGTTCGCCACCAGCTCGTTGGAGGTCCGGGTGGGGTCGCTCGGCCGGGTGAAGAGCCGGAGGATGCGCACCTCGTACACATCCGGAGTCCCCAGCGTGGGCGGCGCCCAGGTGAAGACGGGGGTGAGGGACGCCAGGTCGCGCTCCTCCCACGCGTTGAGGCCATCCACCTGGAGCAGCGTCGGCGGCGAGACGCGCGCCAGCACCGGCCCCGACAGGAAGCGGCCCAGCTCCGCCTGCTCGATCAGCGCGGCCGTCACCGAGCCGCTCGTCGTCCCCGGCAGCCGCAGCGGCAGCTGGTAGTTGTGGTAGACGTTCGCCATCACGCCCCACGTGGACGGGTAGGGATTGCCGTACTCCACCTCGAAGGAGACGTCCTGGGCGCTCGCGGGAATGCTCCCCAGGGCCAGCTCCCCGGAGTACCCCACCCAACCCTTCGAGAGCCCACCGGCGGCCGGCATGATGTGGAAGTTGTGACGCACGGACCGCGTGGGCAGGGAGACCGCCAGCGGGTGCACCGCGGACCGGAAGAGCTCGAAGCTCGAGCGCCGCCAATCGATGGTGACCTGCCGCGGCGGCAGAACGTCGAGGGTGCCGCTCACCCGCGAGGTCCCGCCGTCCATGCGGAACGTCACCTCGGACAGCGCCCGGGCCCGAGCGACGCTCATGTAGTCGACGCCGTTCGACGCGTGCAGGAGGCTCTGGAAGAGGTAGGAGCGGTCCCCCTTCGCGGCATCGATGGACTCCTGGCGCCCGTAGTCCGATTGATACAGGGCAGGCGCATCGGAGAGCGACGTGACCCCCGGGCTGACGGAGCTGTCCACCTCGAAGATGCCCGAGGCGCCCGCGTTCGGGGTGACCAGCCCCAAGAACAGGAGCTCGGTCAGGGGGTCCAGGCCGTCCACGCTCAGGGTGACGGGGAGGCGCGTTTCCACGGTGGTGACGCCCTCGCGACCCAGGAAGTACTCGTCGAGGTCCAGCTCCCGGTGCTCGGTGAGGATGTACCCGGTGTCGCGATACTTCAGGTAGTAGGGGCCCGGCGGAACGTTCTCGAACTTGAAGGTGCCCTGGCCGGTGGCGATGACGGGACGCGTCTCGAAGGAGCCCCCGACGGGCACCAGCACCGACAGCGCGCTCAACCCCGCCTCATCCATGGTGCGGACGTCTTCCGCATCCAGGCGGCGGTGGAGGGCGCGCTGGCCCGTGACGACATCCTGGGCCTGCTCCGGTTGATTCTGCTCCGGCTGGTTCTGCTCCGGCGTCTCACCCCCGCAGGAGATGGACAGCAGGCTGAGCGGGGCGAGCAGGGCGGTGAGACGGCCGAGAGCGGGCAGGGAACGACGGTGGGAGGACATCGACGGCTCCTGTTGATCGATTGTGAGCGGTTAATTCGATCGGAAATACGGAGGCACCGCGCCAACCTGGTCGTTCGCATCGCACTTCAGGGTCCGAAATCGTCTCCGCCAGCGGGGGAGACCCGGGCAGCCAGCCGAGCATGTAGGGGAAGACGCACCTCCACCCCGCGAGCAGCAGGCGGGGGTGCAAGGGTTACAAGGTGGGAAATTCCGTTCCTATAGAAAGGCCAGCCGGAGGTAACTCCAGCGGTCACCCGGGGCACGGAACTTCCCCCTCGTTCCAGGGACTTGGACAGGTGTTCCCTCCCCGTGGGGCGGGTGGGCCACGCTTTGCACAAGCAGCCGGGCGGAAGGAGTTTCCGCGTGTCCACCCGCTCCCGCTCCACAGGCTTCACCCTCATCGAGCTGCTCGTGGCGGTCGCCATCCTCGGCCTCCTGGCGACGCTCGCCGGCATGGCCGCGTTCCACGGCACCACGCGCGTGCGGGTGAGCAACGCCGCCTTCGAGGTGGGGGCGCTGTACTCCGCCGCACAGATGCGGGCCACCAGCCTGGGCGTGCCCCACTACGTCGTCTTCCACGATGACGGCACCGACTTCGGCGCCTACCTGCTGGAGCGAGCCGACGCCCTGGGCGCCTACAACTGGGCCAGCGACGACGTGATGAACGCGGCCCTGGTGGGCGGGACGCGGCACGAGCACCTCCGGCTCTCGCGCGAGAGCGGCCTGGGCTTCGTGAACTTCGCCGCACCGCCTCCCGACCTCAAGCCCCTGCCCGCCCCCTTCGCCTCCATTCCGCTCACCGCGTCCGGCTCGGGCCGGCTGCTCAGCGGGTGCTCCTTCTGCACCGCGGGCACCGGGGGCGCGCGCGGCGTCATCCGCTTCTCTCCCAATGGGACCGTGCGGGTGATGACGGGCAGCGCGGAAGCGGGAGGCGTCGTCGCCTTCGCGCCCGACTCGCGCGGCTTCCAGTCCGGCCCACCCCGTCTGGTCGTCATCGCCACGCCGGCCGGCGCCATCCGGGTCTTCTAGGAGGACACATCCCCATGACTTCCACCGCTCGCGCTCCCCGTCCCCGAGGCTTCAGCCTCGTCGAGGCCATGGCGGCGCTCGCCATCTTCTCCATCGGCCTGCTCGGCGTGCTGCACATGAACGTGCTGGCCAGCCAGCAGAACGGGCTGGCCCGGCGCCAGTCCACCGCGAGCAAGCTGGGCCGCGACCTGGTGGACGCCTTCGAGCGCCTGCCCTTCCACCACCCGCTGCTGTCCACCGTGAGCACCATCGACCCGGCGGATCCGCGCTTCACCCACTTCGACGAGACGGACGGCCGGGTGAAGCTCTCGGACGCGGTGGCGCTCGTCGGGGAGCGCCCGCTGCTCGGCGCCGCGCAGGCCAGCGTGAGCGCCGAGGGCACCTACGAGGTGGCCTGGCGGGTGGCGCCCGTGAAGGGCTCGGACGGCAGCACCGAGGCCCACCGCATCCTGGTGATGGTGCGCTTTCCCACCACGGCCGGCGGCCTCAAGCAGGTCAACGTCTGGGCCGTGAAGTTCAACCCCCAGGCCGTTGGCCGGGGCGCCGCCCCCATCCCGGAGATTTGAGCCATGCGCGCGCCTCCTGACTCCCGGGGCTTCACCCTCGTCGAGCTGCTCGTCGGCACCACCGTGGGTGCCATCGTCCTCACCGGCGTCTGCCTCGTCTTCGTCTCGCAGGCCTCGCAGTACCAGGCCCACGCCAGCCGCCGCGCGGTGCAGGCCAGCGTCCGGCAGGCGCTCGGCGTCATGGAGCGGCACGTGCGCAACGCGGGCTACGGCGTGGACCCGGATCGGGCCATCCTCGCCTACGATTCCTACGACGCGGCCGGGGACGCCCACGGTGACGGCTACCCGGACGGCCTCACCGTCCACGCGCGCGACCTGTACTTCCGCCGCCTCGCCACCACCGTGAAGCCGGACGCCCTGCACTTCGACCGCGAGCTCCAGCGGCCACTGCGCAAGGGCGACATCCTCCTCGTCCTCTGCCCCGGCGCCATCCGCTACGCCTACGTGACGGTGGGAGAGACGGCTCCGGCCAAGGCCACCTCCGTCAAGCTGGACACCACGCCGGCCCCGGTGGACTCGCCCGCGGGGCCTCCCGGCGCGCTCTTCCGCGAGCAGGGCAAGATGACCGACGCCTGCTTCCACGACGGCGAGCCGCCCGTGGTGGTGAGGGTGGAGCGCACCAGCTTCTACGTCACCTCCTTCGATGATGATGGGGACGCGGCCACGCCCGGCACCACGCCCTACCTCATGCAGCACCGGGGCGTGGACAGCAACGACGACGGGCGCATCGATGGGGCCGACGCCACGCCCATCGCCGTGGGCATCGAGCAGCTCCAGGTGGCCTACATCCTCAACACCGTGGGCAACAGCGCGCCAGCGCTCGTGGGGGTGGACGGCGCCGTACCCTGGGGCGAGACGTGGCACACCGGGACGCCCGAGTCGAATCGCCCGCGCCTGGACGACGCCTATGCCTCGCTCCGGCGCCTCCAGTCCCACCCGGCCAACATCCGGCAGGTGCGCCTCACGCTCGTGGCGCGCAGCACCCAGCCGGACCGGCAGCGCCCGGGAGATGACGTGCTCACCCCGGGAGCCGCGGGCGCCGAGGGCCCCGCGCTCCCCTCCGGCTCCCTCTCCTGGCGCCAGCTCGAGAACCTGGGCACCCGGCCCGCCAAGGCCTTCGACCCGCGCGGCGGCGGCTTCACCCGCGCCGTGCTCCGCGAGGCCATCGCTCCCAAGAACCTGCTGATGCGCTCCCAATTCATCCCCATCCACCGGGGAGGAGGCTGAGCCATGCACCCGCGTCCCACCGGCCCACGAGGCATGGCCCTCGTGATGTCGCTCATCGTCATCGTCCTCGTCACCCTGCTGGTGGCCGGCGCCATCACCTTCACCGGCACCGAGCGCAACGCCGCGATGCTCCAGACGCGCGAGGACTCGCTCTCGGCCTGTACCCAGGCGGCGCGCAACCTCTTCCTCGCGCGCCTGCGGGTGCTCACGCCGGGCAGCGCCAGCCAGGTGAAGCTCGATGATGCGTATGGCGAGGGCCACATCCGCCTGGGCCACTTCGCGGGCGGCGCCGATGCCGGCACCCCCGGGGGCGGCTCGTCGGCCACCCTCACCCACGTGAAGGCCATTCCCGCCAACGCCGTGGGTGCCTCGCGCGGCTCGGCGCGGGACATCAGCAACACCCTGGGCGACTCGGCCGAGGGCGCCGTCTGGTACTCCGTCATGGCGCTCTGCCAGGAGTACCCGGGCGGCCCCGAGCGTGAGGTCGAGTTCGTCGTCCGTGTCGGCCTGCAGTAGCCCCCGAGGAATCCCCATGACTGCCTGGAGCCCCCTGCACCGCCTGCTCTCCGCCACGCTCCTGCTCACCCCCGCGCTGGCCGGCGCCGAGTCCACGCCCACCGAGCCCAAGGCCGCCTGCTGCCAGCTCACCACCTCGCTGGCCGCCGAGGCCCTGCGCGGGGAGGACCTCACCGGGGACGAGCGCTTCTTCATGAGCGAGGGCACGCCGCCCAACGTCCACTTCCTCATCGACACCTCGGCGTCCATGCGCGAGCTGCCCCAGGTGAAGGAGGGAGACCATGAGTCCTTCTTCGCCGCGGGCGAGGGCTGCGAGAATCCGGACCTGCGCGCGGTGCAGGACGCCAACGGGTGGAACGCGAGCACCGTGTACCCCGTGCCGGACCCGGACCACCCCGGCCTGTTCCGCGACGACAAGCTCTACGGGTACATGTTCTGGGAGGACCTCAACGCGCCGGCCCCCAACTGGAACACGCGGGAGGACGCCTGCGCCTTCCAGCACCCGGCGTCCGCGGACCCGAGCCGGACGCTCTACAACGCGTGCCTCTCCTGCCTCCAGACGCGGGGCTTCTACAAGCGTCCCAAGGCCATGGGCTCCCCGCCCGGGACGGATCCCCGCCGCCTCACCTACGTCTTCACCGGCCGCTTCCTCAACTTCAACCCGCCCAAGTACGTGACGGCCAAGGCCACGCTCAAGTCCATCCTCAAGGACATGCGGCGGGTGCGCGTGGGGCTGAGCTACTTCGACGCGGACAACGCGGTGCACGGCGCGCTGATGGCCCTGCCGCAGGGCCCCACGTGCGACCAGCTCCGCGCGGACCCCAACGCCTACACCACCGTGCGCGACAGCTACCTCGCGGCCGTGGACTCGCTGCGCTTCAAGGCCGCCACCCCGCTCGCCGAGTCGCTCCTCAACCTCGGGCAGTACTTCTCCTCGAGCGACACCCTCTACACGGACACCTTCGACTTCGACTCCCGCTTCCTCAAGACGGGCTTCCAGAACGCGCTCCTCGGCAGCCCGGGCCGGAGCTGGTGCTGGGGCTGCCAGGCCACCTCCATCGTCATCGTCACCGACGGCGAGCCGAGCGCGGATGACCACGTCCCCGCCGCCAACATCGAGTTCCTCAACGGCGGCCCGGTGACGTGCCCCACCGCGGAGCCGTGCCCGGAGGACGCGCAGCACAAGCTGGATGACGTGGCCAGGCTGCTCGCCACGCAGGACCTGCAGCGCGGCAGCCCGGAGGTGGTGGGCGACCTCGACACCGCCCACCGGCAGAGCCTCACCATCCACGCCATCGGCTTCGGGGTGAATGCCAACATCCTCAAGAACGCCGCGCGCGTGGGCGGCGGGCTCTACCACCAGGCCAACGACGGCGTGGGGCTGAAGAAGGCCCTGGAGAACATCATCGCCAACGTGGACCGGCGCGCCACCTCCTTCTCGTCGGCGTCCGTGTCCGGCACGCAGCTGTCCGGGGCGGGCGGCACGCTGGTGCCCCGCCTGCGCCCGGGCCGGGACCGGGACGAGCCGTGGCGCGGCTACCTCTACCGCTACAAGCTCGCCTCGGAGCTGCTGCTCGGCTGTAAACCGGACAAGGCCGCGGCCTCCGGCGGGGACACGAAGGACCTCAACGGGGACAAGGACTGCGAGGACGTCCACCTCATCGACGCGGACGGCGACGCCGTCGTGGAGAACGAGGTGGGGGACTTCGTGAAGCTGAAGGATCGGCTGGAGCCGGCGCGTCCCTTCTGGGAGGCGGGCCAGCAGCTCAAGGCCACCTCGACGCCGACGCAGCGGTGGAAGACGCGCGCCATCTACACCCTCGTGGACAATGGGGGCCCCGGTGGGAGCGGGCCGGATGGACGCCTCGACTCCAACGACACGCCGGTGGCCTTCACCGAGGCGAACGCGGCCCTGCTGCGCGAGTTCCTCGGCATCGGCACGGGCGGGTGCACGGTGGCCGGCGAGAAGCTGGGGCCGGACGACTGCGCCCGGGCCGTCATCCGCTACTACCGGGGCGCGGACGTGCTGAACACGGACCCGGCCCGGCGCGACTTCGACCGGCCCTTCCTGCTGCACGACATCTTCCACTCGGCGCCGCAGAGCGTGGACCCGCCCCTGCCCCGGGCCTTCTGTGGCTTCTCGCAGCAGTGCCTGCAGACGCTCTTCGCCGGCAGCACGGAGCAGAAGGGCTACACGGCGTCGGGCTCGAGCCGCACGCACGACGCCTATGACGAGTATGTCTCGCTGCACAAGGACCGGGACCGGGTGGTGCTGGTGGGCTCCAACGGCGGCATGCTCCACGCCTTCCACAACGGGCGCGGCGCCGGGGAGGATCCCGTCACGGGACTCGTGCGGCACGACGAGGGCACGGGCGAGGAGCTGTGGGCCTTCGTCCCGCCGGACCTGCTGCCCAAGCTGCTGCCCAAGCTGGGCCGCCACGGCTGGTTCGTGGACGGCACGCCCATGGTGCGCGAGGTGTGGCTGGACGGCGTGGGCCGCCCCGGAGACGCGGTGGCCGATGGGAAGAAGCAGGCCAGCGAGTTCCGCACCGTGGCCGTGGTGGGCTCGGGCACGGGCGGCGTGCACCGCTTCGCGCTCGACGTGACGGCGCTGCTGCGCAGCCCGGGCGCGTCGCAGCCGGGGCGCGCTCCGAGCGAGAAGGGCGACTTCCTGTGGATGTGGCCGCAGCCGTGCGATCCGCTCGCGCTACAGCTCGGCGAGAGCGATGGCCACTTCGCGCCCCGCCCGCCGCCCATCGGCCCGGTGGCCCTGGACGACCCGGACGGCCCGTGGAAGGTGGAGGGCAAGAAGGCCCGCGAGCAGTGGGTCGTCTTCCTCAACGGTGGCTATGACCGCTCGCTCAACCGGGGCCGGGGCCTGGCCATGGTGGACCTGCGCTCGGGCGAGACGCTGTGGAGCTTCTTCGCGGGCGACGGCAGCCCGCGCTCCGAGTCCCTGCGCCACCCCTTCGCCGCCAGCGTGGCGATGATGGACCTGGGCGGCCAGCTCGGCTCCAAGCCGGATGGGGATCTGCTCTTCGACACCGCCACCGTGGCGGACTACGGCGGACAGGTGTGGACGGTGCGCTTCTGGGAGCCGGGCAAGCGCGCTCCCGGGGGCCGGGTGGAGAACTGGTTCGCCGCCCGCGCCTTCCAGGTGAAGGGCTCGGACGCGCAGGCCGTGCGCCCCTCCTTCAGCTACATGACCTCCAACACCGTGCAGCCGGACACGGGCTACCTGCGGACCTTCATCGGCACGGGGGACCGCTACAACCTCGCGGACGGCGGAGGCACGACGTGCCGGCTCTCCAATCCGCTCGGGTGCGCGCAGCTCGGCTGCCGCGCGAGCCAGACCGTCACCGTGGAGCGCGCGGGCACCACGCCCTGGAGCACCAGCACCTCCTTCGAGGACTACCTCGACACCAGCGCCACGCCCCCCGCGGGCACGGCTGGGGCCACGTGTGGCTCGACGAAGGTGTCGCTCGCCTGGAACTACGGCGCGGACAACGGCTGCACCGCGAGCACCACGGGCCGGCTGGAGTACACCTGTGACGGCACGGGCACCTCCTGGGGCTGCCGGGTGACCCAGAATGACTGGAAGCCGCTCGCCGCGACCAAGCCGCTGCCGGCCACCAGCCCCCACCGCTTCTACGGCTTCTGGAGCTACGGGGTGAAGAAGGCCCGCACCTTCAACACCGCCTCCGAGGCCACGACGTACGAGGCGGGCCTGCTCACGGATGACCGGCTGGTGGACGTGTCCCAGTTCGACGCCACCGGCAAGGTGACGGGGGCGAAGGAGGCCGGGGCGCTGGAGGCCGGCTGGTACGTGCGCTACAGCGCGCCCCGCGAGCAGACGGGCAGCGGCACCACCATCGTCAACGGCTGCGTGCTGTGGAACAGCTTCGAGGCGGGGGCCTCCAGCGGGATGTGCGCGGCCTCGGGGGAGCACAAGGCACGCATCTACCAGGCGGGCTTCGTGGGCGGAGCGGCCAACTGCGCCGAGGGCTTCTACACCGCGTCCACGGGCGGCGGCACCGGCGGGAGCGGCACCTGGCAGCGCTTCGGAGAGCGCGGCGTCACGTCGGCCCCGGCGGACCCGGCCCCCCAGCGCAGCCCCCAGACGGTGGACATCGTCCTCAACGAGCCGGGCACGGGTCCCCGCCGGGTGGGGGTGTCCCTGGAGAACGAGGCCCTCCAGTCGCTCTACCAGTTGGAACTGGACCGTTCCGGGCACGACTGCCGGCACGAGGCCGAGCGCTGCGAGTAGCCCGCAACCATTGATTTCCGTCGAGGGCCGGCGTAGGCAACGGCCCTCACTCATTTTCGAAGGGTTTCAAGCAGATGGCCGAGAAGCTGGCACCGCGCGAGAAGGGCTTTTCCGAGTGGTACGTGGACCTGGTCCAGAAGGCGAAGCTCGCCGACTACTCGGACGTGAAGGGCTGCATGGTCATCCGTCCCAATGGCTACGCCATCTGGGAGAACATGCAGCGCGTCCTGGACAAGATGTTCAAGGACCTGGGCCACAAGAACGCCTACTTCCCGCTGCTCATCCCCGAGAGCTACCTCAAGAAGGAGGCCGAGCACGTCGAGGGCTTCAACCCCCAGCTGGCGGTGGTGACGCACGCGGGCGGCGCCAAGCTCGAGGAGCCCTACGTCATCCGGCCCACCTCGGAGACCATCATCAACCGCAGCTTCGCCAAGTGGATTCAGAGCTACCGGGACCTGCCGCTGCTCATCAACCAGTGGGCGAACGTGATGCGCTGGGAGATGCGCACGCGCCTCTTCCTGCGCACCACCGAGTTCCTCTGGCAGGAGGGCCACACCTGCCACGAGACGGAGGAGGACGCGGAGAAGGAGACGCTGCAGATGCTGGAGGTCTACCGGAAGTTCGCCGAGGACTACATGGCGATGCCGGTGATGACGGGGCGCAAGACGGAGTCGGAGAAGTTCGCCGGCGCGCTGCGCACCTACAGCATCGAGGCGATGATGCAGGACAAGAAGGCGCTGCAGGCGGGCACCAGCCACAACCTGGGACAGAACTTCGCCAAGGCCTTCGACACGATGTTCCAGGGCCGTGACGGCAAGCAGCACCACGTGTGGCAGACGTCTTGGGGCGTGTCCACGCGCCTCATCGGCGGCCTCATCATGACGCACTCGGATGACGCGGGCCTCATCGTCCCGCCGCGGCTGGCGCCCACGCACGTGGTCATCATCCCCATCGCCGGCAAGGCGACGGACGCCGAGAAGACGCAGGTGCTGGAGAAGTCGCACGCGCTGGCGGCGGACCTGAAGAAGGCCGGCCTGAGCGTGGTGGTGGACGACGACGACACCAAGAGCCCGGGCTGGAAGTACAGCGAGCACGAGCTCGTGGGCACCTGCCTGCGCGTGGAGCTGGGCCCGAAGGACCTCGCCAAGGGCTCGTGCGTGATGGTGCGCCGCGACGTGAAGCAGAAGGAGTTCATCCCGCTGGACCAGGCCGTGGCCCGCGCCCAGGAGATGCTCGAGCAGATGCAGACGAGCCTCTTCGAGAAGGCGAAGAGCTTCCGGGACTCGCGCACCTTCGAGGTGAACAGCTACGAGGAGATGAAGGCCAAGGCCGACGACGGCTTCCTGCTGGCCCACTGGAACGGGGACCCGAAGGTGGAGGCGCGCATCAAGGACGAGACGGGCCTGACCACGCGCAACCGGCCCTTCGCCCTCAAGCAGGAGCCGGGCAAGTGCGTGGTGACGGGCGAGCCGTCTCCGGGCCGCCTCGTCTTCTCCAAGGCCTACTGAGCCTCAGCCCGCGCGCCGCTCTCCGCCCGAGTTCTCCTCGGGCGTGAGCGGCGGCACGCAGGGCAGGTGGATGATGAAGCAGGTGCCCTTGCCCAGCTCGCTCTCCACCTCGATGCGGCCCCCGTGGGCCCTGATGATGCCCTGCACCACCGACAGCCCGAGCCCCGTCCCGATGCCGGCCGGCTTGGTGGTGAAGAAGGGCTGGAAGAGCCGCTGCTTCGTCTCCTCGGACATGCCCGTGCCGGTGTCCCGCACCTCCACGCGCACCTGCGCGCCCTCGCGGCGCGTGACGAGGCTCACCACGCCGCCCCCCGGGGTGGCGTGCCCCGCGTTGACGAGCAGGTTCACCAGCACCTGGACGAGCTGCCGCGGGCGGCCCACCACCGTCCCCACCTCCGCCAGCTGCGTCTCCACCCTCACGTGGCCGAGCTGCATCTGCGCGATGCGCAGCGCCGCCTGCACCTCGGCGGTGAAGTCGTAGGGGGTGTGGCTCTCGAAGCCCCCGCGGGAGAAGCGGCGCAGGTCCGAGACGATGGCGTTCACCCGCTTGATGCCCGCCAGCGTGTCCGGCAGCACCTCCGCCACGTACTCCTTCATCAGCTCGGACAGGTGCTGCTCGTTGCGCATGTCCAGGAGCAGCGAGTCGACGTTGCTCGTCACGTAGCTCATCGGGTTGTTGATTTCATGCGCCACGCTCGCCGCCATCAGCCCCAGGCTGGAGAGCCGCTCCTGCTCGATGGCCCGCTGGTGAAGCTGCTGCAGCTCCTGGTGCGTCTTCTCCAGCTGCTGGTGGGCCAGCTCCAACTGCTCGCTCTGGCGCAGCACCTGGTCCAACGTCCCGCGCAGCAGCAGGACCCGCTTCTCGGACACCAGGTAGCCGATGATGCCAACCA
>NZ_DASVSO010000698.1:0-9098 GCF_036388035.1 Archangium sp.
TGGCGAAGACAACCTATTGGACCGAGTGCGTCAGCCCATTTTGTTCAAAAGGAAGGCGGCCAGGAGATCCGTCTCCGAGCCCGGCTTGCCGTCCTCCGAGGGAGCATCCGAGGGAGGGAGAGGGACCTCGGCGAGATAACCGGGGACGACCTCGTATGCAGTGTCGCCGAGCAGTACCGAGTCGGCCATCTGCTCGGCCCCCAGGGTCTTGAGCTGGTCCTCGGTCTTCACCTTGGTCACCAGCCCCTGGGCGTCCTCCCCGGAGACGACCTGCAGAATGTGCACCGCGGGGGTCACCGGGTACACGCCCTGCTCCCCGGTCACCACCAGTTGGCCGTCCTTGACGTCCGCTTTGTCCTCCAGCGCCCACTCCTCGAGCTGGGCCTGGGGAAGGAAGAGCCTCATCACGCCCCTAGCTTACACCCACCCGCCCCGAGTCGAAGCGACATCTCCGCTGATCGGCTTGCGACCCTCTTGCCTCGTCCGCATCTAAGCAAGCAGAGGGGCGAGAAACCCGTCCTTGCAGGCCTGGCGGGCGCGTACTAGACGCGCCTCCTTGCTTACCCTGCATGCCGGAGGAGACACCATGGCAGGCGCTGACGTGATGAACATCGGGGATGGGGATTTCGAGAGTGAAGTGCTGAAGTCCGACCAGCCCGTGCTGGTGGACTTCTGGGCCACCTGGTGCGGCCCGTGCCGGGCCATCGCTCCCGCGCTCGAGGAGCTGGCGACCCGGTACAAGGGCAAGATGAAGGTGGCCAAGGTCAACATCGACGACAACCAGAACACGCCGCAGCAGTACGGGGTGCGCTCCATCCCCACCCTGCTCGTCTTCAAGGGCGGCAAGGTGGTGGAGCAGATCGTCGGCGCGGTCCCCAAGGCCAAGCTCGAGGCCACGATGCAGAAGTTCATCGGCTGAGCTTCACCCGTCCGCGCGGAGTCCCCTCACCGGGACTCCCCGCGGACGACCCGCCTCACTCCCCCCGCCAGGTGTCCGTGGGGTTGTTGGCCTTGAGCAGCTCCCACGCGGCCAGCGCGTCCACCACCCGCTCCAGCTCGTTGGGCAGGCCCCGGGCGCGGTGGGAGCGCAGGTACTCCTCGGCGAAGGTGCGCAGCCGCGTGTCCAGGAAGAGCCGCGCCAGCGACACCTCCGTCTGCCCGTAGAACTCCTCGAAGCGGATGCCGAAGCCGGAGGGCTCGTCCTCCCGGCGTGGACGCTGCTCGCGCACGATGCGGGCCCGGGCCTCCACCGGCGCCGCGTCCGGCTCCAGGGAGAAGCGCACCCGAAGCTCGGTGTCCATGGGGAGGAAGAAGGTGCTCTCCAGGAAGGCCCCGCCCACGCTCACGTTGCCCGAGCGCAGGGTCGCGGTGAAGCGCCGCTCCCCCTCCTCGTCAATCCACAGCTCGAAGTTGGTGGCGAGCTGCGCACGGGGGAAGTGCCGGTGCTCCAGCTCCTCCGCGCTGCCGGCCTCGATGAGGGGGGTGAAGAAGCTCCGGGGGGCGGCGGGCGCCGCGGGGGCCCGGCCGGGCAGCCCGGGCCTCGGGGCCGGAGCCGCGGGGGGCGTGCGGCGAAAGGGGTCCGGACGCGCGGCGGGGGCAGCGGGCTCCGGGCGCCGGGGCGGCTCGGGCCGCGAGAGCGGCGCGCGAGGAGGCTCCGTGCGGGCCGCCGGGGGTGGGGCCGCGGGAGTCTCCGGAGGCGTCTCCGGCTGCGGAATGTCCGTTTCCTGCGCGGAAGCCTTCTTCCGGGAGCCCTTCCTGTCCATCTTCTCCTCCGGGGGCACGGTCAGATTTCCGTACCCCAACCGCCGCGTTTCATACACCATGCGCCCGCTCGTCCGCGCGCGGAGATTGTGATGCTGGGAAACCTCCTGAAGCCCGAGTTCGACGCGCTCATCGCGGCCAAGAACTGGAATGCGCTGCGCGATGCCTTCACGGACATGGATCCGGCGGACATGGCCGAGGTCATCGAGGATCTGCCCCCGGACGAGAGCGGCATCCTCTTCCGGCTGCTGCCGCGCGACACGGCGGCGCTCGTCTTCGAGTACCTGCCACCGCACCAGCAGACGGAGATCGTCACGACGCTGGGCACCGAGCAGCTCAAGAACCTGCTGGACGAGATGGCGCCGGACGACCGCACGCGCCTGCTCGAGGAGCTGCCGGCCGAGGTGACGAAGCGGCTGCTCACCTCGCTGTCGCCGGACGAGCTGAAGGTGGCGCGCAACCTCCTGGGCTACCCGGAGAAGAGCGCTGGCCGGTACATGACGCCGGAGTACCTCACCCTCCCGGGGCACCTGACGGCGGGTGAGGCGCTGGCGTACGTGCGCGCGCACGGCCAGGGGCGCGAGACGCTGCACGTGCTCTACATCGTGGACGAGAAGGGCCGGCTGCTGGATGACGTGCGGCTGGCCTCGCTGGTGCTGGCGGACCCGAACGCGCGGGTGACGGACATCCACGATCGGCAGCTGGTGAGCATCCCGGCCACGGCGGACCGCGAGGAGTTCATCAGCATGTTCGAGAAGTACGACCGGGTGGCGCTGCCGGTAACGGACTCCCGGGGCGTGCTGGTGGGCATCATCACGGTGGACGACGTGCTCGACGCGGCCGAGGAGGAGGCCACCGAGGACATCCAGCGCATCGGCGGTATGGAGGCCCTGGAGGCGCCCTACCTGGACATCGGCATCGGCGGGATGCTGCGCAAGCGGGTGGGCTGGCTGACGGTGCTCTTCGTGGGGCAGATGTTCACCGCCACGGCCATGGCCCACTACCAGGACGCCATCGCGCAGGCGGTGTTCCTCAGCGCCTTCGTGCCGCTCATCATCTCCTCGGGAGGCAACTCGGGCTCGCAGGCCACCTCGCTCATCATCCGCGCGCTGGCGGTGCGCGACGTGCACCTGAGTGACTGGTGGAGGGTGGCGTCGCGGGAAGCCATCAGCGGCGTGGCGCTGGGCGTCTTCCTCGGGACGCTGGGCCTGTTGCGCATCCTGCTGTGGCCGCACCACGAGACGCTCTACGGCCCGCACTTCGCCTGGGTGGGAGTCGCGGTGGGCCTGAGCGTGGTGGGCGTGGTGACGTTCGGCACGCTGTGCGGCTCGATGCTGCCCTTCCTGCTGCGGCGGGCCGGGTTGGATCCCGCCACCGCCTCGGCGCCCTTCGTGGCCACGCTGGTGGACGTCACCGGCGTGGTCATCTACTTCACCGTGGTGACGCTCATCCTCTCCGGCCGCGCCTTGTGAGCGGCGGCCGGGGCCCCGCCCCGCTCAGAACATGTGGCGGCGCATGCTGATGTTCACCAGCAGCCCGATGCTGAGCATCACGCTCACCAGCGAGGAGCCGCCGTAGCTGAGCAGCGGCAGGGTGATGCCCGTCACCGGGAGCAGGCCGATGACCATGCCGATGTTCTCGAACACCTGCCAGAAGAGCATGGACACCACGCCCACCGCCGTGAAGGCGCCGAATCTGTCTCGGGCGTTGAAGCCCACCCCCAGCCCCAGCGTGAAGACGAGGCCGTAGAGCACCAGCAGGAGCACGCACATGACGTAGCCGTGCTCCTCGGCCCACACGGAGAAGATGAAGTCCGTGTGCTGCTCGGGCAGGAAGGACAGGCCCGTCTGGGTCCCCTCCTTCCACCCCTTGCCGGTGAGCCCGCCGGAGCCCACGGCGATCTTCGACTGGGCCGCGTGGTAGCCGCTGCCGCGCAGGTCCGACTCCGGGTCCAACCACCCGGAGATGCGCTTGCTCTGGTGCGGCTTGAGCAGGTGGCGCACGAGGGTGGTGCGCGGCTCGGGCTGCTCGCGCACGTAGTCGTTCCAGATGACGACCGCCCCGGCGAGGATGCCCACCACCATCACCGTCACCAGGTACCAGCGCACCTTGCCGAAGAGGATGACCGTCAGCGAGGACAGGAAGATCATCAGCGCGGTGCCCAGGTCCGGCTGCACCAGCACCAGCCCGAAGGGCAGCATCACCACCGCCACCGGCTTGATCAGCCGCTTGAGGCCATAGGCCCCGTCTCCGGGCTTGAAGTCGTCGTGGTAGACCTTGGCCAGCATCAGCAGCACGCCGATCTTCATGAACTCGGCGGGCTGGATGCGGATGGGGCCCAGGACGAACCAGCTCTCGGCGCCCTTGGCCTTGTGGCCGATGACGCGCAGCGCGAGCAGGGCCAGGATGTTGAGGACGTAGATGGGCACCGCCATGCGCTGGATGACCCGGTAGTCCACCAGGCACACCATGAGCCCGACCAGCAGGCTGATGCCCACGTAGATGGCCTGGCTCGTCCACACCGGCGAGGCCTGCGCGCGCGAGGCGGAGGCGAGGTTGAAGATGCCCAGCCCCACCACCGCGAGCACGCTGAAGATGAGACCCCACGGGATGTGGGGCACCATCCGCCGCTCAATGCGCAACTGCATCGTTCCCCCCGGCGACCGGAGCCGAGCCCCGGGTGAGCGAGATGCCATCCACGCTGGGCGCCACTGGCAGCGCCGGCACGTACGGCGTGTTCTGGCGAGGAGGCGGGTTGGCCGCGTCCTCCTTCTTCAGGTCGAAGTACTTCTTGATGACCGCCATGGCGGTGGGCGCGGCGTCCGCGCCTCCGTGGCCACCGTGCTCGTTGATCACCACCACGGCGATCTCCGGATCATTCGCGGGCGCGAACCCGGCGAACCACGCATGGTCGCGCTGGAAGAAGTCCATCTGGTGCGTCTTGAGACGCACCGTGCCCAGCGTGGCCACCTGCGCGGTGCCCGTCTTGCCCGCCACCATGATGTCCTTCAGCCCCGACTGCACCATCGACCTGTAGGCCGTACCGCCCGGCTCCATCGCCGTGGCGATCAGCCCCACCTTCACCGCGTCGAGATGCGCCTTGGGGATGTCCACCTGACGCACCACCTCCGGCATGTTCTGCGCGATGACCTCACCATCCAGGCCCTCGATGCGCTCGACGAGCTGCGGCTTGTACAGCGTGCCGCCGTTGGCGATGGCCGCGTACACCAGGGCCAGCTGGAGCGGCGTGACGTTGTCGTCGCCCTGGCCGATGGCGCTGTTGAGCGCCATGCCCTTGGTGTAGCCACCCGGGGACGCCTTGTTGTGGTAGTCGCTCGACGGCATGATGCCCGGCACCTCGGCGAGCACGCCGATGCCCGTGGGCGAACCCAGGCCCAGGGCCTTGCCCATCTCGGCGATGGGATCCAGGCCGATGGTATCGGCCACCTTGTAGAACCAGGTGTCGCACGAGTACTGCATCGCCGTCTTGCCGTTCACCGGCCCATGGCCGCTGTCCTTGTGGCAGCGCCAGGTGCGCGCGCCCAGCCGGTAGCCACCGGGGCAGTTCACCACCGAGTCCGGCCGGAAGTGGCCCGACTTGTAGGCCGCCAGCGCGGAGATCACCTTGAAGGTGGAGCCCGGGCTGAAGTGGTTGGCGGATACGCGGTTGATCATCGGCTGGAGCGGATCCTTCGCCAGCGCGGCCATCTGCGTTGGCGTGATGCGGCCGGTGAGCAGGTTGGGATCGAACCCCGGGCGAGACACCACCGCGCGGATGAAGCCCGTCTTCACGTCCACCGCCACCACCGCGCCAGCGGAGGCCGGGAAGGCGTTCTCGGCCTCTTCCTGCAGGCGCATGTCGATGGACAGCACCACGTTGTTGCCCGGCCGCGACGGCACCACCGCGTCCTTGCCCAGCTTGTCCTGGAGCTCATCGATGACCCGGCCGCGCGCGTTCACCACTTCCTTGCGCACGCCGTCCGTGCCGCGCAGCGTCGTCTCGAAGTAGCGCTCCAGGCCTCGACGCCCGATGTAGTCACCCAGCGCGTAGCGCGAGCCCTCGGCGTTGAGGCGCTCCAGCTCGTCGGTGGTGATCTCGTTCATGTACCCGAGCACGTGCGAGAGCACGCTCGAGGTGCGGTAGTTGCGGTGCGGCACGGGCACCACGTCCACGCCGTCCAGCATGTCGCGGCGGGCGTTGATGCGGTCGTACTCGTCACGCGTCAGGTCGATGCGCACCGGCAACGGCTGGAAGGGCGCGTTGCGGCGCGCCACGCGCACCTGATCCTCCATCTTCTTGCGCGTGGCCTCGTCCCAGCCGAGCAGCTCGCCCAGGCGCGGCAGCACCTCGGTGGCGCAGTTGGTGCAGAAGGCCGGGGTGACGAAGGCGTCGAAGGAGGGACGGCTGTCCACGAGGATGGTGCCGCGCCGGTCCTTGATGAGACCGCGGTCCGCGCGCTGGCGCACCTCCTTCACGAAGTTCGCCACGCTCTTGGCGGCGTACTCCTCGCCCTGGGTGATTTGGAGGCGGTAGAGCTGGACGGCGAGCGCCACCATCCCGGCCACCATGGCCAGGCCCACCCACACGAAGCGGCGCTTGAGGTCGCGCCCCGGAGTCGTCTCGGCCAGTGTCGGAGGAGTCAACGCAGCAGCCCCGCGGAAGAAGTGCGATCCTGCGACGCCTCGAAGCGCCGCAGCAGGGGATAGAGGAGGGCCGCCGCCACGCCGGTGAGCGTCACCTGCAGCGGCAGGCCCGGCAGCAGCGCCGCCGAGACCGAGCCCTCCTTCGTGGTGAGCCACGTGAAGAAGCCCGCCAGCACCCCGTGGCCCACGTCCGCGCCCATGGCGAAGAGGACGAAGGCCGCGCGGCCGCGCACCTCCACCAAGCTCACCACCAGCTTGCCCACCAGGAAGGTGAAGACGGCCAGGAAGGTGAAGAGGCCCGTCGGCTGGCCGCTCATCAAGTCCAGCAGGTAGCCCACGGAGAAGGAGGAGACGGCTCCCTCCAGCGTGCTGGCGCGCACGGCCAGGAAGGCCACGAGCACCACCGTCACGTCGATGCGGCTGATGGCGAGGCCCAGCTGCTGCACCACCACCGACTCCAGGGTGAGCAGCAGCAGCGCGAGGCCCATGGTGACGAGGAACTTCATCTAGCGGTCACCTCCGGCCGGAGCCTGCGCCACGCTGCCAAAGGGGTTGCCCACCACGAGGACTTCCTCCAACCGGGTGGTGTCCACCGCGGGAATGACGTCGCCGCCCAGGAACATGCCATGCTCCGTCTTCTCCAGGTGCGTCACCTTCCCCACCACCAGCCCCGGCGGGTACACGCCGTCCGTGCCGGAGGTGATGATGAGGTCGCCCTCCTGGACGTCCTCGGTGCGCAGCATGTTCTCCAGCCGCAGCGGACCCTTGCCCGCCCCGGCCGCCGTACCCCGGGCCCGCGAGCGCTGCACCCGCACGCCCACCCGGCTCTGCGCGTCCGTCACCAACGCCACGTCCGCCCAACCTCCCGTGGTGCGCACCACCTGGCCGACGATGCCGTCCGGCGTCACCACGGACATGCCGCGGTGCACCCCGTCCGTCTCGCCCCGGTTGATTCGCACCGACAGCAGCTTGGCCACCGGGTTGACGCCCACCACCCGCGCGGCGATCTCCGGCCCCGTCGCCGCCTCGGCGTAACCGAGCAGGCCTCGCAGCCGCTCGTTCTCCGCCCGCGTCTCGCCGAGGGCCTGCACGGCCGCCCGCAGCTGCAGGTTCTCCGTGCGCAGCTCCTCGTTGGCCTGCCGCACCTCGCGCAGGTCGATGTAGCCGAACACCACGGCCTTGACCCCGTCGATGAGGCCAATGAGTCCGCGCTGCAAGGGGGCGGTCATGCCAATGACGGCCCGGTCCAAGAAATTGGGGTTCCTGCCGCGCCGTCCCGTCGTCAGGAAGGCCCCGAGCGGGTACAGCAGCAGCACACCCACGATGAGTAGCGTCCGGTAGCGCTTGAGGAGCGACAGCACTTCGTGAAGGTCCGTGTAGGTGAGAGGGAGCGGCGGGAACGGAGGGGGGCTCGCTAACTACTCTGAATCGCTTGCATTTTCCGGGGTGTTGCTCTAGGCAGTCAAGGTCTTCACGGGGGGTGGCGATCCATCGTCCACCATCCGACCGGGCACCCAACACATGCGCGCCGAGAATCCTTCCGCGTGAAGGAACCCACGGCGTGCCTCAGTCACGAAACACGGTCACGGCAACATGAACGACAGTCTCGAGCCGCGGAAGGTCGTCTCGGTCCTCTTCATCATCGCGATCGCGGTGGTGTTCACCCTGCAGTTCGGCCCGGGCAGCAACGGGTTCGCCACCGGTCAGCCCGGAGCCGCCGCTCCCTCGGCCGCCGCCGTGGTCAACGGCAGGGACATCCCCATCCTGGAGTTCCGTCGCGAGTACGCGAACCAGATCCAGTACCTCCGCTCGCAGGGCCAGCCGGTGACCGAGGCGGTCGCCCGGCAGTTCGGTCTGCCCCAGCAGGTGCTCGAGCGGATGGTGAACACGGAGCTGCTCGCCCAGGCGGCCGAGGAGCGGGGCGTGCGCGCGGCGGACGAGGAGATCCTGAAAATCCTCCAGAACAGCCCCGAGTTCCAGAAGGACGGCCAGTTCGACTACACCACCTACACGTCCGTGCTGCGCGACTACTACCGGCAGACGCCCGCGGACTACGAGGAGGACCTGCGGCGCCGGCTGGGCGCGCAGAAGATGCTCGGCATGGTGCAGAGCGGTGCCGTCGTCGCGGATGACGAGGTGCGCTCGCGCTTCGAGAAGGAGGGCAACCAGGCCCGCATCGTGTTCGCGCGCTTCCTGCCCACCATGTACGCCGACAAGGTGCCGGCCCCTGGCGCCGAGGACCTGAGCACCTTCCGCAAGGCGCACGAGAAGGACATCAAGGACTACTACGAGGCCAACCGCTTCGTGTACCAGCAGCCCGAGCGCATCCGCGCGCGGCAGATCCTCATCAAGCTGGCCCCCGAGGCCACGCCGGAGCAGAAGGCCAAGGCGCTGGAGCGCGCCCAGGCGCTCGCCAAGGAGCTCGAGGGCGGCAAGGACTTCGCCGAGGTGGCGCGGGCCAGCAGCGAGGACCCGGGCACCAAGGGCTCCGGGGGAGACCTCGGCTGGGTGGAGCGCGGCAACTGGGAGCCGGCGCTGGCCAGCGCGGCCTTCGCGCTCGAGCCGGTCAAGGTGACGGCGCCCATCGAGACGAAGTACGGCGTGCACCTGGTGAAGGTGGAGGAGAAGCGGCCGGCCGCGGACAAGAAGCTGGAGGACGTGCAGGACGAGATCGCCACCACGCTCTACAAGCG
>NZ_DASVSO010000699.1:0-24741 GCF_036388035.1 Archangium sp.
GGCCAGCCGCAGCCGGCGCACCTCGCTCAGCCGCTTCACCAGCGCGAGCGAGAGGAAGAGGAACATGGAGAAGGTGAAGAGCCAGCTCGAGGTGGGCACGCCCACCGCCAGCGAGCCGCCGAAGATGCGCACCGTGTACAGGCCCGCCAGGAGCAGCACGTCCAGCATCACCACCTGCTTGAGGTGGAAGGAGTACGCCAGGGTGATGGCGTAGTAGGTGGCCAGCAGCGCCAGGAACTCGAGCGGCAGCAGCAGCGCCACCGCCACTCCGGAGCCCAGCAGCGCCGGCGCGAGCAACAGCCCCGCCCGCACCGAGAGGGCCCCCGAGGCGAAGGGCCGGCGACGCTTGGTGGGGTGCTTGCGGTCGGAGTCCAGGTCCAGCAGGTCATTCAGCACGTACACACTGGAGGCGCACAGGCTGAAGGAGATGAAGCCCAACAGGGCCTGGAGGAGCATCGGCAGGTGCTGGGCCTTGTGCGCGGCGAGCAGCGGAACGAAGACGAGCACGTTCTTGGCCCACTGGTGCACCCGCAGTGCCTTGAGGAGCGCGCGCGGACCCAACACGAGGGGGCCGCTGGGGCGGGCCTCCTCGCAACCCTCTCCCCCCACCTCGCGCAGCCGGGCCTCGCGGAGTGACCCGGAGAGTTCCTGCGTCCCGTTGCTGCCGTGCACCGCGTCGAAGAGGCCCAGGTGCGCGGCCACCGCCTCCGCCACCCGCTGATCGGCGACCGTGGCCAGCACCAGCCGCCGGCCGGCCGCCTTCTCCTCGCGCAGGCGCGCGACGAGCGCCTCGTCATAGGGCAGCCGCGCCACGTCGAGATCCACCCGCCGTGCCACCTCGGCGCGCAGGAAGGCGGGGCCCTTGAGCATCCACCCGAGGACCGCGAAGGCCAGCAGCGGGTGGTGCTTCAGCAGCCGCAGCAGCCCCTCGTGCAGCGTGTTCGTGCGCGCCAGGACGCCCTCCAACTCGACGGCGAGAGGGGAGGGGACCTGCGGCTGGGATTCGGAGACGGCGAGAGCGGAAGGAGACACGGAGTGAGGGCCGGTGGGGAGCGCGGGAGGCGGCGCAAAATAGCGCGACTCGCGCCATTCGTGGCAACGAGGCGCCTCGCTCGCTCGTCACCGCTGGAATGCCACTCGGGGAGCCAGCCGTTGCCCATGGATGGTCCCGGACGGAGCCGTGAACTTTTCCCGGCTGGCCGCCCGGTCTACAGCCTAGAGTCCACACCGTGATGGAAATGACCGATACCCGCGCGCCTCTCGCCGCACTGCTGCCGGACCGCTCGCAGGGCCCGCTGGACTCCGATGAGATCCTCAGCCGCTTCGTCGGCTGGGTGGAGTCCACCGGCCTGTCGCTCTACCCGGCGCAGGAGGAGGCCATCCTCGAGCTGCTGAGCGGCAAGCACCTGTTCCTCAAGACGCCGACGGGCTCGGGCAAGTCGCTGGTGGCCATGGCGCTGCACTTCAAGGCCATGGCGGAAGGTAAGGTGTCCTACTACACCTGCCCCATCAAGGCGCTCGTCAACGAGAAGTTCTTCGCGCTGTGCGAGGCCTTCGGTCCGGAGAAGGTGGGCCTGCTCACGGGAGACGCGGCCATCAACCGCGAGGCGCCCATCCTCTGCTGCACGGCGGAGATCCTCTCCAACCTGGCCCTGCGCGACGCCACGCTGCGCGCGGACTACGTGGTGATGGACGAGTTCCACTACTACGCGGACCGGGAGCGCGGCATCGCCTGGCAGCTGCCGCTCATCACCCTGCCGGGCACCACGTTCCTGATGATGTCGGCGACGCTCGGGGACACGCACCTCATCGAGGAGCGCCTGCAGGAGTTCACCGGCCGCGAGGTGGCCAGCGTGCGCAGCGCGCAGCGCCCGGTGCCGCTGGACTTCGAGTACCGCGAGACGCCGCTGCACGAGACCATCCAGGACCTCATCCACCTGGGAAAAGCGCCCATCTACCTGGTGAACTTCTCGCAGCGGGCCGCGGCCGAGCAGGCGCAGAACCTGATGAGCGTGGACTTCTCCACCAAGGAGGACAAGGAGGCCATCCGGCAGGCGTTGATGGAGGCGCCCTTCGACACGCCCTACGGCAAGGACTTCCAGCGCTTCCTGCGCCACGGCATCGGCATGCACCACGCGGGGCTGCTGCCCAAGTACCGGCTCCTGGTGGAGCGGTTGGCGCAGACGGGCCTGCTCAAGGTCATCAGCGGAACGGACACGCTGGGCGTGGGGGTGAACATCCCCATCCGCACGGTGCTCTTCACGCAGCTCTTCAAGTTCAACGGCGACAAGCTGGCCACGCTGAGCGTGCGCGACTTCCAGCAGATCGCCGGCCGAGCGGGCCGCAAGGGCTTCGACACGCAGGGCAGCGTGGTGGCGCAGGCCCCCGAGCACGTCATCGAGAACGTGAAGATCGCCCAGAAGGAGGCGAAGGGTGGCAAGCGCATGCCCCGCAAGCCGCCTCCGCAGAAGGGCTTCGTCAACTACGACAAGAACACCTTCGAGCGCTTGCAGACGGGGCTCCCCGAGCCGCTGGAGTCGCGCTTCGAGGTGACGCACGGCTTCCTCCTCAACCTGCTGCAGAGCGAGATGGTGGGCGGGGCCGAGGGCTACCAGCGGCTGGTGCGGCTCATCTTCCGCTCGCACGGCTCGGAGTACATCAAGCGCCGCAACCTGAAGGAGGCGGCGGCGTGCTTCCGCACCCTGCGCAACGCGGGCCTGGTGCTGGTGCAGAAGGGGGAGGGCGGCTCGGGCGCGACGGTGGCGGTGGCGCCGGGGCTGCAGCGGGACTTCTCGCTCAACCAGACGCTGTCGCTCTACCTGCTGGACACGCTCAACAAGCTGGACCACGAGGCGGAGACGTACGCGCTGGACGTGGTGACGCTGGTGGAGTCCATCTGCGAGAACCCGGAGGTGGTGCTCTACGCCCAGCTGCACGAGCTCAAGGGCCAGAAGATCAACGAGCTGAAGGCCCAGGGCATGGAGTACGACCAGCGGATGGAGGAGCTGGAGAAGCTCGAGTGGCCCAAGCCCAACCGGGATTTCATCTACACCACCTTCAACGCCTTCGCGGAGAAGCACCCGTGGGTGGGCGCGGAGAACATCCGGCCCAAGTCCATCGTCCGCGACATGTACGAGCGCTACCTGTCCTTCCATGACTACGTGCGCGAGTACGGCCTGCAGCGCAGCGAGGGCGTGCTGCTGCGCTACCTGGGAGACGTCTACAAGGCGCTCACCCAGACGGTGCCCGAGCGCTACCGCAACCAGGAAGTCACGGAGATCATCGAGTGGCTGCGGGCGATGATCCGCTACGACGACCAGAGCCTCCTGGAGGAGTGGGAGCGGATGAAGAACCCGGGCGAGGTCGTCATCCGGCGCGCCGAGGCTCCGGATCGCCGCCCGACGGATCTCACGGACGATCCGCGGGCCTTCGCCGCACACGTGCGCAACGAGCTGCACCGGCTGCTGCGGGCGCTCGCCTACAGGCGCTACCCGGACGCGCTGGCGCTGCTGCGGCTGGACGAGGGCGGGGAGCAGTGGACGGTGGCGAAGCTGGGGGAGGCGATGACGCCCTACTTCGAGGAGAACAAGAGCGTGGTGCTCACCCCGCAGGCGCGCCGGCCGGCCAACACCCTCCTCAAGGAGACGGGCCCGCGGCAGTGGGAGGCCCAGCAGCGGATCCTCGACCCCGAGGGCCATGGCGAGTGGATGCTCGACTGTGTCATCGACCTCACCGGTCGCAAGGTGGACGACGGTCCGTTGCTCACCTTGCGTCGGATTGGGACGTGACAACGTCTCCCGGCCGATGAAGTCCCGCCATTGAGGTGGATCGGGGCGCGGAAGTGGAACTAGCTTCACGCCCCGTATGCGTCCCACTCGTTTCGTCGATCCGCATCTGCGCAGGGATGTCCGGCTCCTGGGCCGACTGCTCGGGGAAGTCCTCATCGAGCAGGAGGGGCAGGCCCTCTTCGATCTGGAGGAGCGCGTCCGGCGTCTCTCCAAGGAGCGCCGGCGCGGCCCGAAGTCCGGTCGCCGGGCCGCCGCCTCGGAGCTGGCCGCGCTGCTCCGGGAGATGCCCCTGGGCCAGGCCGAGCCCGTGCTGCGCGCCTTCTCCACGTACTTCCGCCTCGTCAACCTCGCCGAGCAGCACCACCGCATCCGCCGCACCCGCGAGCACGCCATCGGCGGCCTCCAGGGCTCCCAGCGCGGCTCGCTGGACGCGGTGATGCAGTCGCTGCGGCAGGCCGGCATCCCCGCCTCGCGCGTGCGGGAGATGCTCATGTCCATGCGGGTGACGCTCACCCTCACCGCGCACCCGACCCAGGCCGCGCGCCGCACGGTGCTGGAGAAGACGTACCGCCTCGCGCGGCTGCTCGAGGAGCGCGACCGCTGCCACCTCACCCCGCGCGAGAAGGCCGACACGCGCGCCTCCATGCGCGAGGAGATCACCGCCCTCTGGCAGACGGACGAGCTGCGCCGCGAGCGGCCCACCGTGGGCGACGAGGTGAAGAACATCCTCTGGTACGTGGAGGAGGTGCTCGCCGAGCAGCTCGCGCTCATGCCGGAGACGCTCGACTGGGCCTTCGAGCGCGCCTTCGGTGAGCCGCTGGGAGTGCTCGCCACACCCGTGCGCCTGCACTCGTGGGTGGGCGGGGACATGGACGGCAACCCGCTGGTGACGCCGGACGTGCTGGCGGACACGCTGCGCGCCCACCGGGCCCGAGGTCTCCGGGCGTTGATGACCGAGGTGGCGAAGTTGGGCTGGGTGCTCACCCAGTCCGAGCCCCATTCCTTCATCTCGAAGGAGCTGAAGGCCTCGCTGGAGAAGGACGCCACGGAGCTGCCGGAGGTGATGGCGCGGTATGGCTCGCGCACCGTGGGCGAGCCCTGGCGCCGCAAGCTGCGCTTCATCGAGGCCCGGCTCCAGGCCGCCCTGGTGTACGTGGAGGGCCGCCGCGCCGGCCGCACCGAGCCCCTCGCGCCCACCGCCTACCGCTCGCCCGCGGACTTCCTGGCGGAGCTGAGCATCCTCGAGCGCTCGCTCATCGAGGCCAAGGCGAGGCAAGCCGGGTTGCGAAAGGTGCGCCGCCTCATGGCCCGGGTGAATGCCATGGGCTTCCACCTGGCGGAGCTGGAGGTGCGCGCGCCCGCCGACGACGCGCGCAGCGCCGCCGCGTCGCTGGAGGGCGGGCCCGCGCCGACGGAGGGCGGAGCGCGGCTGCTGGCCGTGCTGCAGCGGATGCGCGAGGCCCAGTCCGAGTCCGGCGAGGGGAGCTGCCGCACGCTCATCCTCTCCATGGCCTCCAGCGCCGAGGACGTGCTCGCGGCCTTCACCTGCGCGCGCCGCTCCGGCCTGTGGGACGAGGCGCGCGGGTGCGCCACCGTGGACGTGGTGCCCCTGTTCGAGCAGCTCGGCGCGCTCGATGACGGCCCCCGCATCCTGCGCGAGCTGTTCGCCCACCCCGAGTACCGCCAGCACCTCCAGGCCCGGGGCGTCCAGGAGGTGATGGTGGGCTACAGCGACTCGGGCAAGGAGGTGGGGCTGCTCGCCGCGAGCGCCGGGCTCTACCGCGCCCAGTCCGCCCTCACCCAGCTGGCCCACGAGGCCGGGGTGCGCCTGCGCCTCTTCCACGGTCGCGGTGAGACGGTGGCCCGAGGCGGGGGTCCCGCGCACGAGGCCATCCTCGCGCTCCCGCCCGGCAGCGTCGCCGGCACGTACAAGGCCACCGAGCAGGGCGAGGCGCTGGACCACAAGTACGCCCGGCCCGAGCTGGCCCGGCGCACGTTGGAGCTGGTGCTCAGCGGGGTGTTGCTGCACTCGCTCGATGCGCAGCCGCGCGTGGCGGCCGAGGCGGAGGCCCCGTTCCGCGCCGCCTTCGACGAGCTGGCGGAGCTGGGTCGCCGTGCCTACCGCTCGCTCGTCTGGGAGGACCCTCAGTTCGTCCCGTTCTTCCAGACGGCCACGCCCATCGAGCAGATCTCCGCGCTGCCCATCGGCTCCCGCCCCAGCAAGCGGGCCTCGGGAGGACTGGAGTCCCTGCGCGCCATTCCGTGGGTGTTCGCCTGGACGCAGAACCGCGCCATCGTCCCGGGCTGGTTCGGCGTGGGCACCGCGCTGGAGGAGTACGGCTCCCGGCCCGAGGGCCTCGAGCAGCTCAAGCGCATGTACCGCCAGTGGCCCTTCTTCCACACCGTCATCGACAATGTGTCCATGGTGCTGGCGAAGGCGGACATGGCGATTGCCTCGCGCTACGCGGCGCTGGCGCCCGACTCCACGCGCCCGCTGTGGGAGCGCATCCGCGCCGAGTACTCGCGCACCCGCCGCTGGGTGAAGCGCGTGACGGGCGAGCCGCGCCTCCTGGAGGGCAACCTGCAACTCCGGCAGAGCATCGCCCTGCGCAACCCCTACGTGGACCCCATGTCCTTCCTCCAAGTGGAGCTGATGCGGCGCAAGAGGGCGGGGGCGGACAACTGCGATCGGCCGCTGCTGCTGACCCTGGCCGGCATCGCCGCGGGCATGCGCAACACCGGGTGAGACCCGGGCGTGCTCCATGCCCTATACTTCCGGGCACGGAGCCACATGGACTTTTCGTGGAAGCAGGAGGAGGAGGAGCTCTACCAGCGCGCCCTGGCATTCGCCGGGAAGCAGCCCGCGAGCTCCCGCCCGGAGCAGCCTTTCCCCCTGGAGCGCTGGCGCTCGTGGGGGGAGTTCGGCTTCCTGGGCCTGTCGATTCCAGAGGCGTACGGCGGCATGGGGCTCGGGGCGTTGATGACGGCCCGGCTCGCCGAGGCGTTCGGGCGTGGCTGCGAGGACACTGGCCTGGTGTTCTCCGCCATGGCGCACCTGCTCGCGTGCGTCATGCCCATCGTCGAGCACGGCAGTGAGGCCCAGAAGCAGCGCCTGCTGCCGAAGCTGGCCTCTGGCGAGATGATTGGCGCCAACGCCATCACCGAGGCGGACTCGGGCTCGGACGTCTACGCGTTGAAGTCGCGGGCCGTGCGGGACGGCGACTTCTACGTGCTCAACGGCGTGAAGAGCTACGTCACCAACGCGCCCGTCGCGGACCTCTTCCTGGTGTACGCGCAGACCAACCCCAGCGACGGCTACCTGGGCCTGAGCGCCTTCCTGGTGGAGAAGGGGACGCCGGGGGTGACGGTGGGCCAGCCCTTCGACACCCTGGGGCTGAAGACCTCGCCCATCGCGTCCGTGTACTTCGACGACTGCCGGGTGCCGCTCTCGGCGCGGCTCGGGGTGGAGGGGCAGGGCGCCCCCATCTTCAACGGCTCGATGCAGTGGGAGCGCTCGTGCCTCTTCGCCGCCTACGTGGGGCTGAGTGAGCGGCTGCTGGAGCGCAGCGTCCAGTTCGCCCGGCAGCGCCGGCAGTTCAACAAGCCCATCGGGAAGAACCAGGCCGTCTCCCACCGGGTGGCCGACATGAAGCTGCGGCTCGAGTCGGCGCGGCTCCTCGTCTACCGCGCCTGCTGGCGCCTCGAGCGGGGCGAGGACGCCTCGGTGGAGATCGCCCTCGCCAAGCTCGCCGCGAGCGAGGGCGCCGTCCAGTCCGGGCTCGATGCCATCCAGATCCACGGGGGCATGGGCATCATCCAGGAGACGGGGATCGAAGCCGCCCTGCGCGACTCCATCCCCAGCACCCTCTTCTCGGGCACCTCCGAGATGCAGCGCGAGCTCATCGCGCGCAAGCTCGGCCTGTAACGGGGCTCAGGAGGTCGAGCCGCTCGACCTCTCACTCAGCAGTTGGGTGAGGGCCTGGAGGTTCTGGAAGTTGCGTGGGACGAGATCGCCCGGCGGAATCCGGATGCCGAACCGGGTCTCCACGAACTGGATGAGCTGCATCATCGAGAAGGAGTTGATGATGCCCCACTCGAGCAGGGGCGTCGTCGCATCGAGCCCCGAGTCCTGGCCGTCCAGGAACTCGCGGATGATGAAGGCTCGCAGCTCGGTGGTGAGGGTTTGCGTGTCGGGCATGAAGGAAGTCCGCGCTCAGGGAGTGGAGGGAGGGACGCGGAAGTCGGTGCCGAACATCTTGGCCACGTTGCCCCAGCCGCCTTCCATGACGGACTTCACGCGCCACTTGCCATCATCGCGCCGGATGACGAGGTGGGCGGCCTTGAAGGCCACCTGCTCGTTGCCCACCATGACGGTGTTGCTCTCCATGTTGAGGGCGAGGTTGCTGGTGAGGAAGACGTAGCGGCGCTCGTGGTGCACGGGGCTGCGAGGCACCAGCCGCATGATGTTGTGCTGGACCTCGAGCAGCTTGCTCTCGTCGCCGTACCACGTCACCGCCTGCACGTCGGCGGAGTCGGTGACCATCCACACCGGGAAGTCGATGGTGTCGCGCAGCATCTCCCAGTCCCGGGCCTTGTGCGCGTCGTCACGCCGCCGGTACATGGCCTCGATGCCTTCCACGTCCTCGACGATGGGGTCTCCCACCGTGACACCATTGCGTCGCATGTCGGCGACGGTGGTGGGGTTCTCGACGACGGGGGCGCTCTGGGGCTTCGTGTTCCCGGATGACATCGGACTCCTCGGCTTGTAATGAATTGGGAGCTTAGAAGTCCGCGAAGTTGACGGTCAAGGAAGGCACGGCATGGAGATTCGAGAGCTCGGGCGCGCGGATGCGAAGGCCTTGGGTGAGGTCGTCTTCAAGGCCTTCCAGGCCCTGGCGGTGAAGCAGTCGGAGCCCAGCGCCTTCCCCTCTCCGGAGAGCGCGCTCCTGTGGGCCTCCGTGTGGTTCCAGCGCAAGGGCTGTCGTGCGGTGGGCGCCTTCCACGGCCCGCGGCTCATCTGCGGAATGGCCATGGATGCGCGGCTGCCGGTGGTCGGCATGGGGCCCATCGTCATGGACCCGGACGTGGCGGAGCCCTTCGCCGTCTTCTCCGTCTACCGGCGGATCCTGGAGCTGTACCGCGAGTCAAAGCCCGTGGGCGCGCGCGGCACGGTGGTGCAGTCCAACCCGAGCGCGATGATGCTGCACCGGATGATGGGCATGGTGGATCGGGAGCCCTTCACCATCTTCCGGGGGCAGGTGAAGGACAGCCCTCCGGCGGGCCTCCGGGTCCGGCCCATGACGTCGGCGGACCTCGCCGCCTGCAACAGCCTGGGCGAGCGCTGCTACGGCTTCTCCCGTGAGCCCGATGTCCGCGAGGCCACCCTGTTCCGCGCCGGCCTCGTCGTGGAGCAGGAGGGGCAACTCGTCGGCTACACCACGGGCCTCGGGGCGCGCGGCCACTCGGTGGCGCTCGGCAACGACGGGCTGAAGGCGCTCATCCTCGCCTCGCCCGCCTCGCCGGACACCCTGCTGCACGTCCCCGATGCCAACGCCGAGCTCGGCGCCTGGTGCCGAGCCCAGGGGCTCCAGGTGGCGCAGCGGTCGAAGGTGACCAGCCTCGACGCCTACCAGGAGCCCTCGGGGCCCTACCTGCCGTCGCTCTACTTCTGAGGCGGTTTCGCGCGCCCCGCTCAGGGCACGCAGGCCCCCACGCCCGCGAAGTCCCGCAGCGGCTCGCAGCGTCCGGACGCGCAGGCCGGCTCCCCCGAGGGGGTGCGGCACAGCCGGTGGCACTTCAGACCCGAGCCGTCATTCACGCACGCGCTGCCCGGCCGGCAGTCATTCGAGTACGTGCAGGCGGAGCCATCCTCCGCCGCTCCCGCCGTCACGCACACCGGGCCGCTCGTCGGCGAGGGGTAGCACCCCAGCGTGCTCGCGCAGCCCTGCGCCAGCAGATCGCACTTGGGCCCCGGCTCCGCGCACACCCGCGGCAATTCGTCCGAGCCCGTGAAGCGCAGCACCTCGATGCAGTCGCTCGGCGCCGTGCACTGCTCGCTCGAGTGGCAGAACTTCTTGCACACGAAGGTCGTGCCCCCGTCCGACGCCGGCTGATCCACGCAGGACAGCCCCGCCCTGCACGTGTCGTGGACGTCGCCCGCCGGTGTCGTGGTGCCGTTGCAGGCCCCGCCCGCGTCCACTGTCCCATCCTGGACGCAGCGGCGGCTCCGCGTTGTCCCCTGGAGGACATAGGTGCACTTGTTCCCCGCCGGACAGTCCTGCTTCACCGGATCGCACTCGCCGGGGAAGCAGAGGTTGCCCTGCCCACCGTCCTCCTGCACGCCGCGCAGGCAGAGCGCGCCCGCGTCACAGCCCGTTTGACGCGCCACGTCGCAGCCCGAGGCCGTCTCCCCCGCGTCGTCTCCACCCCCGCCGCCCCCGTCCCGCCCCGGCGTGCTCCCATCCGGCGTCGTGTCCGTCCCGCCATCGGCTCCGGGCTCGCTCCCCGAGTCCCCGGGGCCATTTTCACTGCCGTTGCGGCAGGCACCCAGCACGCCACCGATGAGGAGGACACTGATCAAAAGAAGAACGTTCGCCCGCATTCCACTCCCCGTCTGGAGTTACGAACGGGACTAATAAGACGTCCGTGTAGAAACGGGCCCCCCTTGAACAAGGCATGGGGGACAGCGGACACTTGATGGGACAATCAAGGTGTCGCGAGGTCGTCGGCCTGACGCGTCACCTTCGTGCTTCCCACCCAGCAGTGAGCCCGAGGAAACGAGTGCGCATGACCATCAAGACGGCCGAAGCCGCGGAGACGCCGGAAATGGCGCTCGCCAATAGGAGGGCCCATGAGCGGGTGTCCGCCACGTTCGATGTTCGCTTCCTGGACACCCAGGACGCGGCACGCGCGATGCGCGCCTACTCGCTCAACCTGTCGGCGGGAGGCCTGTGCCTGCGCACGCGCCGCTCCTACGACGTGGGCGCGCGCGTGCGCCTGCAGATGACCGTGAGCGGAGAGGACTTCGATCTCGAGGGCCTCATCTCCTGGGTCCGGGATGATGCCGAGGCGATCGGCGTGCGCTTCGTCGACGTCAGCGATGCCGACCAGGCGCGCCTGCAGCGCGTGGTGGCCAGCTTCAAGCGCTGAAGAGCCGCAAGCAACCCCGGGGCTCTCGTGGCCCCGGGGTGGTGCGGCGGCTAGCGGTGCTGACCTTCCAGCTTCTCGTAGCGCATCACCAGGTTGTCCACCCGGACGAAGCCGCGGGCCTCGAAGAAGGAGGCCAGCTCCTCCAGGGCGTAGGCGCTCACCTCCAGCCGCTTCACGCTCAGGGCCCGCTCGCCGCAACGGTCGAGCACCTGCTCCATGAGCGCCTTGCCCACGCCGCGGCGGCGCCAGCTCTCCGTCACCACCAGCTCGTCCACGGTCGCGATGCGCCCGCGCAGCCGCAGCTGCGGCCGGTGCGACAGCGACACCATGCCCACGGGGCGATCCTGGGGGTCGGCCGCGACGAAGATTTCGATCTCCGGGTGGCTGATCACCCAGTGGACCGTCTGGGCATCCGAGCCGTGGGCATAGCCCATCTCGCGCAGGAGCGTGGCGAGGCTCTCGGCGTCACCGCGGCGAGCGCGGCGAATGCGGAAGGGAGGTGCGTCCGGGGCGGGAGTTCTGGATGGCGTCGATTGCACGGCTGCTCCACAGTCTACAGGGGGCCGCCCACGACGAAAAGGGACAGGGCGGCTCCGGACACGAATCCGGGCCGCCCCGTGCCTGAGGACTTCTCGCGGAGGGAGCGCTACGGCTGCTCGGACGCCAGGCTGCGGATGGCCGAGGTGATGTCGCCCTGCTGGGGGACGGAGGCCATCTCCAGGGGGTCCGCCAGGCCGATGCCGGGCACGAACTTGCCGGCCAGCAGCCGAGGAGGCGCCACCAGCTTGTAGAAGAGCTCCTCCACCGTGCGGCGCACCAGGTGCTCCCCGAAGTTGGTCACCTCGGTGTCCTCGTTGACGTACAGCACGCGGCCGGTCTTCTCGACGGAGCCCTTGATGAGCTCCCAGTCGTAGGGCCACAGGGTGCGCATGTCGATGACCTCGGCGTCCACGCCCTCGCTGGCGAGGTCATCCGCGGCCTTCTTGCACAAGGGCAGCGTGCGGCCGTAGCTCACCACCGTGAGCTGCGAGCCCGAGCGCACCACCTTGCCCTTGCCGATGGGCACCGCGTAGGCCTCGAGCTCCTGCGGCCACTGCGGCTTCCACTGCGAGCGGTCACCCAGCGGCGCGTCGATCATCTTCGACAGCAGCTTGTCGTTGTCCGGCTCGCCCGGAATCCGCTCCTCGCCCTTGACGCGCAAGAGCGCCTTGGGCTCGAGGTACATGACGGGGTTGATCTCCTGGACGGCGGAGATCATCAGGCCGTACGCATCCAGCGGGTTGGAGGGGATGACGATCTTCCAGCCGGGGATGTGGGTGGCCGTCGCGTCGAAGGAGTGCGAGTGGTAGATGGAGCCGCGGATGCCGCTGCCCACCGGCGTCTTCACCACCATGGGCAGGTTCCAGTCCCCGTTGGTGGCCCAGCAGGTGTTGCCGGCGATCTTCAGCAGATCGATGGTGTTGTAGATGTAGTCGGCGAACTGGATCTCCGCGACGGGCTTCGCGCCGGCCATGGCCAGACCGATGGCCATGCCGATGATGCCGCGCTCGTCCAGGGGCGAGTTCCACGCCGTCTTGAGGCCCTGCGTGGCGGTGAAGACGCCGCCCAGGGGGGCGCCCACGTCCTCGCCGAAGATGTCGGTCACGCCGAGGTGCTCCTCGGCGTAGTGGAGGGCCATGCGAACGGCCTGTGCCATGTTGGCCATGGGTTACTTCCTCTCCGCGTAGATGTTGTTCCAGATGGTCTCGGGGCCCGGCAGCGGCTCCTGGATGACCTGGCGGGCCATGGCGGCCATGTCCTCGGTGTAGCGGTTGCGCAGCTCGTCCATCTCCTTGCGCGAGAGGATGCCGTGCTTCTCCAGCCGGGCCTCGAACTGCGTCAGGCAGTCCTGCTCGTTGCCCACGAAGTTGGCGCCGGACGCGGAGGAGTGCCCGTAGAGGCGCGACACCTCGGCCTCCAGCAGGAACGGCTTGCGCTCCTTGCGCACGTACTCCATCGCCTCCTGCAGCTCCTGGTAGGCGTTGATGGGGTCGTTGCCGTCGATCGTCTTCGTGCGGATGTTGAAGGCCTTGCCGCGATCCGCCACGTGGGTCTCGCCGTGCTGCGTCTCCGCCGGCGTGGAGATGCCCCACTTGTTGTTGGTGACGATGATGAGGATGGGCAGCTCGCTGCCCTTGCGCGAGCTCCACACGAGGCACGAGGCGAAATCGCCCTCGGCCGTGCCCGCGTCACCGCCGGTGACGATGGTGATGGCGTCGCCGCCGTGGCGCTTCTGCGCCAGCGCCGTGCCCGGGGCCATCGCGTACTGCACCTCGATGGGGGAGGACACCGGCGCCACGTTCCAGGCGCGCTTGGAGAAGTGGCCCGCGAAGTTGCGGCCGCCGGAGTAGGGGTCCGAGGCCGTGCTCTTCATCTGCCGCATCGCCCCGATGGGCTCCTCGCCCAGGGCCAGCATCGTGGCCGACTGGCGGTAGTGCGCGTGCAGGTAGTCGTAGGCCGGGCCCTGGCCCTTCTTCATGAGCAGGCCGAGCGGGACGTTGAAGGCCTCCTCGCCGGGGCCGCCGATCCAGAAGTAGCCGTGGCCCTGCTTGTACATCTGGATGAGGCGCTCTTCGAGGACGCGCGCCTTCACCATCAGGTCGTGCATCCGGACCAGCAGCTCCCGATCGAGCGGGAGCGAGTCTTCTTCGCGGTTGAGGAGGCGGGGTTTTGGCACGCGCGTCTCTCTAGGGTTGGAAAGGGAGGATGAGCGGGGCTCCTCATACCCCAAAGGTGCCCCGTAAGCTCAAGCCCCCGTGCTGGAGCCGCCCCCCCGGCTTTGCCGCGCTGCGGCGTGCGCAACCCCCTGTTCGAGGCCGACTCCCCGCACCGCGCTGGCGGCGTGGGCGCGTGGGCCTGCTGGACGTGAGTAGGGCGGTTGATGACTGGTTGTCAGGAAACAGCGATCTTGGAAGAATCCGCGCGTGCCTGTTCCCGAGGAAGTCGCGTCATCGACGCTGGAGAGCCTGGTCATCCACAGTGCGCGCCGGGCCCCCGAGGCCGTGGCGGTGCGGGGGCCGGACGAGTCGCTCACCTATGGCCAGCTCGATGAGCGGGCGAACCGGTGGGGCAGGGCGTTGGCCGGACTCGGTGTGCGGCGAGGGGATCGGGTCGGCATCTGGCTGGACAAGTCCGCGGCCGCCGTCGTGGCCATGCAGGCGGTGCTGCGGCTGGGCGCCGCCTACGTACCGCTGGATCCGCTCAACCCTCCGGCGCGCGTGGCCACCATCGTGGGCGACTGCCAGATGGCCGTGGTGATCACCAGCGCCGCGCGAGCCGGGTCGCTGAAGGAGCGGATGGGGGACGCGGTCCTCTTCCTCCTCGTGGACGGCCCCGGCGCGCTGGCGGCCTCGGCCAGGCCGCTGCCGCCCAGCGGGTCCAGGCCCGACGACCTGGCCTACATCCTCTACACCTCGGGCTCCACCGGCGTGCCCAAGGGCGTGTGCATCAGCCACACCAACGCGCTGGCCTTCATCCGGTGGGCGGCCGAGGTGCTCCAGGTGGTGCCCGAGGATCGCTTGGGCAACCACGCGCCCTTCCACTTCGATCTCTCGGTGCTGGACCTGTACGTCGCCTTCCTGGGCGGGGCCTCGGTGAGCATCATCCCGGATGGGTTGGCGTATGCGCCCCGCCTGCTGGTGGAGTTCGCCCTGCGCGAGCGCCTCACCGTCTGGTACTCGGTGCCCTCGGCGCTCATCCTGATGATGGAGCAGGGGAAGTTCCTCGAGGAGCCGTCGCTGTCCCTGCGCACCATCTTCTTCGCCGGCGAGCCCTTCCCGCTCAAGCACCTGCGCACGCTGCGCGCGGGTCTGCCAGGGGTACGCCTCCTCAACCTCTACGGCCCCACCGAGACCAACGTCTGCACCTTCTATGAGGTGACGCACATCCCGGAGGACCGCGTGGATCCGGTCCCCATCGGCATCGCCTCGTGCGGAGACCGGGTGTGGCTGGCCCCCGCGGCGGAGGCCTCCGGGGAGGACGCACCGCCGGGCGCGCAGTCGGGGGAGGTGGGCGAGTTGATGGTGGAGGGCCCCACGGTGATGCTCGGCTACTGGGGGAAGGAGCCGCAGGGCGCTCGCCCGTACGCCACGGGGGACATCTGCCGGCGGCTGCCGGACGGCAACTACGAGTACCTCGGGCGGCGGGACCAGATGGTGAAGGTCCGGGGCCGGCGTATCGAGCTGGGGGAGATCGAGGCCGCGCTGTTGGCGCACCCGCTGCTCAAGGAGGTGGCGGTCGTGGTCTCCGGCAGCGGCATGGCGGCGCAGCTCGTGGCCTACGTGGTGGCCACCGAGTCGCGGCCCCCCTCGCTGCTGGAGCTCAAGCGCCACTGTGCCGAGCGGCTCCCGCGCTACATGATCGTGGACCAGGTCCACGCGCTCCCCGTCCTGCCGCGCACCCGCAACGGGAAGATCGATCGGCGCGCCCTCCAGGCCCAGGCCGAGGCCCCTCGCGCCGAGGCCGCGCCGAAGCAGGAGCGCTCCGGGTGAGCTGAACCCCCTTGCGAGGGGCTTCGGCTCAGCCCTTGGCGCCCTGGGGTGCGGCGCCCGCCGGTGGCGGCGTGCGCTTGGGGCGCATGGCACGGCAGCGCAGCACCAGCTCCGCGCCCAACTGGGTGAGCCGCGTCTCCACCTCGGAGTCCGTGGGCCGCCCCTCGGCGGTGAAGGCCGTGTCCGCCTGCGGCACCACCACCTGACGGGGAATCACCCAGGTGCTCGTCTCGCGCAGCACCGCGCGCAGGTGCTCCAGCGCCTGTCCCTGTCCCGTCCGCCCGCCTCCCACGGCGATGAGCGCCACCACCTTGTCCGTCAGCTCCTTGTAGAGATGGTCCAGGGAGTTCTTCAGCACCCCGCTGTAGCTGTCGTGGTACACGGGCGTGGCGATCAGCAGCCCGTCGCACTCACGCACTGCGTCACGAAATTGCACCACCGCCGGGTCCGTGTGGGTGACTCCGTCCTCGAAGAAGGGCAGGCGCGGCTCGGCGAGATCCACCACGCGCACCTCACCGCCCAGCTTCCTCGCTCCCTCGATGGCCACCTGCAAGGCCATGCGGGTGGTGGACTGGCGGCGAAGGCTCCCGGCCAGTGCGACGAGCTTGTGCATGGGGCGCCTATACCAGAAGTAGGGCCGCCCCCGCACATCCAGGCGGATCCAGGCACCCTCTAGGTTTCTTCCCGAGTTGCGCTAAAGTGGACTTCCCCCTTTTTATCCGTAGCGCGGTCCCAGCCGCTCCGGGTGAGCCCTTGTCGAAATCCAATCTGTCGCCCAGACCCGCCCCGCCCGAGCCTGAAGCGGATGGATCCTCCGCGCCGCTCGGGGCGGGCGAATTCACCGCCACGCACACGAAGGTCGCCGGCTACACCGCCACCTCCCTGTCCCCACTGCATCCGGAGGCGACTGGCACCATCGTCGCGCCCCTGGAGGCCGGTGAGCTGCCCGACGTGGCCGCCGTCCGCGGGCTCCGGTTGGATCAGATCCTCCTGCTCACCACGGGCACGCTGCTGGTGCTGGTGGTGGGGCTGCTGGCCTTCGTGGCCACCATGTCCAGCAAGGCCCAGTTCGAGGACACCTCCGAGCGCTTCAAGCTGCGCATCCAGGATCAGGCGCGCGAGCTCGGTCAGACGCTCAGCCACACCCTGGCCCTCACCTCGGCCACGTCGCTGCGCGACAACAACTACGCCTTCCTCGGCGAGGTGGCGCGCTCCATCATCTCCGACAACCCCAACATCCTCCGCGTGCAGATGTACGACGCCGAGGGGCTGCTGGTGGCGGACTCGAAGGAGGACGCGAAGCTGGGGGAGTCCACCGAGCGCAAGCCGGAGCGGCGCTGGGTGAGCGCGCTGTACGGCGGCAAGCCCATCATCGAGTACCAGGAGCCCATCGACTACGGCGCCCAGATTGGCAAGGGCGTGGTCGTCATCAGCTACTCGCTGGACGCGCTGCAGACGATGCTGCACGAGCTGGAGGGCACGCGCACCGAGGCGCTGCGCCGCAACACCCTCACCATGGCCGGGCTGGGCGTGGGCTTCGTGCTGCTGTCCGCCATCCTGGTGGCCATCCAGAGCCGGCGCATCACCCGGCCCCTGGGCGTGCTCACCGGCAAGGTGATGCAGCTGGCCGCCGGTGACCTGGACGCGCGCGCCGAGCCAGCCCGCGGCGCCGGGCGCGAGGTGCTCACGCTCGGCGTGGTGTTCAACCACATGGCCGAGCGCATCCGCGTGCTGCTGGATGACGTGCGCGCCAAGGCGCAGCTCGAGCGCGACGTGTCGCTCGCGCGCACCGTGCAGGAGACGCTGCTGCCGGCCCGCGAGGGCTTCCAGGTGGGGCCCCTGCGCATCGCCGGGCTCGTGGTCACCGCGGACGCCTGCGGCGGTGACTGGTGGACGCGCTCCGCCCTGGACGAGCGGCGCGTGGTGGTGGGCATCGGCGACGTCACCGGCCACGGTCTGGCCACCGCGCTCGTGGCCACCAGCGCCACCAGCGGCTTCGCCGCCGCCATGACCATGCGCCAGCCGGAGGAGCTCACGGCGCAGGTCCTCATCTCCTCGCTCAACCACACCCTGGCCCACATCGGCCGGGGCGAGCACCAGATGTCCAGTGCCCTCGCCGTCCTGGACGTGCAGACGGGCGTCATCGACTACGCGAGCGGCGGCCACCCCAGCCCCATCGTCTACAACCGCGGCACGCGCCAGGTGGCCTCGCTGCCCGCGCGCGGCGCGCTGCTCGGCGCCTCGGTCAACTCGCAGTACACCTCGCGCCAGGCGCAGCTCCGGCCGGGCGACATCATCGTCTGGTACACGGACGGCCTCACCGAGTCGCGTGACGCCGCCGACAAGCAGTACGGCACCCAACGCCTGGCCGCCGCCATCCAGGCCCACTCCCACCTCTCCGCCGAAGCCCTGCGCGACGCCATCCTGGCCGATGCGCGGGCCTTCAGTGCTGGCCAGCCCGCGCACGATGACATCACCGTCGTCGTCGCCGAGTTCGCTCCCGCCTCCCCATGAGCCTCATGAGACGTCCTCATCGTCCCCTGGTGCGTCGCCTCACGGCGACGCTGGTCCTCATCCACTCGCTGGCGGGCACGACCTCGTTCGCCCAGTACCGCCCACCTCCCATGACCGAGTCCCAGCGGCTCGTGCGTGAGGGTGAGACGGCTCAGGTGGACGCGAGCTCCGCGGCCACCTCCGGCGACAAGAAGCGCGCCGAGGCCAAGTACCGCAAGGCCCTGGAGCTGTTCGGCAAGGCGCTCGCCGCGGAGCCCGGCTCCGTCGAGGCCGCCGCCGGCTTCGGCGCCGTGGGTTCCGCGCTGCAAGAGCACGCCCTCGTGGTGGAGAAGGTCGGCCCGGTGTACGCCGCCCACCCGGACTCGCTCGACGTGGCCTACCCGCTGGGCATCTCGCTCTTCAAGCTGCGCCGCTATGACGAGGCGGTGCCGCTGATGCAGCAGGTCTCCGCCGCCAACAAGCCCGAGCACCTGCTCGTCCACTACTACCTGGGCAGCTACTACGTCCTGGGCTCCGCGAGCGGCGACGACGCCGTGGCCGAGCTGCAGACGTACCTGGCCCAGCGCCCGGAGAAGATCGCCGGCAACGACTATCAGATCCACGAGCTGCTCGGCCGCGCCCACCTCATCCGGGGTGACGCGGCGGCGGCGCGGATCTCCTTCGAGCGGGCCCAGGCGGGCCGCGCGGAGTCCGTCTCCATCCAGATGGGCCTGGCCCTGGTGCTGGAGATGGAGGAGCGGGTGGGCGAGGCGATGGCCCTGCTCGAGGGCCTCACCCTGCGCTTCCCCAAGGTGCCCGAGCCGAAGGATCGCCTGGGTCGGCTGTTGCTGGCCTCCTCGGACCTGCCGCGCGCCGAGCAGCAGGCGCTCGCCCAGGTGAAGCTGGGCAGCACGCCCACCGCGCACATGCTGCTGGGTGACGTGCGCATCGCCCAGGGCCGTCCCGCCGACGCCGAGGCCGAGTTCCGCAAGGTGCTGGAGCTGGTCCCGGGCGACGTGGCCGCGCAGATGGCCGTGGGCCTCGCGCTCCAGAAGCAGAACCGCAACGAGGAGGCCATCTCCTTCCTCGACGCCGCCGTGCAGTCCGGCGCCGACAGCCTGGAGCTGTGGGCCGCGCTCGGCTCGGCCAACCGGCGCGCCGGCCGCTACCAGCGCGCCGTCGAGGTGCACCGCCGCGTGGTGGAGATGGCGCCCAAGCTGGCCTACGGCCACCTGCTGCTCGGCGCGGATCACTTCGTCACCGGCCAGTGGGATCAGGCCATCGACGACTACAACCACGCGCTCAAGGCCGAGCCCGGGCACGCCGAGGCCAGCAAGTGGCTGGCCCGCGCCCTGGCCCACCGCGCGAGGGATCGCGCCGGGGCGAACCGGGTGGATGACGCCGTGCGCGACCTGCGCCGCGCCTTCGACCTGGAGCGCGACGCGGCCATGGCCCGCCGGCTGGGCGCGGCCCTGCTGGAGCAGGGTGCCCACGCCGAGGCCCGCATGGTGCTGGAGCAGGGCGTGAAGTTCCCGGACGTCACCTGGCGCGAGCACCTGCTGCTCGGCTACGCGCGGCTGGGCTCGGGCAATGCGCAGGAGGCGCTCGCCGCCTTCTCGCAGGCCGGGCAGCTGGCCCCGGACGTGGCCTCGCTGTCGGACGTGGCGGCGGGCTCCGCGCTGGCGGAGATGGAGCTGGGCCGCACGGACGAGGCGCTCAAGCGCCTGGCCGAGCCGGGCAACTCCAAGCGCGCCATCCAGGTGACGAAGGCCAACCTCTCGCGCGCCCACCTGCGCCGGGCCTTCACCCGCCTGGAGTCCGGTGACGCCGCGGGCGCCCGCCAGGACGTGGAGGCCTCCGAGCGCGCCGGCATCGCCTCGCAGGCCGAGCTGGGCCGTCTGGCGCAGCTCGCCAAGGCGCTCGTGCAGGTCGAGGACGGGCGCTTCGCGGAGGCCAGCGCGGGCTTCAAGCGCGCGCTCACCCCGGCCCCCTCGTGGAGCCGGCCCAACACCCGCCAGCTCGCCGACGCCTACGTCCTCTACCGCCGCGACATGCTGCCCCAGGCTCGCAAGGCGCTGGTGACCGCCGCCAAGCGCGCCATCCCCGAGCAGTCGCAGTGGCAGAACGCCCTCATCAGCGCCCTCCACCGCCGCGAGGCCGAGCGCGCGTACAACTCCGGCAACATGCGGGCGGCGGAGAAGGCCCTCAAGGCCGCGCTGGCCCTCGCGCCCGAGAGCCCCGCCCTGCAGCACAACCTCGCCTGCGTGGCCTACCGCGGCGGCAAGTCCGCCGACGCCGTGGCCACCTGGAAGCGGCTGGAGGGCGCCGTCCCCCAGGCCACGCTCAACCTCGGCATCGACGCCCAGGAGCGCCGCCGCAACGTGGGCGAGGCCGTGGACGCCTACCGCCGCTACGTCGCCACCGGTGGCCCGCGCACCGCCGTCGTGCGCGAGTGGAAGGATCGGCTGCAGATGCTCTACGGCCTGTCCGACCCCGCCCCCACTTCCAACCCCGAGCCTTCCAGCGCCACCGCTTCGGACACCACGCCATGAACTTCCTTCGCTCGCTCATCCTGGGTCTCGCGCTCGTCGGCGCGGGGGCGCCCCTCGCCGAGGCGGCCGCCAAGAAGGCCACCCTGGGCGTCTTCCTGCCCACCACCCTCACCGATGGCCAGCAGCGCTTCCAGTACGCCGAGGCGCTCGCCGCCAGGCTGTCCGCCGCGACGGGCCGGCCCACCGCGCCCAAGAGCTTCGCCCGCTACGAGGACTTCTCGAAGGCCATCTCCGAGGGCGGCATCGACTTCGCCGTCGTGGACTCGTGGGCGGCCGTGCAGCTCGGCAACAAGGCCACCCCGGTGGCGCTCGCGCCGCTGTCCGGTGAGACGAGCCAGCGCTGGGCCATCGTCTCCACCTCGAAGAGCTCGGTGAAGGACCTGGCCGGCACGCGACTCGCCATCGTCAAGGGCGCGGGCGCGGCGGATCCCAAGTTCGTCACCAACGTGGTGCTGGCCGGCGACCTGGACGCCAAGAAGCACTTCAAGCTCACCTCCGTGCCCAACGTGGAGTCCGCCCTCAAGATGCTGGAGGCCAAGGGCGCCGAGGCGGCCCTGGTGCCCCTGGCGCACGTGCCGCAGGGCGTCAAGGTGCTCTTCCGCAGCAGCAAGGTGCCCGGCGCCGTCCTGGTGGGCATGCGAGGGGACGAGGACGACCTGAAGGAGAACCTGAAGAAGCTCGACGCCGTGGCACCCTTCGGGGCATTCGTCGCCGTGCAGGGCAAGGAGCTGGACGACTTCGGCAAGCTGCTCCAGCGCGGCCCGCCCCGCCGGCAGCCCCTGCTGGTGGAGGCCGGTTCACTCAAGGTGGAGACGAAGGCCTTCCTCGAGCCCCAGGCCCTTCAGCCCGTTCTTCCTTCCTTCGCCGACGCCCTGGATGTGTCGGCGGAACAGCCGGATGACTGATGGGGTGGGGGGACGACTCCTGCTTCATGAAGAGATAAAGTAGCTACAATTCAACAACCTGGGCGTGAGGGAACGTCCGCCATCCTGGCGGCGGAGGCGTGATCCGGTGGGCGACCACCGGACGCGGACTCGAGCGGCTCCTACCCAATTCGTGGGATGTCAGAGAACGATGCACTCGACTCGAATCGGTTGGCTGCGGAACAAGGCCTTCATGGGGCTGATGTGCGGCCTCGTCGCCGGAAGCGCGACCGCGCAGACGAAGTCCACCCCCTCGTCCTCCTCGGGAGCCGCCGTCAAGGGGGCCTCGAGCGAGGACAAGCTCGCCACGGCGGAGCCGATGGCGGATGCCCCGCGCGCGTCCAGGACGCAGAAGCCGAAGATGCCGCTGCCGGCACGCGGCTCGGCGACGGCTGACGCGGCTCCGGCCAGCAACGTGCCGCAGCGCGCGCCCTTCGCGGGCCCGGCCAGCACGCGCGCCCTGCCTCCGCCCTCCAGCCTCGCCGGCCTGGACATCCCGGATCCGGTCGCCGCCCAGGAGGGTGGTGCCTCCCTGGAGGAGTCCGTCCAGCAGCTGCTGAGCGAGGCGGTGATCACCACCGCGTCCAAGCGCAACCAGCGCATCGTGGACGTCCCGATGACGGTGTCCTGGATTCCCGCCGAGGAGCTGGAGGGCACCGGCCAGTTCACCCTGTGCGAGGCCATCCAGTACTTCCCCGGCATGGAGTGCCGTCGCGGCTCCATGCGCAAGGCCGCGGTGAGCGCGCGCGGCCTGGGCTCCAACTACCTCTCCAACCGGCTGCTGCTCCTCAAGGACGGCCGGCCGCTGACGGACCCCTGGACGGGTCAGTTCTACGCGGACGAGACCACGCCGCTGAGCAACCTCAAGCAGGTGGAAGTCATCCGCGGCCCGGGCTCCTCGCTCTACGGCTCCAACGCCTTCAGCGGCGTCATCAACATCATCGAGCGCCAGCCCTCGGACCTCATCAAGGAAGGCCGTGACGTGGGCGTGGATGCGCGCCTGCTGGCCGGCCAGGACCAGACGTGGCGGGCGCAGGCCACCGCGGCCGGTCGCGGCGGCCCCGTGGAGGCGCTCGTCAGCTACTACGGCTTCGGCTCCAACGGCCCGCAGCTCTTCAACGACGTGAAGTCGGGCCGCGTCGACAATAACGAGGACTCGCTGGTGCACCAGGTGAGCGGCAAGGTGCGCGTCAAGAGCCTCGCCCTGGATGCCGACTTCACCAGCGGCGAGATTGGCCGCCCGGGTGGTCAGCAGATCTCCACCGTGGGCAACTGCGGCCGCTGCCACTACACGCCCAACGACGTGGAGCGCGTGCAGAACTTCAACGCCAGCGCGCAGGTGGACCAGCAGGTGACGGACAACCTGCGGCTGTTCGCCCAGGGCTACACCTTCTTCAAGCGCCGCACGGTGGACCTGGAGAACATGGTCACCGGCGAGCTGCAGCCGGCCCTCGGCAAGCGCCGCCGGATGGGCGCCGAGGCCCGCGCGCTGCTCTCCCTCGGGGACCTGTCCGTCACCTTCGGCGGTGACTTCAAGAACGACCTGGTCAACAACCAGAACATCCTGCCCGGCCTGACCATGGACGACACCACCCAGAACATCCTGGGTGGCTTCGTGGACGCGGAGTACCGGCCCTTCAGCAAGCTGGTGCTCGGCGCCGGTGCCCGCTACGACCGGTACATGATTCCGGAGAAGGTCTGGCACATGCGCTCGGACCAGGTCTCCCCGCGCGCCAGCGTGGTGTTCCACGCGCTGCCCGCCCTCACCCTGCGCGCCAACTACGGCCGCGCCTTCCGCGCGCCCACGCTGGCCGAGCTCGCCATCAACCAGCAGATGTACGCCTCCACGCTGCTCGGCAGCCCGAACCTGCGCGCCGAGACGCTGGACACGGTGGAGGCCTCGGTGGACTTCTGGCCCTTCGACCGCAAGGTCCGCATGACGGGCACGGGCTTCTACAACTACGCCCGCAACTTCATCAATCAGGAGCTGCTCTTCGGCTCCACGTCGCAGTTCAAGAACATCGGCGACGCGCAGGTGCGCGGCTTCGAGCTGGAGGCGGCGGCGCAGGTGGCCTCCATCAACTCCTCCTTCGACGTGGCCTACCAGTTCCTCGACGCGCGCAAGCTGGCCTTCGAGGGCAGCGTGGCGGGGCCGCTGGACTACGCGCCCAGCCACCGCATCTACGCGCGCGGCCGGACGAACTTCGGCAAGGTCGCCTTCGCCGAGCTGTACGGCGTGTACGTGGGCGAGCGCTTCGACCCGGGCTTCCAGGTCAACTCCGCCACCGGCGCGGCCGAGCGCGTGAAGCTGGCCGGCTACGTGACCGCCACCGCTCGCGTGGGCGCCAACATCACCGAGGGCCTGTCGGTGTCGCTGCTCGGCAGCAACCTCTTCAATGCGAAGTACGAGGAGTCCCACGGCTTCCCGGCCCCCCCGCTGAGCGTCTTCAGCGAGGTCAAGTACCAGTACTGAGTCGTCTCCCGTGAGAGTCGCCCGACACCCGGAGGCCGTCACTGGCCTCCACCTCATCGCAGATCCCTCCCTGGCTCCCGCCGTGCTGGAGCAGGCCGCGCCCACGCTCGTGCGCAGCGGTCTGTCCCTGGTGGCGGGGGCGGGAAGCGCGCGGGCCCCGGCTCGCGAGCTGATGCTCTTCGACGGTCGTCTGGGTCCGTCCCATGCCGCCCTGTTGGAGAAGGACCCTCCGGCCCTGTTGCTGGCCACACGTGAGGCGGGGGCCACCCCGTCCGCGTGGGAGATGCGGGTGTTGGCCTCGCTCCTGCGGGGCGATTCGCTGCTGCCCCCCGGGGCGGCGGTGGCCAAGCTGTGGCTCGAGCGGGTGGTGGATCTCAAGGCCGCCTCGTCCGAGGCGAGCGCGCTGGTGGAGTCCTCCAAGGGGGGCCGGAGCGCGGCGGGCCTCGCGGCGGACGTGATGCATGAGCTGGCGGCCAACGCGCTGCTGGACGCGCCAGCGGACGCCCAGGGCACGCCGTATTACGCCCACCGGCGCGACGCGGTGCAGGCCGTGGCCCCCGAGCACATCTGCCAAGTGGCCATGGCGGTGGGGGAGGGCGGCATCTACCTGGAGGCGGTGGATCTCTTCGGGCGGTTGACGCCGGGGCCCATCGCACGGGCGCTCGCCTCGCTGGGAGGGCGCGCGCAGGTGAACGCCTCCGGCGGCGGGGCGGGGCTGGGGATGCGCCGCATCCTGGAGCACTGCGATCTGATCGCCGTGCGCGTGGTGCCCGGCAAGGAGACCCGGATGTTGGGGGTGGTCGGGTTCGGGGAGGCACGGCGCCGCGCCGCGCT